>CAYYUV010000005.1:0-39685 GCA_964474405.1 uncultured Oscillospiraceae bacterium
CATGGCAAAAGCAAAACAGCTCCCGTCCGGCGCGTGGCGCGTGCAGGTGTGGGACGCGGACGAGAAAAAGCGCATATCGTTTTCGGCGGACACCGAGGACGAGGCGAATTATAAGGCGCTCGACTGGAAGATGCGCCGCGACAAGAAGGCCACTGCCGGAATCACGGTAGGCGAGGCCATAGATCAGTACATCGATACAAAGGACGGCGTGCTGTCGCCATCAACGGTGGCCGGGTATAGGAAGTTGCGCAGAAACCACTTGCAAAAACTAGCAGACGTGCCGGTGAAGAACCTGACACAGCGCGTGATTCAGGATGCAATCAACCAGGAGGCAAAAACTGTATCAGTCCGAACAGGCACAAAGCCAAGCCCCAAAACTCTGAGGAACATACACGGGCTTCTGTCCGCCGCGCTTCGGGCGCTGGATCAATCTATAACCCTGCACACCACACTGCCTGCCAAGCGCAAGCAGATCGTCGAGCTGCCGCCTGTCGAGGATGTGTTAAGCGCTGTCAAGGGCACAGACGTTGAGCTGCCGGTTATGCTTGCCGTGTGGCTGTCTCTTAGCATGTCCGAGATCAGGGGCATACAGGTATCCGCGATCAAGGACGGATGCGTGACCGTGAAGGAAAGCGTCGTGACCGTCGATGGGACGCGCGTGTCCAAGGATGCAACAAAAGCGTATGAGCGGACGCGTAAGCTGGAGCTGCCGGACTACATCATGCGTCTGGTAGAGCTTACGCCCGCGTGGATACAGGGACATGGATACATAGAGCCGCGCTCGGACAGGGCGCTGTACTCGCGCTTTGTACGCGTTACGCACAGCGCGGGGCTGCCACATCTGCGCTTTCACGATCTGCGGCACCTCAATGCGTCTGTCATGGTCAAGCTGCACATCCCTGACCTGTACGCAATGGAGCGCGGCGGTTGGAAGACGCGCAGCACGCTGAACCGCGTGTACCAGCACACGTTCTCGGACGAACGCCTAGCGGTAGACGCACGGGTGGACGAGTTCTTCAATTCCATCGTGCATAAAGACAAGTGATATACATGTTTCGTGTGCAATTTCGTGTGCAATCGTATTCAAGATTACTGGAATAATAGGCAAAACAAAAGTGATTTATTCAGTTTATTGGACAGAAACACGCGAGAATGTACGCTAAAAGCAAGAAAAAAGCCCAATTTATAGGGCTTTTTCCGTAAATGGTGGAGGTGGGGGGAGTCGAACCCCCGTCCGAAAACCTGTAGCAGGACTTTCTCCGAGCGGAGCCAACGATTTAAGTATTCCCCTTCCGCGCCTCCCGTTGGCAGGATGCGCGTTCCGGTAGCTTCATAAATCCGACCTGCCGCAAAGCTTAGGCAGGTTCGTTCCCTATCCTAAATGACGCCCGTATCCGCAACGATAGGTTTTCGCGGGCGAACGCGTCACCGATTAAGCGGCGGCGAGCTGAGTATTTCTGTTGCCAGTTACTCTTTGTTTTTTCCCGTTTTTATCGAAGCACGGGGCTTCGGCTCGCTTATCCTGTGTCCATGGCTCCCGTCGAAACCATTTCACCCCCATGTATAGAAGAGGCCGGAGCGTCCCCCCGCCTTCCGCAAAAACGCGCAGTCAGCGCGCCTTGGCCAGTTTCATGCGCCGATCCATGTCGCGGGCGGCATCGCGCTCCGCAATGGCATGGCGTTTGTCGAACAGTTTTTTGCCCTTGGCGACCGCCAGCTCGATCTTGACGCGGCCATCCTTGAAATACGCCTGAAGCGGAATCAGGCTGTAGCCATCCGCCTGCTGAAGGGCATAGAGCTTGCGAATCTCGCTCTTGTGCACAAGAAGCCGGCGGGTACGGAACGGGTCATGGTTAAAGATGTTGCCCTGATCGTAGGGGCTGACGTGCATGCCGACCAGAAACAGCTCACCGCCGCGCACCTGGGCAAAGCTGTCCTTGAGATTCAGCTGACCCGCGCGGATCGACTTGACCTCTGTGCCACACAGCTCGATGCCGCACTCAATCTTATCCTCGATCAGATAATCATGCCAGGCCTTGCGGTTCTGCGCCGCAACCTTGACGCCGCGATGTACGGGCATGTCACGTCCCCTCCTTTCCCAATCCATTATACCGATATGCCGCCGTTTCCGCAAGGACGGCTTTTGCCGAAGAAAAACGGCACACCCAACCCGGCGCGCCGTTTGATCCTTCTCCGTGGAAAATGCAAACGCGATTATGCCTTCGGAATTACCATCAGCACCAGCGCGAGCACGCCCATGCAGATCGAAATGATCACCGTGATCTTCTGCAGCTTTGCCTCGCGGCTCGCCGCCTTACCGCGGGTCGTAAACGATTCGGTATCGCTGCCGTAAGCAGCGCCGAGACCCGAGGATTTGGACTTCTGCAGCAGAACCACAACGATCATCAGGATCGAAGCGACCACCAGAACAATCTGGATCGCCAAAGTCAAACCATTCATGAAAGTACCCTCCAAAATTGACTGCAGTAGGGATTATACCATGCGCACCGGCCAAATGCAAGCAAAAATGCCGCAAAACAGCGAAAAATCAACCCACAATCAGGGATTTTCCGGTCATATCCGCAGGTTTGTCGAGCCCCATGAGCGCGAGCAACGTCGGCGCAAGATCCGACAGCCGTCCGTCGGAACGCAGCACGGCAGTCCGGTTGGCGTCATCCACAAGGATGCAGGGCACGGGGTTTGTGGTGTGCGCGGTGAACGGCACGCCCTCCGCATCATCCCACATCTTCTCGCTGTTGCCGTGATCGGCCGTAATGATACAGCGGCCGCCGGTCTCCCGGATCGCGGAAACGACCTCCTTGACGCATGCGTCCACCGCGTGGACAGCCTTTACCGCCGCTTCCATCACGCCGGTATGACCCACCATGTCGGAATTGGCAAAGTTTAGGATCATGACGTCATACTTGCCGGATTTGATACGGCGCACGGCCTCATCGGCGACCTCGTATGCGCTCATCTCAGGCTTGAGATCATAGGTGGCGACCTTCGGCGACGGAATCAGCGCGCGATCCTCTCCGTCATTGGGGGCTTCGACGCCGCCGTTGAAGAAGAATGTGACATGCGCGTATTTCTCGGTCTCCGCGATACGAAGCTGCGTCTTGCCCTTTGCCGCCAGATACACGCCAAACGTATTGGACAGCCCATCGGGGCTGAATGCGACATGCAGCAGTCCGTCAAAGGTCTTGTCATACTGGGTCATCGACACATAGTACAGCGGGAAGAACCCGCCGCGCCGCGCAAAGCCCGCAAAATCCGACATGATGTAGGCGCGCGAGATCTCCCGCGCACGGTCGGGGCGGAAATTGAAGAAGATCACACTGTCGTTCTTTGCGATGACGCCTGTCGGCCTGTCGTTGTCAAGCACCACAGTCGGCAGCACAAACTCATCGGTCGCGCCGGCGTCGTAGCTCTGCTGCATGGCAGCTACCGCGGTGGGCGCCGTGACGCCTTCGCCGTAGGTCATGGCGGCATACGCCTTTTCCACACGCTCAAAACGGTTATCACGATCCATGGCATAGTAGCGACCCATCACGGTTGCGATGCGGCCACAGCCCAGGACGGCAAGCTCGGCCTCAAGCTGCTCGATATAGCCCTTGCCGCTGGACGGCGGCACGTCGCGGCCGTCCATGAAGCAATGGATGTAGACCTTATCAAGCCCCTGATCGCGTGCCATCTTGACAAGCGCCAGCAGATGCGTGAGGTGGCTGTGCACGCCGCCGTCGGAGCAGAGCCCCATCAGGTGCAGCGCGGAATCATGCTGTTTGCAGTTCTCCATTGCGCCGAGAAAGGCGGGGTTTTCAAAGAAATCCCCGTCGCTGATGGCCTTGGAAATCCGCGTGAACTCCTGATACACGATGCGGCCGGCGCCGATGTTGAGATGGCCGACCTCGGAATTGCCCATCTGGCCTTCGGGCAGACCGACGTCCATCCCGCTGGCGCGGATGGTGGTATGCGGATACGCGTTCCAAAGCGCCGTCACGTTTTTGGCGCCGTCAGCCGCGATCGCGTTATATTTTTCCTCGTTGGAACAGCCAAAGCCGTCGAGGATGATCAGTGCGGTGATGGGCTTCATGTCAAAAATGAACCACCTTTGCAAAGTCATCGGGCTT
The DNA here is from genome assembly GCA_964474405.1 of uncultured Oscillospiraceae bacterium. Classification (GTDB taxonomy): domain Bacteria; phylum Bacillota; class Clostridia; order Christensenellales; family CAG-138; genus CAYYUV01. Next base: position 4,131 of record CAYYUV010000005.1, read on the forward strand.
GAGCGACGCGCCGCCGATCAAGCCGCCGTCGATCTCGGGCATGGCCATAAGCTCGGATGCGTTCTTGGGGTTCATGCTGCCGCCGTACTGGATGCGCACCTTGCCCGCAACCTCCTTGCCGTATACGCCCGCGATGGCGGAACGGATGACGGCGATGGTGTCGTTGGCATCGTCGCTCGTGGCGGTTTTGCCGGTGCCGATTGCCCAGATGGGCTCATAGGCGATGACGACGCGCGCGGCGTCCTCAGCGGAAATGCCTTCAAAGGCGGCCACGGTCTGACCGGACACCCAGGCCGCGGTCACGCCGGCTTCGCGCTGCTCCAGCGTCTCGCCGACACAGACGATCGGGATAATGCCGCCCGCCAGAGCGGCCTTGGCACGGCGATTGACGCCCTCGTCCGTCTCGCCAAAGAACTGACGGCGCTCGCTGTGGCCAATGATGGCATATTCTACGCCGAACGCGGCAAGCATGGCAACCGAGATCTCGCCGGTGAAGGCGCCCTTTTCCGCCCAGTGCACATTCTGGCAGCCCAGATGGATGTTGGTGCCGCGGACGGCCTCGCTGACGACGGCCAGATCCACATACGGCGGGCAGACCACGACGTCGCAAGCGGCGTCCTTAACCTGCGGGATCAGCGCCTGCACGAGGGTCTTGGCCTCGTCCGGCGTCATGTTCATTTTCCAGTTGCCTGCAATGATGGGTTTTCTCATAATCCTTTGTCCTTCTTCCTGTATACTATACTATTTATTGTTGTTGGTGTTATTTGTCGTTCAGTACCGCAACGCCGGGGAGCACCTTGCCCTCCAGATACTCAAGCGAAGCGCCGCCGCCGGTGGAGATGTGGGTCATCTTGTCTGCATAGCCGAGCTTCTTGACCGCGGAGGCAGAATCGCCGCCGCCAATGATCGTGGTGCCGCCGCACTCTGCGCAGGCTTTGGCCACCATCGCGGTGCCGTTGGCAAACGCCGGAAACTCAAACACGCCCATCGGCCCGTTCCAGATCACGGTCTTTGCCTTGCGGATCACATCGGAGAACAAGGCCACGGTCTTGTCGCCGATGTCCATGCCCATAAAGTCCGCCGGGATCTTGTCCGAATCGACGGTCTGATGTGCCGCGTCCTTATCAAATTTGTCGGCCACGACGGTGTCAACGGGCAGCAGCAGCTGAACGCCGCGCTTGTCCGCATCGGCCATGATTTCCTTTGCAAGCTCCACACTGTCCGCATCGAGCAACGAGGTGCCGATCTCATAGCCCTTGGCCTTGAAGAACGTATAAGCCATGCCGCCGCCGATGATGAGCGTGTCGCACTTATTCAGCAGGTTACGGATGACGCCGATCTTGTCGGCAACCTTTGCGCCGCCCAGGATCGCCACAAACGGACGCTGCGGATCTTCCAGCGCCGCACCCATCACGCTGAGCTCCTTACCGATCAAAAACCCTGCGACAGCGGGCAGATACGCCGCGACGCCGGCGGTGGAAGCATGCGCGCGGTGGACGGTGCCGAACGCGTCGGACACATAAATGTCCGCAAGCTGCGCCAGCTCCTTGGCAAAGGCGGGATCATTGTCGGTCTCGCCCTTATAGAAGCGCACGTTCTCGAGCAGCACGATCTCGCCGTCCTTCATATCGGCGATGGCCGTCTTGGCGCTTTCGCCCACGGTATCCTCCGCAAACCAGATGTTGACATCCGGCAGAAGCTCGGAAAGTCTGGCGCCGACGGGCGCCAGCGAATACTTCGGGTCCGGCGCGCCCTTCGGCCGACCGAGGTGCGAACACAGGATGACCTTGGCCTTATGATCCAGCAGATACCGGACGGTGGGCAGTGCGGCCACGATGCGCTTATCGTCGGAAACGGTACCGTCATCCGCCAGCGGGACGTTAAAATCCACACGGACGAGCACGCGTTTGCCGGTTACGTTGATGTCTTCGATTGTCTTTTTTGCCATGATACTTCTCCTTATTTTTCAGCGGGTAAACCCGGTTTATACCACATAGGTCTCGCTCTCGGCCGCTACGGACGCGGTGGAAAGCGCACAGCAGCTCAGCATCTGTTCTTCGTCCGCGCCGCCGCCCCAGACATGGGTCAAAAGCGTGCGCCCAGCCTCTGCATCACGGGCGAGCTGCCCCGCCTGCGCAGGCGTCATGTGCGCATAGGGCGGCGTTCGGCCGTCGAGGCTCGGCCAGCATGCGTCCGCCAGCAGCAGGTTGCAGCCGCGGGCATGCGCGCACAACGCGGGGGTCAGCCCCGCGTCGCCCGTGTAAAACAGCACGCTTCCGTTGCTGTCCGTGACACGGATGGCATAGGACTCGCCGACATGCTGAACCGCCAAAAAGGTCAGTGTCAGCGAACCAAGACGCGTCTGCGCCCCGTCCCAGATGCGGACATAACGGAACGCCGGCGCATCCAGAGGCGGATAGCCCTGCGGCGCCAGCACGCAAAACGGCGACTTTGCCTGCCCCTGCTCCACCGCGTAGCGCAAGATGCCGATATCGCCCGCATGGTCTGCGTGCAGATGCGTCAGCGCGATGGCCGAAAGGCTTTCCAGCTTTTTATGTTCCAGCAGACGCGCGTAAGCGCCGCTGCCGAAATCCAACAACACCGCGGTATCCCCCTCCTCCACCAGATAGGAGGAGCAGGCGCCGCCACGAACGGGGTACGGGCCGTATTTGCCCAGCACCGTCAGCCGCATCATTTGAGATCGCGCCGCGGTTTTTTGGCGCTTTGTCCAAAGGTCATTTCCTCGCGGCCGCCGTTCCAATGCTCATAGAACAGCTTGAGCAGAACAAGCCCTATGCCAAAGCCCACGATCCCCTGCAGGATGTGATAGCCGAACATACGCATCGCCTCGCCAAAGCCCGTGCCGAGCAGGATCAGATCATACAGCAGATAGAACACAAGCATGACCGTCTCCACAACGGCTGCAAGCAAAATACAATGCCGCCAGGGACGGTGATTGCCCCTGCGGATCACCAGGGACATCAGGTACTGGAGCGCGGCCACACACATTGTGGGAATGATGTAGTGATAATAGCCGCCGAACAGCTCTCCAAACAGCGCGCCCACAGCAAGCGCCGCAAAAGCCAGCGGATGTCCCACAAAGATGATCGCAAGATATACCGCGACGCTCAGCAGGTTGACCGTCTGATCGGCCAAAACCGCGTTTTCATCCCCCGGATGAATCCGCACGCAGATCAAACAGGTAAACAGGCAGGCCAGCAGCAGAATCACAGCAAGCCAGATCCAAAACGAGACTTTCTTCCGTTCCATCCTATTTCCCTCCTCGATGTGACTTTGTACGGCGGGATCAGCCCGCCGCGTTGATGATATCGTCCAACAGACGATCCAGCTCCACCGCGTCGGCGCCCGGCTCGTCCGAAACAAGCTCGCTGACGCACGGCGGCAGCTCTTCTGCATCGTTTTCCTCTTCCGGGATCTGTTCCCCGGCGGGCTGGGCCGGTGCGTCCGCCGTCACAGTCTGACACGGCTCGACCTCAGCTTGTACCTCGGCCTGCTCCGCCGCGCAAACCGGCTCGGCCTCAGGCTCCGGCTCGGCCGCGGGCATCTCCGTCCATTCGGCATCCGAAAGCGGCGCGTCGCACGCGGGCTCCGGCTCGCAGCTGGTGCGATCCGGCACGTCGGTGACGGGCAGATCACGCTTTTCGATGGTGTAAATATTACGCATGAGCTTGGCGGGATCGTCGCCTATCTCACCGACGGACACATCCGGCGCATCCGGCAGCGACCCGAGATTGGCGGTGTCGCCCAGAAGATCCGGCACGGAAAACTGCATCTGCCGATAAAACTCCGCATAACGGCGTGCGTTCTCCTCGGCGGTTTTTGCATGATCCAGCACCATGGTGTTGTACTGATGCAGCACCTCGGAATAGGTGTTGATGGCAGCCTCGGTCTGCTCCAGCTTTTTGCGGCTCTCGGTGTTGGCCTCCTTGACAATATCACGCGCGTTCTGATAGGCGGCCTCGATCAGCGTCTCGGACTCCTGATGCGCCTGACGGCGCTCGGCCTCCGCCTCGGTGCGAAGCGCGGCGGCGTCCTTTTCGGCATCGGTGCAGATCCGTTTGCGCAGCTCGGCGGCCTCGGTCATGGCGTTGGCAATGGATTGCTCGCGCGAACGAAAATCGGTCACGCTTGTCTGTAAATGTGCAATGGCGGCTTCCTGCTGGGAAAGGCGCAGCTGCAGTTGGTCGATCAGTTCCTGCTGTTCCCGGATGATCCGTTTTTTCGTTCTCACGCGTCAAACCTCCAGTTTTAGTTGTGCATTGCTCCCCATAACGGGCGCAGGACGTCCGAGATGCGCATAGGCGGGCGGCAGCACCACCCGGCCGCGCGACGTGCGCGCCAGAAACCCCAGCTTCAGCAGATACGGCTCATACACATCCTCGACCGTACCCGCATCCTCTCCGGTATAGGCGGCGATGGTATCCAGACCCACGGGGCCGCCGCCGAAAATATCCACCATGGCCGTCAGCATGCGGATGTCCACCGCATCGAGGCCAAGCTCATCGATAGAAAGCATGCTCAGCGCGTCGCGTGCGGTCGGAAGGTCGATCCGTCCGTGACTGCGCACCTGCGCATAATCGCGCACACGCTTCAAAAGCCGGTTGGCGATGCGCGGCGTCCCGCGGGAACGCGAGGCGATCTCCAGCGCGCCGTCCTCCTCCGCGTCAATGTGCAATATTTCCGCCGAGCGCAGGATGATCTCCAAGATCGCTTCGGGCGTATACAGCTCCAGCTGCTCCTTGATGCCGAACCGATCCCTTAGCGGCGAGGACAGCATCCCGAGACGGGTCGTGGCGCCGATCAGCGTAAAATGCGGCAGATCAAGGCGGATGCTTCTGGCGCTCGGACCCTTGCCGATGATGATATCGAGCGCATAATCCTCCATCGCGGGGTACAAAACCTCCTCGACGCTGGCGTTTAAGCGATGGATCTCGTCAATAAACAACACGTCGCCCGGCGCAAGGTTCGTCAGCAGCGCGGCCAGATCCCCCGCGTGGGAGATGGCGGGGCCGCTTGTCACCCGAAGCTGGACGCCCATCTCATTGGCGATGATGCCGGCAAGCGTCGTCTTGCCAAGCCCCGGCGGGCCGTACAGCAGCGCGTGATCCAGCGATTCGCCGCGGGCACGCGCCGCCTCGATATAGATGCGCATATGCTCCTTGACCACATCCTGCCCGATGTATTCGGACAAAAAGTGGGGGCGCAGGCTGTATTCGTTTTTCACATCCTCCTCATGCAGAGATGAGGAGAGCAGCCGTTCCTCCGCCATGATTACTCCTATTTTGCCAGCAGCCGCAGCGCGCGGGTAATGCATTCCTCCACGGTATCCGCCTTGTCCACGGCGGCGACTGCCCGGGAAGCGGACAGCCCGTCATAGCCGAGCGCGGTCAGCGCGGCGACGGACTCGGAGCGGATATCCGCAGCCAAATCGGCCGCACCGCCCGAAAGAGACGGCGTGATGCCCGACACATGCTCTCTAAGCTCCAATATCACACGCTGCGCGGTCTTGCGGCCCATGCCCGTCACCCGGTCAAAGGCCGAAGGGTTGTCCGTCAGCACGGCCGCGCGCACATCGGAAGGCGACAGCACCGACAAAACCGAAAGCGACAGCTTGGGTCCCACGCGCGACACGCCGAGAAGCTTGCGGAACATCTCCCGCTCCTCGACGGCATAAAAACCGTACAGCGCCATCACACCCTCCGCCAAATGCAGGTGCGTATAGAGCTTTGCCTCCGCGCCCTCCTGCAGCTTTTTGAGCGTCTGCGTGCTGCACACAAGCTCATACCCTACGCCAAACGCCTCGAGCACGGCGCTGTTTGGCGTCAGCTCGGACACGATACCGCGGATAAAAGCGTACATAATCCCTCCTATCGAATGCGGTACTCCTCACGGGAAACCGCGATCGTGCTGCCGTGACACAACGCGACGGCCAGTGCGTCGGCGGCGTCATCCGGCTTGGGAACCTGCCGAAGCGCAAGCTGGAGCCGAACCATCTGCTGTACTGCCTGCTTGTCGGCATGTCCATCGCCGGTGACCGCAAGCTTGATCTGCATGGGCGTATACTCGTACAGCGGCAGCCCGCGCTGCTCGGCAGCCAGAATGGAAACGCCCCTGCCCGCCGCCACCGACAGCGCGGTGGTGGTGTTGCGATAGAAAAAAAGCTCCTCAAAGACGGCGGCATCCGGCCGGTACAGCGCAATCAGCTGCGCCATGCCGTCATACAGCTTCATAAGCCGGGCAGGAAACGGCTCGCCCACATGGGTCTCCACCACGCCGTAATCCACGGCCTTCCGGCCGGACCCGTCACAATCCACAATGCCGTACCCCAAAATGGCATAACCGGGGTCAACGCCCAGAATCCGCAAGGTATCACCGTCCGCCCAAAAAGAATCGACATATTATATCATGAATACGCCGTTGTGTAAATAAAATCCAATAAGGGAAATGCGGGTGCGCACAAAGCGCACCACAGTAGCGAATAGCCGAGAGACACCTGCCCGTACAGCTGATATTTCATGTCCGAATAATCCCACACCTGCCAGCCGAGGCGCAGATTGACGATGCTGCCCACCACAAATTCGACCGCCGTCACAACGAGCCCACCCAGCAGGCACAGCGGCACAAGCGGCAGATGCGGCAGCGCCCTCTGAAGCCCGAACAACAGCAGGGCGCACACCCCGCCGGTCAGGGCCATTGTCCAGTGACTGTGCCCGCGCCAGAACCATTCCATCAGGACGTACGCCGCAGAGCCGCCAAGAAAGATCCACAGATATGCCATGCGGATAGCATGCGCCGGCGGCGCGCAATTCATGCCCGCGGCGGATACGGAATCTCGATTCTAGCGGCGGAAACCTCATACGCGGTCTTCTGCGTGACGGAGCCGTCCGGCTGGCGCTTGTCATACAGGCGGCTTTGAAAGCGTCCGGTCACGCAAAGCCCCGTCCCCACCGGCTGGCTGGACACATGCTGCGCCGCGGCGCCCCAGCAGATCACGGGCAGATAATCGCTGCGGCGGCACCGGCGCGTCGTCTTGACCAGGACGTCCGCAATGCACCTTCCGAACGGCGTCAGCCGTGCGTCCGCGCCCTTTTGCAGCACGCCCGAAAGGATGACGCTGTTCTCCCCGACGTCCTCGCACGGCTTTAGATGCACGGCTGCCACATATACAATCAGGTGTGAACGGCCGTCCGATTCCCGGTTGCAGGAGCGCAGAGAGCCCAGCACATGCACGGGCTCGCCATCCTCCAAAAACGGCAGATACTGCTCCTCCAAAAAGTGAACTGGCAGAAGGTCCTGTGCGCCGCTCAGCCGCGGCACGGCGATCAGGAGCCGGCAGTACCGCCGGCCGTAGCACTCATACAGGTATTGCGGTGTGCCGGACACCACGCCGCAGAGCGCGGTCTCGTTGTATAAAGCCATAATAAAATCCCCCCTTGCCTATCGTATGCAAGGGGGGAAACACGCTATGCCGGTTTTCAGGGCGTGTATTTGGCGATGTATGCCTGCATCTCTGCGTCGCTGACGCCAAACTCGGCCTGAACCTGACCCAGGATGACTGCGGGCCGCGTCTCAACAATCTGACGGAGATCGGCGATCTCGTTCTCCCACCGGGACATGCTGGAGGGGTACCCCCAGCGGGCGATCTGCCTTGGCATTTCGGGACGCATCTCCTCAACCATCTGATCGAGGGTCGCCAACAGCCGATCCGCCGCGAACACCGTCATGACGACCTCGACATACCGCTCCACAAACTTCTGCCGCCAGCCCGCGTTCTCCCTAAGGGCGCAATACAGATCCATGTTGGACACCGTGCCGTTGGGCGATGCGATGCCGGCCTTGACAAAATAGGAATGCATGAGGTTGCGCTTCCCCTGCATAAAGGCAAAATCAAGGTCGTAGAGCACCGGTCGCCAGCGCACCGTATAATCCTGCGAACGCCAATATTTCTGGTTATACATATCGGCATTGGCAAAGAAGGTTTGGCAAATGACATAATCTATAAAGTAATCGGCGTCAACCCATTGAATGAGCTGTTCGTATCGGGTATCGGAGGCAAAATTGTGCTCGCGCGCATACGCGCGCACCCGCACGATCTCCCGCTTGCTGCCGGAAAGCGCATATTCATTGCGGCGGATCACATCCACGGCGTCCCGGCTGACGCCGTAATGCGTCTCGAGATAGCCGGCGTTCAAATCCTCCCCAAGATCATACAGCCCGTAATATCTGCCGTTGACATATACGACGACGGGGCGCGTCATGGCGGCCTCCACATGCAGCCCCTGGACGATGCGCGAGGCAAAGGCGTCACGGATGCGCGCGCCGGTTGCGTCCTGCCCGCTGTTGCGCAGAACCAGGTTGTGAAAGGCGGTATAGGGGTACTCGTCAAAAAACGCATAGATCACGCAATCCTGGCCCAGGCTGCCGCGCAGATTGATCGAAAGCGATTTTTGCGAATAGGTCAGCGTCCCCTGCCCCTTGGCCTTCAGCCCGCAGACAAAGGACACGCCGAGCGTGCCGTCCGGCTCGTAATAGCAAATATCGCTTTCCCGCTCGACAATGTCGCTGTGACGGCTCGGCGACCAGACGTCGGACAGGGCGTCGCGGCTCATGGCGATGCAGACCACGGGCAGCGTATGCTGCGCTTCAAACAGGTAATGGCAGGTCGCGGGCTTGCTGTCAAGAGCGCCCGCCTTGACCGACACCGCGCGCACGACGCAGCTGGACGTAACGGTCAGCGGCTCGGTATAAAGCTTGGACGAGGCGTCGGGCGTACTGCCGTTGAGCGTATAGTAGATGGCGGCGTCCGAATCAGCGCAGCTGAGCGTCAGCGTAAAGGCCTCGGTGTGATACAGCGCGGTTTGGGAGAAAACCGGCTCGGGCGCATAGCCGGTATACGCGGCGTTTGCATTCCTTTTGCCGCGCGTGGCGCCTGAGAAAAAGCAGCGCGCCACGGTGTTGTCCGTCTCTATCCGGCCGGAGGTCATACCGCGCGATGTGACGCCTGATACAAACACATCGACGGGATTGCCCGCGGGATCGGAAAGCAGCAGGGTTTCTCCATCCGGCGAAATGCCGAACCCGGCAACGCTGCCGCTAGGCTCCGCGTCCGCCGACGTCTCAATGACCGCATAGCCGCCGGCCTTGACCGTCACGCCCTGCACGCAGTATTTCTTTGGATCATCCGGATCGTCAGAGAGGTAATACCCGGTAAGATCCATATCGGCTTGGCTGCCGTTGTACAGCTCGATCCAATCGTTCTCGGTCGAGCCCTTCCGGTGTATGGCGCAGACCTCGCTGATAAACAATCCGTCCATGAGAAAAAAGCCGACCCTGTCGGCATCGGAAAACCCCTGCGCGTTCGCCCCCCCCGGCGTGGGCTGCGCGTAGTAGACGGGCGAGCCGTCGTCCGCCCTGCCGATGGACACGTTCTCTCTCAGATCGGGGATCGGGACGCTGTCCGTCCTGTTGTTTGCGGCATTATAGAACACGAGCGTCTCATCCGCCGAAAGTGAGAACGTCGCATGCAGCTCGGCCGTGCCGGCCTTCTGTTTGCCGGACAGGAACACAATAAGGTAGCCGCCGGCAGGGATGCTCACGTCGGGAAACGCCCATTTTTTGGGATCCTGCGGATTGTCGGAAAGATAGCAGCCCGCAAGCCCTACCGGCTGATCGGAGCTGTTATACAGCTCAACCCAGTCGCTGCGGTCGCCGTCCGCATCGATGAGGCTGTATGCGTTGTCGGGCAGAACCTCGCTGATGCGCACCGGGTCGGATGCATCCATCGCCGAGGATTCGATCGCGTCGGAGATGAGGGTTGTGTTTTTCTCGCCCGGCGTGGGCTGCAAGCAAAAGCCGTAGCTGCCGTCGTCGCGGCGGGCATAGGAGCAATCCTGCTCAAGCGCCGGCACCTCCAGCATCGCCGCCTGCGCGCCCAGCGCGTCAAACAGATACAGCGTCTCCCCGCCGCGGCTGATGCCGAACGCGCAGGTTGCATGGCCGCCCGTGCAGGCAGCGCCGCCTGGACTGCACAGCACCGTAAGATAACCGCCCGGCTCAATGGAGAACCCGGTTAGGTTGCCTGTTCGCCGCGCATCGGGGCTGTCGCTCAGCGTATAGCCCGAAAGATCCACGGCCTCGTCGGAGGCATTGTACAGCTCGACCCAGTCTGCACGCGCGCCGCAGACATCGCAAAGATAGGAGCCGTCGTTTTTGGAGACGACCTCGTTCAAATACAGAAACGTCACCGCATGCTGCGCGCCGCCCGACAGATATTCCTCTGCGGCGGCAAGCGTGTCAAACAGCGCGGCGGCATTGGCTGCGCCCGGCGTCGGCGTAGCGCAGAAGCCGAAGCTGCCGTCATCCTTTCGGGCATAGGAAACATCGCGGGAAAGCGCCGGAACGGCAACCTCGTCCACGATCTCGTTGGCATTGCTCAGCAAAAACAGGGAATCGCCGTTTTTCGACAGCGCAAAGCTCAGCAGGATCGCATCGCCCGCCTCCGTCTGCATCTCGGCCTTATTGGCATACAAAACGACATAGCCGTCCGCAGGCACCGTGACGTCGGGCAGGATGTTGAGCTTGCCCGCATTTTGGACGCTGTCGGTCAGCATATAGCCGAACAGGTTGATGCTTTGTGCGGAGGTGTTGTGCAGCTCGATCCAGTCCGGCGCGCCCCAAACGGGGTCGATGAGCGATTCGCGGTTGGAGCTGCATACCTCGCTGATGACCAGACCGCCCGTGCCGGCCTGCCCCAGCAGGTTTGCACAGCCGAGCGTCCCCGCCAGCGCAGAACATGCCAGCAGCGCCGCAACGACCCGCCTGATACAACGGTTCATATCGCCAGATCCTCGATCTCGCCGAAATAATGCATGATGGAAAGATAGACACCGATCAAAAGATCAACGCCTGCGGTATCCCGCGCGTGCGCAATGCTGTTGGCATGCGCGACAAGGTTTGCATAGGCAATATCGGAAAACAGGCACCGCAAAAGCGAAAACAGCTCCTCATTGACAAGCCCCTCGCCGGTCTGCAACAAAAACGCGGCCGGCACCTGGCTCGTATGCGCGGCGGCGGAGGCCGCCATCTCCCGCGTGAAGGACAGAATGCGGCGATTGGTGCGGCCGAGCGCATGCGAAAGCGCGGCGTATCCCGCCAGATAGCCCACAAAAAAGGCGTCCGACGACGGAATCCCGCCGATGCCGCAGCCGGCAATCTCGGCGGACGCGGCGGCACAGGCAGCCAGATCCTGATCGACCAGCGCGTGGCGGAGCTTACGGATGGGCGGACTGACCATCTCGCACACGTTATTGATTTTTTTGTCGAGAACGAGCGGGCTCAGATCCTCCTCGATGGAGCTTGTCTCGATCACCCGCAGCAGATGCCGCATGCGCACATCCATGTCGGTCGGAATGAAAAGATTCACCATCACGTCAAGCGAAAGCTCGATGTCGGAGGCAACCGAAACATCCACGCCAAATTCGGCGGACGGAAAGAAAATGGATTCCTTTTCCAGATATACCGCGTCACCGTCATGGATGGGCAGCGCGGAAAACGCCTTCATCGGGCTCAGCGTACAGGAAAACGGACGCAGCGTGCGGCTGTTGTCCAACAGCGTAATTACGCCGAACGGCGTTTCAACGTCCACGGCATGCGGATACACGCCGCTGACTTTTCCCTGATAGGAGTCCATCCGCAGATATGTGTGAAAGCGTTTGCAAATTTTGCGTCCAGTAACGATCATGCTAGCTGTTGCATCCTCATTAACCACCTATATGTTTACTTAAAATTCTAGCGTATGGCGTTCGGAAAAGAAACAGCGGGGATATGTGCAATTTGTAAACGTATTTCGAACTTTGTCGAACATCCTGCAATCGACTGGCCGCATATTTCCATTCGCAACGACAAACAATAGCGACGAAAAGGCGGTAACAACGGAGCAAGGAGAACAAACAATGAAAGCAACGGGGATTGTAAGACGCATCGACGAGCTGGGACGGATCGTCATCCCAAAGGAGATTCGGCGCACGCTGCATATCAGGCAGAGCGACCCGCTGGAGATTTTTACCGACAACGACGGCAGCATCGTCCTGAAGAAATATTCGCCCATGCTGGAGCTGGCGGATTTTGCACGCGAATACGTCCAGGCGCTGAACGGCACGTTCGGACACAACGCGGTCATATCGGACCGCAACAGCATCATCGCGGCGGCGGGACACATGAAAAAGCAGCTAACTGACCGCGCCCTCTCGCGGCCGGTGGACGCATGTCTGCAGAAGAAGCTGGTTCTCGACGAGCAGGCGACAAAAAGCACGCTGACCCCGCTCGTGGCCGAACAGCAGGAGATCTACTACGCCCAGATCCTGATGCCGATCCTCTATGAGGGCGAAGCAATCGGCCTTGTGGGCCTCGTTTCGGAGGATCGCGCGGCGGCCATGGGACAGCCGGAGCTGTATGCGCTCAAGACAGCGTCCCTGTATCTAGCACGGCAGCTCATGCCCTAGCGCGGCAAAAAAGAATTGACGCTGACGCCCCCGGTTGTTATGATAGAAATCAGAACGATCGGGGGAATTCGACATGCACAAAGGGCATCGCGGGCGCCTGCGGGATGCGTATCTTGCGCGCGGGCTTGAGGGGATGGCAGACCATAACGTTTTGGAGCTGCTGTTGACCTATGCCATCCCGCGGCAGGACGTCAACCCGCTTGCGCATCGGCTGATGGACGCGTTCGGCTCGCTTGACAGCGTGCTGTCGGCAGACCCGCAGACACTGATGCGCGTGGAGGGCGTGGGCGAGAGCACGGCGGTGTTTCTGAACCTGATGCGCAGCGTAAGCAGGCGCGTGCTGATGGACACCTTCTCCGACCGGCGGGGGCGGATCGCGCTCGGTGTGCCGGAAACCGCCTGCCGCTATGCGATCGGGTCGCTGATGAACGAGCGGTACGAGGCGGTGCGCATCCTGTGCCTGGACATCCATATGAACCTCATTTCGGACACGCGCATCGCGGGGGGCACGCTCACCCACGTCCCGATGGAGCCGCGCAACATCATCGAGCATGCGCTGCTCAAAAAAGCCGCCTATCTGATGCCGCTGCACAACCATCCCTCGGGCAACCCTCTGCCGTCCGAACCGGATCTGACGGCGGCCAGGGCGCTGGCTGACTCGGTGGAACCGCTGGGGATTGAGGTCATCGACCAGCTCATCGTCGGCGGGAACGCGGTGTACAGCTATCGCTATCAGCGCGTGTTCCTTTGCCCGAGCAACGCCGCCTGCACGGCGCTGACCCCGGAGGAATACCGGGCGGAGCTTGCGGCATCCCAAGCCTCCGGCCGCCTGCGGCATATCGACTGAGAAACGCGCGCGTTTCCTCCCGCACGGTGCCGGACAGCATCAAAAGCCCTGCAATGTTTGGCAGCAGCAGCAACCCGTTGACAAGATCCGCCGCATTCCATACAATCTCGGCCCGAAACAGGCAGCCGCCTGCCGTCACGGTCAAAAAGACCGCGCGGTACGGCGCACTTTTTTTATGTGGAAAGAGATACCGGTAGGCGCAGCGGCCGTAATGATACCACGCGATCACCGTGGAATACCCGAACAGAAACACAAACAGTGCCAGAAACCACCGCCCCGCCGTGCCGTACACCCGGGAAAACGCCAGCAGTGGCAGCGCCACGCCGCCGCCGCCCGCCAGCTCCTCCCCCGTGCAGCCAACCAGCAGCACCATGGCCGTCAGCGTGCACATCAAAAGCGTATCCACAAACACCTCAAAGACGCCCCACAGCGCCTGGCGCACCGGTTCGCGCTCCCGCGAGGCGGAATGGGCAAACGCGCTGGTGCCAAGGCCGGCCTCGTTGGAGAACACGCCCCTGCCCACGCCGTAGCGCATGGCGGCCATTATGACATAACCGCCCGTGCCGCCCGCCGCGGCACGAAAGGAGAACGCATCGGTCACGATGCTGCTTATCGCGCCCGGCAGCGCGTCCGCGCGCGCAACAAGGACGCCCAGCGCCATCAAAGTATACGCCGCCGCCATGAACGGAACGAGCTTTTCCGTCACCTTTGCAATGCCCGCAATCCCCGCGGCGGTCGCCGCCGCCACGCCGGCCGTGATGATCAGCGCGAGCTGCCACGCGGGCAAAACGGGCATGACACTGCGCACGGCGAGCGCCGCGCTGTTGCACTGAACAAGGTTGCCGATGCCCATGGACGACAGCAGCGCCAAAAACGCATAGATGCCTGCCAGCAGCGGGCTTTTTGCGCCGTTCTTCAGATATGCCATGGCGCCGGACACGCCCTGCGAGCGAAAGCGGACGGTGAGCAGCACCTCGGCATACTTGGTCATCATGCCGAACAGGGCGGAGATCCACATCCACAGCACCGCCCCGGGCCCGCCAAGCGCGACGGCGCCCGACACGCCCACGATGTTGCCGATGCCGATCGTCGCGGCAAGAGCTGCCGTGACGCTCTGAAACGGCGTGACGCCATCCGCCCCCTGTCCCCCGCCCCGGAGCATGGCGCCGAAGGTGCCGCGAATCCACAGTCCGGCGCGGCGAAACTGAAAAAAGCCAAGACGGACGGTAAAGAACATGCCGACGCCCACAAGCAGCAGCAGCGTCGGCAGCCCCCACAGATAGGTGTTGCAGCGGACAAGAAACGAATTGATTGCATCCATATCCCAACATACGGGCATGCGGGCGGCGGATATGCCAAAAAGGCTGACGCCGATACGCCGCGGCGCAGGTTTGCAAGGGGCGGCGCGCCGGATACCTTATATTATTTGACATCTATTTTTTGATCACATACAATAGATATGCAAATGTAAAGCAACGGAGGCGCCCATGCGAATCCTCATCATCAACCCCGGCGCAACATCGACCAAGCTTGCCGTTTTTGACGAAGAAACCTTGCTTCTCGGCCAGACCATCGATCACACGGCGGCCGAGCTTGCGCCCTTTGGCCACGTCATCGAGCAGACGGATTATCGGATGTCGCTGATCCGCCGCTGGCTTGGCGAGAACGGCTTGCGGCCTGTCGATTTTGACGCCGTCTGCGCGCGGGGCGGCCTCCTGCGGCATATCCCCTCCGGCACCTATCTTGTGACAAACGCCGTCCTTGCGGACATGGCGGATCCGCCCTACGGCGAGCATGCGTCGAACCTCGGCGTGGTGCTGGCCAGCGAGCTGGCCCATGAGGCGGGCATCCCCGCCTATTTTGTCGATCCGGTCAGCACGGACGAGATGCAGGACGTCGCACGGGTATCCGGTTTTGCCGGCATGGAGCGGGAGAGCTTTTTTCACGCGTTGAATCAAAAGAGCGTGGCAAGGCAGGCGGCCAAGGCGCTTGGCTGTGCCTATGAAAGCTGCAACCTCATTGTCGTGCATATGGGCGGCGGCGTATCCATCGCGGCGCACGAAAAGGGGCGCGTGGTGGATGTGTTCAACGTCAAGGACGACGGCAGCTTTTCGATGGATCGGGCGGGGTCACTGCCCGTCAACGCGGTGATCCGCTATTGCTTCTCGGGGCTGACGCAGGCCGAAGTGAAAAAGAAGCTCGGCACCGAGGCAGGCGCCTATTCCTATCTCGGCACGCGCGATTTTCGCGAGATCGCGCAGCGTGCGGCCGAGGGCGACGCGGACGCGGAACGGGTTTTTCGGGCGATGGCCTATCAGCACGCCAAGGATATCGGCGCAATGGCGGCGGTGCTGCG
Source organism: uncultured Oscillospiraceae bacterium (assembly GCA_964474405.1). Taxonomy (GTDB): domain Bacteria; phylum Bacillota; class Clostridia; order Christensenellales; family CAG-138; genus CAYYUV01. The sequence continues at coordinate 19,855 of CAYYUV010000005.1, forward strand.
CTTTCGGGTGGACGCTATCGTGTTCACGGGCGGCATCGCGGCAAGCAAGGCGTTTACGGACGCGATCTCTTCCTATGTGGAAAAGCTGGCGCCCATATTGGTCTTCCCGGGCGAAAAAGAAATGCTGGCGCTGGCGCGGGGCGCGCTTTCGGCGCTTCATGACGGAAACGTAAAGGATTACGAATCGGAGGTACGGAAATGAAACATCTGTTGACGGGCAACGAGGCCGCCGCGCGCGGCGCGTTCGAGGGAGGCGCCCTGGTCTGTTCCGCCTACCCCGGCACGCCGAGCACGGAGATCTTTGAAAACCTGCCCAAGTATCGCGACGCCTTGTACTGCGAGTGGGCGCCCAACGAAAAGGTGGCCGTCGAAGCCGCCTACGGCGCATCGATCGCGGGCGCAAGATCCATGTCCGCGATGAAGCACGTCGGGCTGAACGTCGCAGCGGATCCGGTATTCACCGCCGCCTACAACGGCGTGGGCGCGGGGTTTGTCATCGTTTCGGCCGACGACCCGGACTGCCACAGCTCCCAGAACGAGCAGGACAACCGCTATTATGCCAAGTTTGCCAAGCTCGCCATGGTGGAGCCGTCGGACAGTCAGGAATGCAAGGATTTCATGGCGGAGGCCTTCCGGCTGTCCGAGCAGTTTGATCTGCCGGTGCTGTACCGGATGACGACGCGCGTCTGCCACTCCAAATCACTGGTGGAATTTGGTGAGCGGGAGGAAAAACCCGTGGGGCCGTACAAGCGGAACGCGGAAAAATTCGTCTCCACGCCGGCCAATGCATACAGGAACCATGTGCTGGTGGAGGAAAAGCTCAAACGGCTTGCGCAATACGCCGAAACCTCGCCCCTGAACCGCATCGAGTGGGGCGAAAAGAAGATCGGCGTGATCTCGGCCTCGATTGCCTATCAATACGCCAGGGAGGTCTTTCCCCCGACGGCGTCGTTTTTGAAGCTCGGCCTGACCAACCCCCTGCCGATGGCGCTCATCCGCCGCTTTGCGGAGGAGGTCGAAACGCTGTACGTTGTGGAGGAGCTTGAGCCGTTCATGGAGGAGCAGATCCGCGCGGCGGGCATTGCCTGCATCGGCAAGGACAAAATTCCGAACGTGCATGAGCTGAACCCGCAGCGGCTGCGTGAAGCGCTGTTTGGCGAGCAAGCCGAAGCGCCCGCGCTCGGCGTGACCGCCGTGCCGCGTCCCCCGGCGCTCTGTGCCGGGTGTCCGCACCGGGGCTTTTTCTACGTCCTGTCCAAGCAAAAGAACGCCGTTGCAGCCGGCGACATCGGCTGCTACACGCTCGGCTGCGCGCCGCCGCTGAGCGCGCTGGACTCCGTGGTGTGCATGGGCGGCGGGTTCTCCGTCGCGCACGGCATGGCCAAGGCGTTTGAAAAGAGCGGGCAGGACAAGAAGGTGTTCGGCGTGCTGGGTGATTCCACCTTTTTCCACAGCGGGATGACCGGCGCAGCCGAAATCCTGTACAACAAGAGTCGCGTGATCCCCGTGGTGCTTGACAACCGCATCACCGGCATGACCGGACAGCAGGACAATCCCGGCAGCGGCATGACGCTGATGGGAGAGCCGGCGCCCGAGATCTCGGTTGAGAACGTGCTGCGCGCCCTGGGCTATGGGCTGGTCATCACGGTTAACCCGCAGAACCTGGACAACGTGCAGAAGGCGATCGACGACGCGCTGGCGTCCGATGTGCCGGCGGCAATCGTGACCCGGCGGCCCTGCCTGCTCCTCAAGCGCGCGCCGCGTGAGGACCGCACGCCGTACCGTGTGATCGAATCCGTCTGCCGTCATTGCAACCGCTGCCTGCAGGCCGGCTGTCCCGCCCTGTTTAAGCAGGACGGGCTGCTGTCGATCGACAGAACCCTCTGCACCGGCTGCTCGGTCTGCATGCAGATCTGCAAGTTCGGCGCGATTCAGAAAGAGGAGGATTGACCGATGGAACACAGCGTAACAAGCATCCTGCTGGCCGGCGTCGGCGGTCAGGGCGCGATTCTCGTAAGCCGCGTGCTCACCGCGGGGCTGGTGGAGCTTGGCTTTGACGTCAAGATGAGCGAGGTGCACGGCATGGCGCAGCGCGGCGGCAGCGTGTCCACCCAGATCCGTTACGGCCAGCTCGTGCATTCCCCCATCATCGGCCGCGGGCAGGCCGACCTGCTGGTCGCCTTTGAAAAAATGGAAGCGGTGCGCTACGCGCCGTATTTGAAGCGGGACGGCACCGCGCTTGTCAACGATTGCCGCATTGTGCCGATGAGCGTTGTCATGGGCGCGGCGGAATATCCCACGGGCACGGTCGAGGCCATGCAGGGAGCGTATCGCACGGTTGTCATCGACGCCGCTGCGGTCGCAGAGGCGCTTGGCGAGCCGCGCTGCCAGAACGTCGTGCTGCTGGGCGCGCTGATCCCGATGCTGAAGCTCGGACAGGTCGATTGGGAAGCGATTCTTCGGCGCAACCTGCCGGAGCGCGTCTGGGACAAGAATCTGGAGGCGTTTTCCCGGGGCGCCGCACTGGCATCCTGAAAAAAAGCGCGGCGTATGCGCCGACTTTTTTTGGCAGCGCGCTCCCGCCGGGCGCAAAAACCACAGGACAAGACAAGAGCCATTCGCCAAACGGCGAATGGCTCCTTTTTCATCGAAGCTGCGCGGGAAGCGGCAAAAAGCGGTTACGGGTTTTTGCTGCCAAACCGGACGCGCGTGCAGTTATTGCTTTTGACTGTCCTCAGCGGGCTTTTTTTCCGCAGGCAGCAGCCGGTTGAGCAAAAAGATGACAAGCATAATCACGCCGATGACAAGGAAGATGCCGACCATGCCCTTGAGCGTCATCAAAAGCGTCTGCGAAAGGGATGCGGGATCAAACAAAAACGTCATGTCAAACCTCCTTTTATGCGCCGACCAGCGTCAGAATCAACCCGCCTGCAATAACCGAGGCGATCTGGCCGCTGACGTTTGCGCCCGCCGCGTGCATGAGCAGATAGTTGTACGGGTCCTCTTGAAGCCCCATCTTGTGGATGACGCGCGACGACATCGGGAAGGCCGAGATGCCGGCGGCGCCGATCATCGGGTTGACCTTGTTCCTACTGAACAGATTCAGGAGCTTGGCAAAGAACACGCCGCCCACCGTATCGAATATGAACGCCACAAGCCCCAGCGCAATGATCACGAGGGTCTCGACCGTGACAAACGCCTCCGCCTGCATCCGGAATGCCACCGAGATGCCCAACAGCAGCGTCACAAGGTTTGCCAAAGCGCCCTGCGCACTCTCACTCAGCGAACCCAGCACGCCGCATTCGCGCACAAGGTTGCCAAACATCAAAAACCCGATCAGTTCCGCCGATTTGGGGGCGACTGTCCCCGCTACGATGGTCACAAAAATCGGGAACAGGATGCGCGTGGTTCTGCTGACCGAGGCGGGCGCATAGGTCATGCGGATGCGCCGCTCGTTCTTGGTGGTAATCAGGCGGATAATGGGCGGCTGGACGATCGGCACCAGCGCCATGTAGGAATAGGCTGCGACCATGATCGCGCCCTGATAGCTGGATTTCAGCACCTGCGACACATAGATGGCCGTAGGACCGTCCGCCGCGCCGATGATGGCGATGGAAGCGGCGTCGTCAAGGGAAAACCCGATCAGCCGTGCCACGATCAGCGTAAAGAAAATACCGAACTGCGCCGCAGCGCCGAACAGCATCATTTTTGGATTGGTCAGCAACGGCCCAAAATCGATCATGGCGCCGATGCCGATAAACAGCAGCAACGGGAACAACTCGGTGGCGATACCTGCGGAAAACAGCGTTTCAAGCGCGCCGGTGCTCACAAACGGCAAATTGACCAATACCGCGCCGAATCCCATCGGCAGCAGCAGCGCGGGTTCCATCTTGTGTCGAATCGCCAGATAAATCAGCACGCAGCCGATGACAATCATCAGTACTTGCTGCCAGGAAAAGTTCAATACGTTAGAAAACAGCGCCAAAAAGTCCTGCAAACTCACCCCTCCTTAATGCACGGCGACACTGCGCCAGATTGCAATCAGAGTATCATGAAAAAGATGGGATTGCAAGATGGCGATCAACAATTCACATTTCTATGCGGATGCAGCCGTGAATATAAGATATATGTCTCTAATTTCCCTTGTCTGCCGTCCGCCAATAAGGTATAGTAGCAAAAAAGGGGAGGCGGCGGCAGCCCCCCCGCAGAACACGGAGGATGCCATGGTTTCAACAAAAATGGTGAAAATGGGGCGTATGCGCTCCTGCATCCGTGAGATTTTTGAATATGGACGTCAGCAGGCGCGGCTGGTCGGCGCGGAAAACGTGATGGACTTTTCCCTCGGCAACCCCAGTGTGCCTCCGCCGCCCGAGGTGTCGGACGCGCTGATTGACATTGTAAAGACCGAGGCGCCGATCCGGGTTCACGGCTATACAAGCGCGGTTGGCAGCGACGAAGCGCGCGACGCCATCGCGGCCAGTCTGTCGGAGCGGCTTCAACGGCCCTTTTCCCGCCGCAATATCTACATCACCTGCGGCGCGGCGGCGGCGCTTATGGCCTCGTTCAAGGCGTTTACCATCGACGCCGATTCCGAAATCATCACCGTTTCGCCCTTTTTCCCGGAATACCGCTGCTTTGTAGAGAGCGCGGGCGCCAAGCTCATCATCGTGCCTGCGGATCAGTCCACCTTCCAGCTGGACATTGAGGCGATTCGGCGTGCCGTGACCCGCCATACGCAGGCCGTCATCATCAACACGCCCAACAACCCCTCCGGGGTCGTCTATACGCCCGACACGATTGACCGGCTCGGGCAGATGCTGCGCGACAAATCGGCCGAGGTGGGGCATCCCATCTACATTGTGAGCGACGAGCCGTACCGTGAGCTTGTCTACGACAATGTGACCGTGCCGTTTATCCCGGACTACTATGCCAACACCATCATCTGCTATTCCTACTCCAAATCCCTCTCGCTGCCGGGCGACCGCATCGGTTATATGTGCGTGCCGGACTGCATGGAGGATTTCAACGACGTGTGCGACGCGACGGCTGGCTCCGCGCGGGCGCTCGGATATGTCTGCGCCCCGGCGATCATGCAGCGCGTGATCGCGCGCTGCGCCTCCGTGCCCGCAAACATCGAGGCGTATCGCCACAACCGGGAGCTGCTGTTTGGCGGGCTGTCCGAAATGGGCTATGACTGTGTAAAGCCGGACGGCGCGTTTTATCTGTTTGTGCGCGCGCCTGGCGGCAACGCGGAAGCGTTTTGCGCGCGCGCCAAGGCGCACAACGTGCTTGTGGTGCCGGGCGACGACTTTGGCTGTCCCACGCACATGCGCATCTCCTACTGTGTCGATCCCGAAACGATCAAAAAAGCGCTGCCGATCTTTGGGCAGCTGATCCGGGAATATCAATAACACAAAAAGCGGAGGCGATGCGCGCCCCCGCTTTTTTGTACACGCCGTTATTTTGTATGCGCCGCTTACTTGATATCGTCCTTATCGTAAGCGTCGTTCAGCCTGATCAGCATGCTTTTCAAAAACCGCGGCAGCGGCACGCCCATCTCGCCCATGTTCTCCAAAATCGAAATGCCTTCGTTGGCGATATAGAACATGCTGACGGCGGCGCGAACGGCGCCGTTCATGTTCAACAGCCGATCCAGCAGCACGCCGACGCCAACCAGCACAAAGATCAACAGCTTTTTGAGCAGCCCTTTCCAGCAGGTGCCCGAATTGAGCTGCTTGATGATGCATGCCTTGACAATGCCGGTGATCACATCCAGCACCACAAACACCGTCAACGTAATCAAAAGCACGTCCCACGGACCAAAGATATAGGTCAGCACTCCCGCAATCGCGGCCAGCGCAATCTTGACATATTCCATGTTTGTTTTCTCCTTTCTCCCGATTGTTCAGGTTCCTAAGCCCAGCAGCCGCCATACCGCGCCGTCGGCATCCGCGCTTTCGGTGCAGCAGGAAGCGTTGCTTGTGAGCAGATGCACCGCACCTGCGGTATTTGGGCCATATACGCCGTCTGCGCCGGCGGCGCCTACGAAATAGCCGAGCCCGGTCAGCCGCTGCTGCAAGGCGCGTACGTCGTCGCCCCGCAGATACGGCGTCTGCACGGTCAGCGTCCGTGACACAGCCGGACGTTCACAAGCGGGATCAGCCGGACTTTCACAAGCGGGATCAGCTGGGCGTTCGGAGGCGGGCGCCGCCTCCCCCGCCTGCTCCGCCGCGTCGTTGACGTCCAGATAGCGTCCGGCGCGGTTCCAGTACGAGGCGGAAAGACGCGACAGCACCACGCCGTCGTCGCGGTCCTTGCTCTCCACCGTTTGCCCGTTGCCCAGAAAAACCCCGACATGCGAAATCTTTACGCCGTTATGCCGAAACACCAGATCGCCCGGCCGCACATCCGCTTTATCGATGGCGGTGCAGCGCGCATACAGCCCGCGGCTGTTGAGATCCCGATTCAAGAGCCCCGCCTGCCGAAGCGCCCAGTATACGAGGCCGGAGCAGTCGAAGGCGCGGATGCAGGCAACGCCCGCCGCCACGCGTTTTTGATACAGCGCAACCGCGCGACGGGCGTTCTGGGCGCTGGTTTCATGCTTTTTGATCCAGCCCTCCGGATCTGCCATGCCGGACACGGTCTCGCCGTTGCCGCCCCAGACATAGATTCCTCTGCCGATCTCTCCGCGCAGCGCGCCGAGAAAAACCTCCCTCTTATTTACCATATTCCGTTTCCCTCCCTCAGTTGTCCGTTCGCCGCAAGATAAGCCGTTCCGGTGACCCCGCCGATGACGGGCTCGCCCGCCGTAGCGCCGATATATATGCTTGCGGTCTTTCGCCACACGGCGTACAGCGTGGTGTCAGCCGTGACAACCACGGTATCGCCTGGCTGATGGGCGGCGGATAAAGCGGATGCGGAGGTCGCCCAGCCAAGGAAAACATAGCCTGCCCGCGTTGGCGCTGCGGACGAAAGCGTAAACGTATACGAGCCCACGCCCGTGCCCGTCTGTAAAGACGGTGCGCCCGTGCCGCCGTTGGCGTCATACGACAGGGCGTAGTCCGTCTCATCCGTCGTGACGATCAGCGTTGCGGCGTCCAGTGCGGGGTTGTTGAACGCGTCAAACAACGTGTATGTTGATGCAACAGTGGGCGAATTGGGACCGAACACATACCCATAAGTCGGCAGCCCGCCCGGCGTCATGTTCATCTGCCTGCGTGTCCCAGAAAGCGTTGTTGCGTTTGCATTGTTATAACGCGGTGCATACGCGGTCAGCCGCTGCCAGCTGTTCCCGTTGCCGGTCACCCTCGCATTCCCGTTGGCCTTGAGGCAGCATGAGACGTTTCCTCCGGCTGGCGGATTTGTTTCGCAGGTGAATTGCAGCAGAATGGAAGTAATGTTTTTGCCGGACAGCGCGGCAAGCTCTGACGGGTAAAACAGTATATTGGTATAAGTGCAAGATGCGCCTTCCGTTCCTTGCGCAGTGCACCCGTTTGACAGATCGCCAATGCCTGTCCAGTTGGCGTTTGTCCAGTTGTAGTGCCACCCGCCGTTGATGCTCACGGAGGTGAGCGTATAAGTCTTTGCCATGCCCGTCCCCCCTTTAGGTCGTCAGAATGAACACGTCGCCATCGTTGTACACGGTGGGCAGCGCGGTGACCTGCTCGATCCCGCTCGACCAGGCCGAAAAGGCCGTGCCGTCGAAGGTGCGCATATAGACCTTGCACGCAGCCGACAGCGCATACTGAAGAACGAGAGCCGACGGCAGCTCATGCACATAACACTTGAACGCGACGGCGCAGGGCGCATGCGTAAGCGTGGCCGCGACGGCTGCATCGGCCGAATACACCCCGGGCGCGGTCAGCGCGTCCATGGATGCGCCCGCAAGGAGCGCGGTTCCCGTGCCAAGCAGCGCGGTGCCTGCACCAAGCAGCGCGGCGTCAAGCCCCGTCACATCTGCGGCGGCATGCGTATGCGTCACGGGCGCCTTGCCCGCGAGCGCTGCGGTAACAACGCTGTTTTTGACAGGGTTTGCGCTCTGTTGGGACAGCGCCGCGTCCACATCGGACGGCGTTATCACGCTGTCAAGCAGCGCTTCCACCTGACGGATGAGCGCGGTCAGCAGCGGATACTCGTCGGTGCTGAGAATCGTGCCGTCGTCAATGATGCCGTTGCGGCAATAGAAATTGAACGCCGCGGAGGTGACCAGCACGCCCATGTCATCGCCGGAATAGATTTGCAGCTCACAGGCGTTGGTGCCGGTTGCGAACGACGCGCCGAACAGCTCCAGCGTGATGACGTTATGCTGCGCGCCGCCGATTGTGACGCCGCCGTTTTCGATCGCGCTGTCCTGCATGGACGAACCGGTGGGCTTTGTAAACACCGCGAGCACGCGGCAGCCGGTCAGATCCACCGGCACGCCGTCGTCCGTCAGCGTCACACGGATGACGTTGCCCGTATCGCCGGCGACCAGCGTAAAGTCACGGTTGCCGGTCGTCCTTTTCAGATCAAGCTTCACCGTGAATTCCTTTTTGATCGGCATGCTCACCCCTCCAGTCCATCCAGCAGCGCGGTAAGGCTCGCCCGCTTTTGCATCAAATGCGCGCGGCAGGCAGGCTCCGCGGCCAGCACGCGCTCCGAACGCTCCTCCGGCAGATCGAGCAACAGCTGCACGGCCTCCCGCACGGCGTTTGCCGCCTTTAGGGCAAAGGCCGCCGACCGGACAAGCACCGGCAGCGAAGCGTCCGTCTCCACCCTGTCCGGGCTCAAAAGCGGATCATGCGCGACAAACAGAAACCTGGCCGACGTATGGCGTTCGGCAAGCCCCGCCCCCTCGTACCATTGCACCTCGCAGGCGACCATACCGGCGGAAAACGCGTCCGCAGGCGGCGCCGCATCCAGCGCGCCCGTCTCCGCCGAGGTGATGCGCACGCCCGTTTCCTGTGTCTGCATGCGTATGCCACAGGCGGAATAATAGATCAGATGCACCACGCATCCGGTGAGGTCAACCGGGACGCCGCGCCGGGTCAGCCGGATACAGAACCGGTTGCCTGTGTCGCCCGCGGTCAGATCGAACAACGGCGTCCTTGGCGGATTCGCCGTGTCGAGAAACACGGAAAAATTTTGATATTCCATAAAAGATCCTCCCTTTCTCTGGCAAGCACAGCTTATCAGAAAAAGGGAGGAAATAAGGTTACCCTTTCTTTTACATTTGCTGACGGACGACGGAAAATGCGTCCGCGCTTTACGGGTCTAGTACAGCACCAGAAGATACCGGCTGACAAACCGCATCAGCGGGGTCTGCCCGGCGGAAAGCGTCCGAAGCTCGCTCTCCAGATGCGACAGCACCAGTCTTCTCTCCTCGGGTGTCAGCACATGCTGACTAAACGCGGCCTTCATGGCCAGCGTCTCGATCTCCGGCGGACAGGCAACGCCCCAGCGCGCCAGCTTTTTCAGATATTGGTACGCCGCCACGACGCTTCGGTTGCCGTTGCGCCGGTAGATGGCGCGGCGGCGCGTCTCGGTCACGACCGAGCGGCGGAACAACGCCAGCAGCACAACAAGCACCGGGATCAGAAGATACAGCAGCCAAAGCGGAGGCGACGCGCCCTGGCCTTGGTCTGCGCCGCCGTCGCCCCCGGACGTGTCTGCACCCTGCGAACCGTCAGGCTCTGACGCATTGGCGGACGGCGTGACCGCAGCGTCCGTGGCTGGCTCCGGGGTCTGTGCGGCGTCCGCGGACGGATCGGCCGTGGCAGGCATCTGGGTTGCATCCTCCGTGGGCGCGTCGGACGGCTCCGGCGTTGCCTCGGGGGTGGACGTGGGCTCCGGTGTATCGGAAGGCGCCGGCGTATCGGAGGGCGCATCGGGCGTGCGGCTGCCGGTGGCTTCAAATGGCACCCAGCCGGTTCCGTCCAGATAGACCTCCACCCAGGCGTGCGCATCCGCGGCGGTGACGTCGGTGAGCACCCCCGCCTCTGCCTGCACAAGATAGCCGCTGACATAGCGGGCGGGAACCCCGAGCGACTGTAACATCACGGCGGCGGCGGACGCGAAATGGACACAGTAGCCGCTTTTGCAGTCGTTGAGAAAATACAGCACAAAATCGCTGTCGGCGGGCATCTGCGGCACGCTGAGCTCATAAGCTGCGGCGCTTATGATATAGTTAGACACCTGCCGGGCAAGCGTATAGCGATCGGCGTCCGGCGAGATTCCCGCGCTCTGCGCGATGGCGCGCATGGCGTCCCGGATCTCGGGCTCCAGCACGGTGTAGGTGGAAAGGACGTATTGGCGGTAGGCGCTCTCCCAGGCAGCGGTGTCCTGCGGCAGGGAGAACGCGGCGCTTGTCACATCCGGGATGGAAAGATAGCTGCAATGATAGCCGGTTTGCCTGCTTGCGGCATACCAGGCCTGCTCGGCACAGCGAATGGCATCGTCCGCGGCTGCGACATAATACGGAACATGCAGCAGCGTGGAACTGTGGGTATAGGTGACCTCCAGCGTCTCGGCGCTGCCCGCGCTGCCGCCCGCAAAGCCCAGATACGGCAGAGCGGCCGACAAATTGACGTCCCCTCCGTCCGCATACTCCTCCACGGCCAGCCAGGCGGAGCCGGTGTATTGCCCGAGCGAATAACCGCGCAGATACAGCTTGCCCCCGCCCGAGGAAAGCACCTGCATCACAACCGCCTCGGACTGATCCTTCTTGCCGACGGAACGCAGGTTCTCCTGCGCTTTTGCGTCGCTTGCCGCGGATTGGAACGCCTGCTCCGCCTTTTCATAGGCGTCGGTAAGCTCCTCCTCCAGCGTATCAAGCGGGATGACGGGCACCTCGGTCATTTTGGACACGCCGACAAACAGCAGTGCCGAAAGCAGCAGCGTCACCGGCGCAAGCAGCAGCGTCATCCGCGCGCTTTCGGCAAGGTTGCCGCGACGCACGACGTGCGTTAGAAACAGGATGGCGTAATAGCTGGTGATCAGGCACAGGCTCAGCGCGGAGGGCGGATAATCGGTGTATACGAGCGCAAGGCCAAACAGCGGCACGGTCGCAACCGCCGAAAGCGACAGCGACTGCGCCCGAACCAGCGCCCATGAGATGAAATAGGTCAGCAAAAACGCCATCAGCAGCAAAAACAGCAAATCGCCCTGCATCCGCTGAAGCTCGGTCACCCCCCCGGGCTCTGCAAGCTTGGTCACAAACGGAATGGCGATGGCAAGTTTATTGCGGATCTGAAGCACAAAATTCTGCGCGCCGACGCGCAGCGTCCGAAAATAGGCCGCACAGCAGACGGCCATCACCAGCAACGCAAGGATGGACAGATACTTTCCATACTTTGGCAGGGATACAGCCAGCGTGATATACAGCGCCAGCAATACGGAAAACCCCACAAACATGCCCGCATCCAGCGGGAGCTCATAGGCTGTGGTCACCGAAAGCAGCGTGCCGCATACGCCCAAAAACGCCAGCAGCGCCGTGCTCGCCCAAACGGCGATCCAGCCGGGATGCTTAGTGTTCACGCGCGCCCTCCTTTCGTTCGGGCGGATAGATATGCACCTGCCGGTCCACGCGCACGCGCACGGGCAGCACGGTCTTTGTCCCCTCGCGGGGGGCCTGTACGCCGCAAAGATTGATGATGTAATGGTTCAGCGACCAGACGCCCGTCACGCGGAACCGCTTGAGGTCGGCACGGTCTACCGTCGGGCAGCGCACTATGGGCGCAATCCCGGCGTCGATCAGCTGCCGCATCAGATAGGAAAATCGTTGCAGCGTCACGTCAAGCTGATCCGGCGCGCCGTACAGATCAAGCGTACAGAGCACCAGCTGCTGCTGTACCTCCATCGGCTCACGGATGATCAGCTCGTCAAGCTTGCCGGACAGCTTCCAATGGATGCTGCTCACGCTGTCCCCGTCGCGATAGGGTCTGAGCTCGTGATCCTCCGCAAAGCCGCCGCCGCGCTTGGGGCGCATCCGTTTGGAAAGGCTGTCGATAAACGCAGGCACGTCGTCCGGCTTTTCCTCGCTCGGCAGCACGCAGAGGGTGACGGACTCCGGCCGCCGGACAGGGATGGAAAAAAGCCCCAGATAATCGCTGACGCGCGCCCTTCGGCAGACAAGCCGCAGCGCGCCGCAATGACCGGTCGGCAGCTCCACCGTACAGACCTCATGCCGCGCGCCGTCAAAGCCGATCCGCTGAGGCGGATATTTGACGCCGGTCAAAAGGTTTGTGCCCTCGAGCCGGACATGGATGTGTGCGGTTGGCAAAAAGCAGCGGCTGTCAACGGCAAGCCGCAGCGCGGCCGATGTGCCAATCGGCACCGACGTGCCCGTGGAAAGCGTAACGCGTGCACGAACAAACAAGGGAATGCTGGCAAGCAGGGAAAGCGCCGGCAGGCACAGAATCACAAGCAGGATATAAAACGAAACCGTTCCCGCGTAAAACAAATGCAAGACGGCCGCGAACAAAAGCGCCGTCAGATAGGCAAGCCGGCTGCGCCACATGGCCTACTTTACCTTGGGCGAGGGCACGCTCTTCAAAATGGCTTCGACAAGATCGGCCGCATTCTGGCCGGCGGATTCGGCCTCGGGCGCGATGATAAGCCGGTGGGACACGGTATAATTGTATACCATGCGCACATCGGCCGGCAGCACATAATCACGCTGCTGCACCCACGCGGCGGCCTTGGACATGTTTGTGACGGCCAGCGACGCGCGCGGGCTCGCCCCTTGCAGCACCATCGGATGCGAGCGGGTCGCGTTGTTGAGCCGCACGATGTATTCAAGCACGCTGTCCTTGATATAGACGGCGTCCACGCTCTCCCGCATGGAAAGCAAGCCGCCGTGTCCCACGATCTGATGCACCTGATCGAGCGGATTGCCCTGCTGCTTACGCTGAAGCATCACAAGCTCGTCGCTGTCCTTTGGATAACCCATCGACAGCCGCACCATAAACCTGTCCATCTGCGAATCGGGCAAAAGCTGCGTGCCGGAAGCGCCGACGGGATTCTGGGTAGCGATGACCACGAACGGCTGCGGCACAGGGTGCGTGACGCCGTCCACGGTAACGTTGCCCTCCTCCATCGCCTCAAGCAGCGCGCTTTGCGTACGCGAGGTGGCGCGGTTGAGCTCGTCCGCCAGAAACAGATTGCACAGGATCGCGCCGGGGCGATAGTCCATCTGATGGGTTTCCTTATTGTAAATAGAAAACCCTACGATATCCGACGGCAGCACGTCCGGCGTGAACTGCATCCGGTTATAATCCAGCGCCAGCGCCTTGGAATAGGCGAGCGCAAGTGTGGTCTTGCCGACACCGGGAATATCCTCAAGCAGGATGTGTCCCCGCGCCAAAATAGCCAAAAGCGCCATGATCAGCACGCCGTCCTTGCCAACGACGGCCTTTTTGACTTCCTCAATAATATCCCGTGGGCTGTTCACAGCAACCCTCCTTCCATTCGTACAGTTCATTGTATGTCATCCCAAGTGCGTTTTCAAGCGAAAGCCGACGACGCTTGCAACAAAATTGTGTCCCTTCCGTAAATATTCCGCGCAAAAACGCGGCAGCGAAGCCGGGCGCCGCGTCGTGACATATCAATTATCGATCGAATAATACAAAAACCACCATAGATTTTCCCCTTTTCAGTTGCTGCCTGTCGGTCAGGATGGTATAATTAAACAATAGATCTGTATAGGGGGAGAACCGCATGAACGGACTTGTGTTTATTCCGCCGCTCGACCCGTTAACAGTCGGAAACAAAGAGGCGCTTCAGCTGCTGGTGCATCGCAACGAGTTGGAGATCATGTGTCAGGCGATCGGCGCGGACAACGCAATCTGGCTGATCCCTGCCGCCGACCCGGAAGCGATTGAGTTTTTTTTGCTATTGGAAGGGGAACTGATCTGCTATCAGAGCGACGGCACCAGGCGCATCCTGTCCGCGGGCGCGGGGTTCTACACGCAGAATCTGGACAAAGAGGTCAATTTTCTGGCGCGCACGCCGTGCAAGCTTCTGTGCGTGACCAATCGCCCGGTTTATGACAGCCAGCATACCTTTCAGGACAAGCTGCGCGAGTTGATCTCACAGATCAACGAAAAGGATCATATCACACAGAAACACAGCCGCAATGTGGTGCGCTATTCGCTTGCGCTGTACAGCGCGCTGCGGCCGCCGGAACCTTCCATGGACGATATGGCGGTGGCCGCGATGTTCCATGACGTCGGCAAATGTGAAACGCCCGACGCCATCCTTAAAAAGAGCGGCCGTCTGACGGACGAGGAATTTGCGATCATACGCCGGCACCCGGTTGACAGCTATCAGATCTTGATGTCCTTTTTCGGAGAAAAGGTCGCGGCCATCGCGCGCGGGCATCACGAACGTCTGGACGGCAGCGGCTATCCGGACAGGCTGAAGGGCGACGAAATCCCGCTCGGGGCGCAGATCATCGCCGTGGCCGATTCATTCGATGCGATGACGTCCGTGCGCACCTACAACACGATCCGCACCTTCTCGGGCGCGCTGGACGAGCTGTATGCCTGCGCGGGCAAATACAACACCGCCATTGTGGACGCGCTTGCCGCGCTGTACCGCTCCGGCGAGCTGGACGCCATCCGCACCGACAATGATGAGGCCGACGACGCCGGGTTGTCGAAAGCGCCGTAGGATTCGCCGATATTATTAATTAAGAATACACATTTTTGACGGACGGTCGGATTGACATTTTAGCCGTCGGTCGCTATGATGATGCTAGTTGAACGACAAAGGAGCTATATAATTAGGATGAAGAAAGCAATTTCCATAGTGTGTCTGATGCTTGCAGCCGCGCTGTTGTGCGGCTGTAATGCTGCGGTATCCGGCGGCAACGCGCAACAATCCATGGACAACGCGCCCGTTGTGGAGGCGCAGATTTCGCTGCCCACAGCCACCGACGTGCCCGAAGCGGTTGCAAACCCCGACCCGACGGACAGTGCGGACGGCTCGGCAGACGGCGGGATCGATTTTGACGCCGATGCGCCGGAGGAGCAGCTTGCCGACAAAGGCGACGCTGCCGCCACAACCACGTCTGTCTCGCTGACGACCGGGCTGCCTGTTGCGGAGGGCACCGTGTATCATCCGATCGCGGTCATGGTTCCCAACACCAAGAGCGCGCGGCCGCAGATCAACCTTATGAAGGCCGACATCATCTACATGATCCCGGTAGAGAGCATGATCACGCGCATGATGTGCATTTTCAACGACAACATGCCCGAGATCGTGGGGCCTGTGCGTTCGCTGCGGCTCCAGTTTCTGAATGTCCAGCGCGAATGGGACTGTCCGATCGTGCATGTCGGCGGGCCTTCGGGCGGCGGTGCGAAGGTGGCCGTTTTCGGCTCCAACGCTGCGCATCTGAAGCTGCGCTTTAACCTCGGCAAGGCCGGGACGGAAGGCATGTACTGGCGCGACGGGACGGGCGACACCAGCATGCGCGTCGATCTGACGAAGGCCAACGAGGCTTACGATTATTTTCCGGAATACCGCAATCAGTTTTTGTTTAACGCAAGCGCGAATCTCTCCGCCGGCAGCGCCTGGACCGAGGTCTGTCTGCCGTTTATGACAAGCGATCAGGAGGCCTGCGTCTTTACCTACCATGCAGCCGATAACCGCCTGTACATGGCCTATGACGGCGAAAAGTTCATGACCAAGACCGTGAACGGCTCCAACACCGAGAAGGAGCAGTATTCCTGCCAGAACCTGATCGTGCAGCACACCAAGATCAGTACGCTGAGCACGGAGACCTACGGAACCAGCTACAAGGACGTCACGCTGACCGGCAGCGGCACCTGTGATTTCTTCATCGGCGGCATGCATCTGACCGGAACCTGGGCGCGCGAGACGCTGGACGACGCCACGACCTATCTGCTGGACGACGGCACGCCGCTGACGCTGCTGCCGGGCAACACGTTTGTGGCGATTCACCCGACCTCCGGCGAGATCACCGTCAACTGACCGGTAACCACACAGGCGCTGCCGTCGGGCGGCGCCTTTCATTATTGTTGTTTCTGACGTATTTTTATCCCTCCTCTCGGCGTCTCTGTCATCAACACCGGTCAATCGGCGTCATTCAGTCAATGCTGCGTCATTGACAATTGGCACGACGTTGTTGCGTCCGCTGTGAGAGAATGTTACACTAACGTTACAGGCACGGCCGGCAAGCGCTGTGCGGAAAGAGGAACATCATCATGTTTTGTCCGCAATGCGGCGCCGATGTACGAGACGGCGCAATCTTTTGCCCACAATGCGGCGCTGCGCTTTCGCGACCTGCCGCCTCCACCCCCATGCCGTCCGAGACGCCCGCAGAGGCTGAACGGGCTTCCGCTTCCGCGACGGCGGCGGCTCCGGCGGCGGAGCTTATCAAAGACCCCGTGCCCAAGCAGGAATATGATAAGAAGGGACGACCCATTCCAAACCCCGATCTGGCGCCCGCACATCTGACGCGGGGCGAGTTTTTCCGGGAATTCACAACGAACAAGTCCAACGTCAAATGCGCTGCGATCCTGGGCTATATCAGCGCGGGCATCACGCTCATCATGATTATCGCGGGTTCGCTCGACGCCTATTCGCTGATCGACGTTGCTGCGCTGGTTCTGCTTTCCGTTTTGATCCAGACGGTTCAAAGCCGCGTCTGCGCCATCCTGTATCTCTGCTATGCCGTTTACAACACTATTGCGGGGCTTGTCTTGAACGGACAGTTTGCAGGCTGGCTCATCATCATTGCCGGGATCTGCGGCGTCATCGGCACCTTCGGCTTCCACAAGGACTGGAAGCGTTACAAGGCGCGCACGTCCGGGGCGGACGCCGCCTGACCGAAGCAGTTTCAAACGGCTTCGCCAGATATTTGGCGGGGCCGTTTTTTTTTACGGCGTTATTCACAAAGGATTGCGGATTCCGCTACAACGATGTTGCATTTCAGACGAAATAGCGAGCTATCATGACGGAGGTGTCAAGGAGGAATGAGCATGAAGCATGGAATTTTGATTGGCCTTACGGTCATGGTATTGGTAGCTGCCGCCTGCACAGCGGGCAGGCTTCCATCGGCGGGCGCAGCCAATACGCCTGTTGTGACCGTGCCGCAAACGGAGCTTGCAACCTCCGAACCGGCGTCCACGGACGCTCCCGCGTTTGAAACCTTTTGGTGGCGCGTATGGGAAAAGGCACAGTTGGGCGAATATACGCTGCTGTGCGATCTTGACCTCGATGGCACGCAGGATCTGATCTCCTACACATACGATACGGATGAGGAAGGCTGCACGCTTTCGGTCAACGACGCCACCGCGCACATCGACACGCATACGCTCGGCAGCATTGTGCTGCATGATTTTGACCCCGATGACGGCAGGATCGACATGATCGTTTCCGGCGATGTTGCATCGGACGATTTCTTCACCTATTTCCTGCGCTACGACGGCACTACGCTCAGCCTGCTTTGCGAGGAATCCGGCGACTTGCAGATGCTTGGGCAGGATGACAGCAGAACCAGCGTATCGCTGCTGCAGCAGGCAGATGTGCTGGGCACATGGGGCGGCGCGCGTTCCTATACCTTCCGCAACGGTGCGCTTACGGCTGACGACAGCGTCTGGAAGAACGTCATGGCCTTTGACGAGGAATACTGCCTCACTGTCACGCGGGAGCTGCCCGTCACCGTGGACAACGCCCAGACGACGCTTCCTGCGGGCACGCGGCTGATGCCCATTGTCATGGCGGTTGACCGCAGCTATGCCACGGTGCAAACACAGGACGGCCGGATCGCCACGATCCGCTTCACCTTCCAGGATGACCAATGGGAGCCTTTGATCGCAGGCTCGCCCGAAAGCAATTACTTCGACGCCATCCCCTACGCGGGATAGCCGCAGACAAAACAAAAAACAAGCCGGCGAAGAACGGAGTCCCGTCTCGCCGGCTCTTTTTTTGTCTCGTCGATTGCAGAAAGCTAGGTATCCAAGCGGATTTTTTCCAGCTTCTTCTTTACGCGCTGGATGGCGTTGTCGATGGATTTGGCGGGCTTATCCAGCTCTTCGGCGATTTGCAGGTAGGAATAGCCGCGCAGATACAGCTCCAGCACCTGCTGTTCAAAGGGCGAAAGCTGCTCCCGGATCGCAGATACGACCAACTCCAGCCATTCCCGCGTGATGATGGTGTCCGCCGGATCCGATACGTTCACATTCTCAAACATATCCAGCAGCGTTCGCTCGTCGTCGTCATCATCGGAAAACGCGGAACGGTTGAGCGAGACGTACTGATTGAGCGGCGTATGCTTCTTGCGGGCGGCATGCTTGATCGCGGTCAGGATCTGCCGCTTAATGCACAGCGACGCAAAGCTGTGAAACGAGGCGGCCTTATCGGGCGCATACTCGCACACGGCCTTGTACAGGCCGATCATCCCCTCCTGGATCAGATCGTCGTTGTCGCCGCCCAGAATGAAGTAGGTTCTCGCCCGCGCGCGCACGATGCGCTTATACCGCTGATATAGCGCCTGTTCGGCATCGATATCGCTCGCGCGAACCAAACCAATCAGCTCCTCATCCGGCAATGCGGCATAATCCTCTATGTGTTCCAACCGTCCTGCCTCCGTTTTTCAAACATCAGCACCGCCGCCGCCACGCCGGCGTTCAGCGAATCCAGATGCCCGCGCATGGGGATGGATGTCAGCAGGTCGCACCGCTCCTTCACCAGATGCGAAAGCCCCTCGCCCTCGCCGCCGATGACCAGGGCGAGCGCGCCCTGAAGCTTTGCCTTGTACATATTCTCACCGGTCATATCGGCGCCTGCGATCCACAGGCCGGCCTTTTTCAGCTCTTCCAGCGCGGAAGAGATGTTGACCACGCGCGAAACCTTGATATATTCCACCGCGCCAGCCGACGCCTTGACCGCAGCGGCAGATACCTGCGCGCTGCGACGCTTGCCGATGACGACGCCGTGCGCGCCCGCCTGCTCGGCGCTGCGCAGGATGGAGCCAAGATTGTGCGGATCCTCCACGCCGTCCAGAACGATGACGAACGGCTCCTCGCCGCGCGCCTTTGCAACATCCAGAATGTCGCTGACGGTGCAATAGCTCACGCCGGCGGCATAGGCCACAATGCCCTGATGGTTGGCGGGTCTTCCGCCGTGGCCGAAGGGCATGCAGAGCTCGTCCAGTTTTTTGCGGTCGGTCTCGCGAATGACAAGCTTGCGATCCCGTGCAAGACCCACGATCTCCTTCAGGGAACCGTCGCCTTCGGGCGTGACCAGAATGCGGTCGATCGAACGCTCAGCCTTGATCGCCTCGCGAACGGCGTTGCGCCCAATGATCAGGTATGGAAGCTCATCCTGTCCGCCCTGCTGCGTGCCGGGCACATCCGTCCCGGGCGCGACGGGCGGCGTCTGCCGCTGATACGGCTCCTTGCCATCCTGTCTGTAATTCGGCTTCGGCGCGTCGCCCCGGTCATAACTGCGACGGCTGTCGCCGGGCTTGCCGTAGGTACGCGGGCCGTCACCGGGCTTGTTGTAGGTACGCTGTCCCTCGCCGGGCTTTCCGTAGGTGCGCGGGCCGTCACCGGGCTTGCCGTAGGTGCGCGAGCCGTCGCCGGGTTTGTTGTAGGTACGTTGTCCCTCGCCGGGCTTTCCGTAGGTGCGCGGGCCGTCGCCGGGCTTACCGTAGGTGCGCGGGCCGTCGCCGGGCTTACCGTAGGTGCGCGGGCCGTCACTGGGCTTACCGTAGGTGCGCGGGCCGTCGCCGGGCTTGCCGTAGGTGCGCGGGCCGTCGCCGGGCTTGCCGTAGGTGCGCGGGCCGTCACCGGGTTTGTTGTAGGTGCGCTGTCCCTCACCGGGT
>CAYYUV010000005.1:39785-97069 GCA_964474405.1 uncultured Oscillospiraceae bacterium
TTGTTGTAGGTGCGCTGTCCCTCGCCGGGCTTGTTGTAGGTGCGGCGGGGCGTGGAATCGGAAGTGGTGCCGTTGTTCTGTCTTTGGTATGCCATCGTGTGTTACTCCTCACGGCGCAATAGCGCCTCTGTCATGATTCGGTCGATACGGGCGTCCTCGCCCTTGAGATACAGAAAACCTAAAAGCGCCTCCATGCCGGTTGCCACGCGATAATCGGTCAGGGTTGCGTGCTTTGGCACGGTGCCGCTGTGCGCGTTGCGACCGCGCCGGTATGCCCCAAACTCCTCCTCAGTCAGTATGCCCTCCACCCGGCGAAACGCCTCCGCCTGCGCTTTGGCGCATACCAGCCGCGTCGCGGCCGCGTGCTGAGCATGCACGGTAGTATCCTGCATGTGCACAAGGTAGGTGCGCACATAAAGATCGTACACGGTATCGCCAAGGTAAGCAAGGGACAACGCCGACGCCTGCATCGGATCCCGCGGGGCGCCGACGCCCAACGCGGCGGCAATGCGTTCATTCACTTTCATGGATACCTGCCTGATAAATGGATATTTAGAGCCATGACTTGCCGTATATCAGTATACCCTGTTTTTCCCTCCGCTGCAACCGCATTTTTCTCCGTCTTGCCATGCTCGAAACTTGACAGAAAAGGGCGGCAACGTTATGATGAGATATTCCGTGTAGGAGGTAATTATGATCATGCGCATACGCGGAAAGCGCAACCTGTTTCCGTTGCTGCTGTCCATCCTTGCCCTGCTTGCCGTTTCGTTCGGCTGCGGTGGGCAAACAGGCGCCGTCACACCCGTGGCGGAGACGCCCACAGCTGTTCCCACGGCGGAGCCCCTGAGCGTCGAGTTGGAGACCGTAACCTTTCTCAGCGGCTCATATCCCAAGCTGTCCACTGTGCTGAGCGCGGTCGTGACCGCGGAGGAGATCGGCAAGCTGGACGAATTTCCACAGCTTACCAAGGCGGATCTGTCCGGCAGCACCTGCTATGACGAGATTCTGGCCTATCAGGCGTCTCACCCGGACGTCGATGTGATCTACACCGTCGATGTCGGCGGCACGCAGGTCTATCCGGACGCCGAAAGCGCCTCGATTGCCGCACAGACCGATCCGCAGACGCTGATTCAAAGCTGCGGCTATCTTCCGAGCCTGACATCGCTGGACATAAGCGCCGGCGTCTATGATCTGGCGGCCATCCGCACGCTTGCCAGCGCGCTGCCCCAGGTGAATCTGACCTTTGAGGTTTCCTATCAGGGCGAGACCTACGGCAGCGAGACTGCCGAGCTGGATCTGTCCGACAGAACCGGTGCAGAGATCGTGGGCATGTCAGAGCTGCTGTCGGTGCTTCCAAACCTTGTCTATGTCAATTTGACCAATCCGGCACGCGCATCCGGCACGGTTGCCTGCGATATCACGCTAGAGCAGCTTGCCGAGGTGCAAACGGCCTGCCCCGGCGTCGGCTTTGACTATCTGTTCACGCTGTTCGACAAGCAGTTTTCGACCGCCGATACCACGATGGATCTCAAGGACATCAACGTCGGCAAGGCGCGTGTTGACGAGATTCGCGCGTGGCTGCCGTACATGTCGGTATGTCAGATGGTGGATATGGACGGCTGCAACGTGCCAAACGAGATGATGGCGCAGCTCCGCGACGATTTTCCCAACACCAAGGTGGTGTGGCGCATCCGCTTCTCGCGCTACACATGCCGCACCGACGCGGTGGCGCTGCGCGCCTCCACCGCCAACCCGCGAATGAGCTCCTCCGAGATGCAGGTGCTTAAATATTGCACCGACATGGAGATGCTGGATCTCGGGCACAACTTTCAAAAGGATCTGAGCTTCGTATCCTACATGCCGAATCTGCGCGTAGCCATTTTAGCGATGGGCTACGTTTCCGACCTGACGCCGCTGGCAAGCTGTACACACCTTGAATATCTGGAGCTGTTCACGAACTTTATCGTGGACGTCTCGCCGCTGGCGGAGCTTCATGAGCTGGAGCATCTGAACATCGCCTACAATCGGATCACCGACATTTCGCCGCTGTACGGGATGACGCAGCTCAAGCGCCTGTGGATTGCGCGGAACAACTTCCCGGAGGAGCAGCTTGAAACGCTGATCGCTTCTCTGCCGAACACGGAGATCGACTACACCTCGCACAACCCAACGGGCGGCACATGGCGCGAGAACGAGCGCTATGACCTGCTGTGCGAGCAGTTTCATTATGACGACATCCCCTGGCGCAGCGAATAACTCAAATGTACCAATGCAAAAAAACAGCCGGTCCCCCAAGGGGCCGGCTGCGTTTATATCCGATAGCGTCTTTGGTTTACTTCTCAAATGGGAAGCGATACGGCAGCTGCTTGGCGTCGCGCACGGCGATGAACTCCTTCTGCACGGCCTCGCCGATGGGAACGCCCTTGTCCTTGCGCTCGAGCCAGGTGAGATACTCCTTCTCGCCGGCGGTATAGATCCGATCCTGCCCGGGCGCCTTGACGGATGCACGGAGCTCCCGCAGGATATCGCCGCAGGTCTTTTCAAAGGATGAAAGGCCGAGAAACGCCTCGGGGTCGATCACGAGGAAGAAATGTCCGAGATGATACGGGCACTTGTTGCCGTTCTCATCCTTGCCGGTCAACGCCTTGAGGAAACTTCCGGCCTGCAAAGCGGCGGACAGAACCTCGACCACGGTTGCATAGCCGTAGCCCTTGTAGCCGGCCAGCTCCTCGCCAATGCCGCCAAGCGGCGCAAGCGCGGCCTCGCCCGACGTAAGATCAACCAGGATGTCATTGCTGTCGGTCAGCGCGTTGCCGTCGCGGCCGATGACCATGCCCGCAGGCGTGGGCTTGCCGGAGCGCGCAAAATATTCGATCTTGCCGCGCTGGGTGATCGACGTTGCACAATCCAGACAGAACGGAAACGCCTCATCGGTCGGGAACGCGACGGTCAGCGGGTTTGTGCCCAGCATGTTCTCAACGCCGAAGGTCGGCGCAATCGAGGGGCGCGCGTTGGTTCCGGTGATTCCGATCATGCCCGCATCCGTCGCCATCGTCGCCCAATAACCGGCGATGCCGTAATGGGTGGAGTTGCGAATGACCGCCATAGCAAGGCCGTACTTCTTCGCCTTGTCAATGATGGTCTTCATCGCACGGTGCGAGGCGACCATGCCCATGCCGTTGTGCGCATCGACGGTCAGCGTCGTCGCGGTCTCCTTCAGCACCTCATACTGCGTAACGGGGTTTTGAATGCCCGCCACAATGCGGTCGATATAAATGGGCTTGAACCGATTGACGCCGTGGCTCTCAATGCCGCGACGGTCGCTCTCCATGAGCACGTCGGCGCAAATGGCGGCATCCTCGGCAGGCACGCCGTAGGCGATAAACGCATCCTTCAAAAAACCGCCGATCGTCTTCCAATCCACATAGGGTCTCGTTTCCGTAACCATCCTTATCCTTCTCCTTAAGCTGTTAATTTTGTTTTATACATCCGCCCAGTTTTGGGCGCGCTCCACTGCCTTCTTCCAGCCGGCAAAGCGTCTTTCACGCTCCTGGTCCGACATGCGCGGGGAAAACACATGCTCGCTGTGCCAACAGGCAGCCACATCCCCCATGCCGGCAAACAGGCCGCAGCCGATCCCGGCCAGAAACGCAGCGCCGAGCGCGGTGGATTCCACGCACTGCGGCCGGTTGACCTCCGCATCCAGCATATCCGCCTGAAGCTGCATCATCACGTTGGATACGCTTGCGCCGCCGTCCACCTTAAGCCCGGTCAGGCGCATGCCGCTGTCCCGTTCCATGGTTCCCGCCAGATCGCACACCTGATACACAATGCCCTCGATCACGGCACGGCAGATATGTGCCCGGTTCGTGGCGCGCGTAAGCCCGACCAGTGCGCCGCGCGCATACATATCCCAATACGGCGCGCCAAGGCCGGTAAACGCCGACACAAAATATGCGCCGTTGGCGTCGGGTACGGATTCGGCGAGCGTATCGATCTCGCGCGCGCTGTGGATCAGCCCGATCTCGTCGCGCAACCATTTGATGGAGCTGCCCGCGTTGAAGATGCTGCCCTCAAGCGCATAATCGACGGTACCGCCGACACCCCAGGCAACGGTGGTCAGCAGACGGTTCTCGCTTTTGACCGGCGTGCTTCCGGTGTGCATCATCAGAAAGCTGCCTGTGCCGTAGGTGCATTTGGCCTGACCCTCTTCAAAGCATGCCTGACCGAACAAAGCCGCCTGCTGATCGCCCGCCGCGCCCGAAACCGGCACGCCGTCAAGCAGCTCAAGGTTGCAGCGGCGACGCTGCGCGCGTCCGAAGATGCAGGCGGAAGGCCGCGGCTGCGGCAGCATGCAAAGCGGAATCCTGAGGCGCTTTAGAAGCTCCTCATCATATTTGAGCGCATGAATGTCAAACAGCATCGTGCGCGACGCGTTGGAATAATCGGTCACATGCGCGCCGGTCAGGTTCCAGATCAGCCAGCTGTCCACGGTGCCGAACAGCAGCTCGCCATTCTCCGCACGGCGCTGCCCGTCCGGGATCTGATCGAGAATATAGCGCAGCTTGGTTGCCGAAAAATAAGCGTCGATCAGAAGCCCTGTTTTTTCCTGTACATACTCGGTATAGCCCTCCGTCGTCAGCTCCTCGCAAAGCGGCGCCGTCCGGCGGCACTGCCATACGATCGCGGGGTGTACGGGCTTGCCGGTGTCCTTCTCCCAGACGACGGTGGTTTCGCGCTGATTGGTGATGCCGATGCAAACGATCTCGCCCGAGCGGACATGCGCCGTTGACAGAACGTCGGCGACCGCCTTGAGCTGGGAATTCAGGATCTCGAGCGCATCGTGTTCCACCCAGCCTTCATGCGGATAATACTGTGGGAACTCATACTGCGCCGAATCCACGATCCGTCCGTTCAGGTCAAAAAGAATAGCGCGGGAGCTGGTCGTCCCTTGATCCAGCGAAAGCAGATACTGCATGGTTTTCCTCCATATCTTTTCAGAATATAGCATACCACATTTTCCTGTTTGTTTCCATGCTTTTTTGTGATATACTCTGGCTATGGAAAGAATGACGACAGGTGAACCCACCGCCGCGCCAAAGGCGCCGGAGCAAAATACAGATGCGTCCACGGTAATTTCTGCGGACGCAGCGCTGGCCGACGGCAAAGCGGGCGGCATTTTGCCCGGCGACGCAACGGATACGGCGCAGGAAGCCGCCGTTTTTGGCGCTTGCCCCGACGAGGCACACCCGTCGGACGAGGCGGATTTTTTTCAAATGAATGCGGCGGCGAACGCAGCGGATGCGGAAGAAGCGGAGCTTGAGCGCGCGCTCGACGCGGCGATGACACAAGCGGACGCGGATGCGCCGGATGACGGCGGTCTGGATCTGGCCGGCGATTTTTCCTACCGCGAACGCGGCGGTATTGATATCAAAAAACTTCTGATCCCGCTGCTGGCGCTGATTGTTGTAGGTTTTGCCGCATGGGCGCTTTTGCGGGGCGGCGGCACGGAGGGGCATCTTGTCATCAGCGAGGTTGTTACCTCCAACCAAAACGTGCTGACGGATGCGGCGCTCGGCACGCCTGATTTTGTAGAGCTGTACAACGGCGGAAATGCCGACGTCAACGTGGCCGGATACGGGCTGTCGGACAGCATGAAGCAGTGTTACCGATATCGGCTGCCGGACGTGACCATACCCGCTGGCGGATATCTGCTGATCTATTTTGCGGGCGGCACGGAGGAAGCGGACAGCAGCCCGTACTGCACGGGTTTCGGACTGTCCAAGGACGGCGAAACGGTCGTGCTGGTCGATGCGCACTATGGGCTGCTCAGTCAGGTGGATGTGCCCGCGCTCGATCCCGACGCGGCCTATGCCCTGCGGGAGGACGGCACCTACGGCATCACCTATACCCCGACCCCCGGATCGGCCAACATCGTCCCGGACGCGAAATAGGCGCACGTTTTTTTAGTAAAGGAATATAGAAGAACGCGTCCGAAAATGTGGACGCGTTCTTTGTTGTTGCAACGCAGCGATGCAGGTTTTTTTCGCATTACGGCTTATTGAGCAGCTCCAGCACCTTTTTCCGATAGGCGTCGATCTGGCCGCTGCGGCGCCTGCCAAAGGCACATTCATTGGAAAAATCCTCACAGTTGTGTCTCAGAATATCATAGCCGCCCTCGCCGACGCGGCCAAGCGCGGCCGCGGCCACCCGTTTCGGCGGCCGAACCTCCAGCCGTTCCCGCAGCGAATACCGCCGGATCTCCAGATTGCCCCCGGCCAGAAACATCGAAAGCGGAACTGTGCGCACGGTCACATCCGCCGCGTGCGAAAGGCCGTCTCCATCAGCGGCGGCATAATGCACGACGGTGTCCTCCGCCACATAAATGCCATGATGATAGTACGCGCCGCGGCTGACGCGAATCTGCGCCCCGATAAAGGGCTCGGCGGGCTGCCAGTCAGCGGGTTTCACGGCCGATTCTCCGCCATTTTTTGCTCAATATAGGCGCAGGCATCGCCGACGGTGACGAGGGAATCGCCATCCAGCTGGGCGATGGTGATGTGAAACTCCTCCTCAATGGCGATCGCCATCAGCAGCATGGAAATGGAGGAAAACCCTAGATCACCCTTGAGCGTGGAATCCGGCGTCACGCGCGCAAGATCGATGTCATACCCAAGCATGACCTTTCCAATGAGTTTTTTGAGCCGTTCAAGAATCATGCGTCCTCCTTCAGCGAACCTTTTTGATGCCGCCCTGCAAAAAATCGTGATCGACGACGGTAACCTTCTGCATCTGCATGTACTGCGGCAGCGAGCGGTTGACCTCCGCTATGCCCGTCTCGAGCGCGGCTTTGACGTCGGCAATGCCCATCGCCTTGACCGCCGCGGCATCGGGAAACACCGCAACGCCGATGACCGGCACGCCGTAGGCATTCTTGTCCTCCCGCACCAGACAATCCTTGACAAGGGGAAGCTCGTTCACCCGCTGCTCAAGCGCTTCGGGTGACACGTTCTCGCCGTTGCCGAGAATGATGAGGTTCTTGATGCGGCCGGTGATGTACAGATATCCGTCCTCGTCCACCCGCGCCAGATCGCCCGTGCGGAACCAGCCGTCCGTCATGGCAGCGGCGGTCTCCTGCGGATCGTCAAAATATCCATCCATCAGGTTGTCGCCCGCCAGCCACAGCTCGCCGTTTTCGATGCGATAGCGCTGACCGCCGTACATAAGGCCGACCGAGCCGGGCTTATTGGCCGGCTGCGGATTGCCGCTGACCAGGTTTGCCGTCTCCGTAAGGCCGTAGCCCGGCGCCATCAGGATCCCAACCTCGGCAAAGCGGTCAATCAGATCCTGCGCGACAGGCGCGCCGCCCGCGATGATGAGCCGCAGCCGGCCGCCGAGCGTCTGCCAGCCATAGCCCTTTCCGACGCTGTAAAGCATATCTGCCAACGCGGGGACAAGCACCATGACCGTGGGCTTTGCAACCGCAAGATCGCGGATGAACGCCTTCATATCCAGGCACAGATATACGAGCGAGCCGGTCAGATGCGCGGTCAGCAGGCAGCGAACCAGCCCGAACACATGTGCAAACGGGATCAGCGCATAATACCGCTGGCCAAGCACGCCCTGACAGCCGAAGCAGCCGTTGTACGCGCCGCGCATGAGCGCGCGGTGGGAAAGAACCGCGCCCTTCGGCCTGCCGGTGGTGCCGCTGGTATACAGAATAACGGCGGGATCCTCAGGCGATAGCTGCGCGTCGGCAGGCACCGGCTCCCCCAAGCCCACATCCGCACACTGCAAAAAACGAACGCCGGGGACGGCGGGCGCGATCCTGTCTGTCAGCGGCTGAAAAACCGCGCCGGACACGACGGCGGAAAGCCGAGTCTTTTGCAGCAGTCCGGGCAGGATCTCGGGCGGAAGGTTCGGCATAACCGGCACGGCCACCATGCCCAAGGTCGTCAGCGCATAGAATATACGCACAAAGTCATACTCGTTGAGCATCAAAAGTCCAACGCGGTCGCCGCGAGCGAGCCCCATCGAAACAAGCGTGCCGCGCGTCCTTGCGATATCGTCGGCCAAGGCGGCGAAGGTGCGGCTCTGGCCGCTCCACGCCACGGCCTCCTCCTCCGCATGGCGACAGAATAAGGCAACCAGCTCCCCCATGTGTGCGGGGCGAATCAGGCGGGCGCATTCCGCGGGATCCATAAAGGGAAGAAAACCTGCATATTCGTTCATATCAATCTTTTACCTCCGCCAAAATATTGTGCGTATTTCGATCGTTCTGGCCCATCTGCCGGATCAGCTCCGCGCGAAGCGCAAGCATGTCCTGATTCAACAGCGCCGTCATATGCTCCACCGCCTGAACGGTGACCTGTCCGTCCTGCAAATACTGCTGCGGGTCGATCGGCCGTCCAAATATGATGTGTGTGCGCCGCATCAGGCGCGGCGCGGAAATCTTGTACATCGGGATGACTGGCTTGCCCGCAAGCGCGGCCATCAGCGCCGTGCCAGACTTGAACGGCAGCAGCCCCTCCCCCCGTGAGATACGCCCCTCCGGGAACACGCCCACAACACCGCCCGCCTTCAGTACAGCGACGGTGCGGTTAAAGCTTTCAATATCCATAGCCGATTCCCGGTTGACGCGGATGGCGCCGATCAGCTGCATAAACCACCGAAGCATGATGCTCTGAGAGAACAGCACCTCGGCGGCCAGAAAATAGACCCGCCGCGTACAGTAGGCATGCGCTACAACAAGGGGATCGAGAAAGGACACATGGTTTGTGATCACGATCGCGCCGCCGTGAATGCGCCGCTCATGCTTTACGCCTTCCGCATAGTGATAACGCGGGCGAAAGCACAGCTCAAACGCCGGCCAGGACGTCACACGAAGAAAATCATAGGGGAACCAATGCAGGGAGAGGCGGCGATCGACCTTTGTGGCGTCGCACGCCTCCATAAAGCTCTTGAGCTCCAGCACACGCGCGCGCACCATGTCGGCCAGTTTTTCGAGCGTTTCGGCGGACGGCTCCTCAGCGGAGCAATAATCCCTCAAATACATCTTTTCGCCCACAACGATCTTCGCCCGGCGGAACAGGCCGTATTTGCCAGCGCAGTAAACAGGGATGACCGGCGCGCCGGTTTTTAAGACAAGATAGACAAAGCTGGGCTTAAACTGCTGCAGGTCGCCTTCCTTCACCAGATACGACTCGGGAAACACGCCCACGACCTTTCCGCGCTTGAGCATGTCGATGGCGGAGGCGAGAAACGACATGTCAGCCGTCTTTCTGTCAACGGGGATGCAGCCCAAGCAGGGCAGAAACGCGCGCATAAACGCCGTGCGATAAAGCACCTCCGCACCAAGCATGTGCAGCGTGCGTCCAAAGAACAGGTACAGCAGCGTGACATAATCCATCAAAGACGTGTGGTTGGACACCACCAGCGCCGCGCCGCGAATGCGACGACCCTGCGCACGCCTGTCGACATAATAGGTTTTTCGTTTGAGGTAGAAAAGCGCGGGCAGCCAACCCGTCAGCTTCACAAACCACAGCACCAGCTTTTTCACCGCTGTCCGCAAACCCCCTTCCCCATTGTGTTCACCGGCCGTCCGGGCCATCAAAATTTTGCGTCGCGTCAGGCCGCCTTCTCGGGCGTGGCGTCCGTCTTGACGGCAAGAAGCCTGTTGATGTCCCGCTGCATGACGGAAAGCGCAACGATGTTGATCGGCAGAATCGGCAGCAGGGCGCCCGTCACCGCATACAGGGCGGGGCTGCCCGTGAGCTTGACGCCGCGCGCATCGGCCAGCGCCTTCAGCTGCGCATGCGTCGAAAGCAGAACGGGGATCGCCGCAAACGGCACCAGCGTGCCAGCCACCCAGCAAAGCGCGCGCCGGCGCTTGCCCGTCAGCCGCTTGACATAGCCCGTCAAAAACGCCGTCCAGACAAACCCGAACAGAAACCCCGACAGCAGCGTCAGCCCGATCTGCACAAACACGACCTCGCCCGTGCTGCCGCCAGCGCCGCGCGGCGCGTCCGAAATGCCGCTGATATCCAGCGACGAATCCCGTTTTTTGAGCTCCGCCGCCACAACGCTTGGCGCATAATCCTTCGGCATCCGAAACGCCAGCAGAAAGCCCGCCAGGCACATCACGCACACCACCACAGGCACAAGCAGCGTGCCAAGGTTAAACACATTCTCCGTCTGAACGCCAAACACGGCCGCAGCGGCCGAAAAGCTCTCCGCCCGCACGATGCCCGACGCGCCCTTCGCGATAAAGAGCATCTTGATGTTCTCATACACCAAAGAGCTGGCCACGGCGCCCACGACAGAAGTCGTGACCGCCTGCGCCGCAAAAAACATGGCGGAATGCGTCTTGTGCGTCAGCTTTTCCTCCACGCTCGCGATCTGGGCGGGGATCATGTACGGCATCATAAAGAAGGAGCCGATCGCCCAACTGCCGAGGACGCCGCCTGCGCAGGCGATCAGATACTGCACGGGCTTGTTGCCGCCGGTGACATATAAGCTTGCAAAATCAAACGACAGGATAGCTACCGCAAACGAAACAAGGCAGCTTTGATAGGCAAAGCGGATGCCCTTTCTCTCCTTCAATTTATTGAACAGATATAGCATAATGGGAACCGGCGCAAAGGCGCAGGTGTTGACAATGGCCATTTCGGCGCCGTTAAAGCCCATGCCGCCCACGATCATGGCGTTCATGCCGACCAAAAACATTTGCAGGCCAAAGAACGCGCAGCAATTCACCACGAGCCAGCGGCCGAACAGCCGGTTGCCGAAGGTGAGGCGGATGCTCTCGCCGATGCGCACGCGTACCTGCTGCGTCCCCTGCCGCTCCGGATAACCATACTTGGCTCCCTCCTTAATCAGGAACAGCGGGATCAGGATGGTCAACATCAGCGGCAGACAGATCAGCGCAAACCGGTCGATATGCAGCCGCATCATCTCCAGCAGCAGCGGCACCAGCGCATAGACGATACAATACGATATCGTATCGAAAAATGCCTTATAGCTTGACACATGCAGCCGTTGACGCTCATCGGCGCAGACGGACGCCAGACTGCCGTAAAACGCGATCAGGCACATCGTATACGATGCAAAGAACACCAGCGCCCATACAAAAATCCAGATTGTATTGATCAGCTGGTTCTGTCCGCCAACCGGGATCCAGCACAGCGCAAAGCTCACGATCATCGGCAGAGCCGAAACGGCAATCGCGGGACGGCGTCTGCCCCAGCGGGTGCACAGCGTATCGGTGATCGACGCAAACGGGATGTCGATCAGCCCGTCAAACACCTTGGCGATCATCCACAGCACGGGAAACACCAGCGGCAGGATCAGGCAGGTGTCGCCGATCGCCTGGAGAGACCCGCTGCCCAGCGCCGCGGGGTTGATGGCGTCGGTAAAATATGCGCCCATCATCACCATCAGAAAATTGGGCCCAAAGCCGGAAGCGGCGTAAACCAGTTCCTTCCATTTTTTGTTCAAGCTGTTCATACGATCCCCCCTCAACAAAACCCTTTCTTGCGGCCGCAGGTCAAGACGGTCAGCCTTTCTTGACAATGTATGCCGCAAATTCCTCCGGCGTTGCCAAAGACATGCCGGCGTCCAAATTCATCGTCACGCGGTAGGCGTCGCCAATGCGCGACAGCAGGGCAAAATACTGCATGCTGCCACAGCCAAGATCATATATCAGATGCGACGCGGGCGTTATTTCATCCATCGGCTTGCCCAAAACCTCGGCAAAAATTACCAGCATCTCACGGAGCACCCTGTCATAATCCGCCGAAAGCGCAACCTGCGGACAGACGGCGTCCGGCCGCGCCTTGTGGCAGCGAAACGTTCCGTTCAAAAGCCCCTGCCGCACCTCGCTCCTGCGCACCTTGCAGCCGAGCGACGCGGGAAGCGGCTCGTCGGCAAGAAGCACCTGCTCTGCCCTGCTGCCGGCCGGAAGCGACGCGTTGACCGAAAACAGCTCCCGCACGGCGCGGTTATGCTGTAGCTCGGAGATCCCGTCCTCCAGCTGGGCCACCAGCGTGATGGCAGTATGCGCATCGCTGCCGCGCAAGCCGATCAGACAAAGCCGCTTCACATGCGGCACCAAATAACGATCCTCCAGCGCATCGGGCGACAGGTTCTCCCCGCCGTCGGTCACGATCAGATCATCCCGGCGGCCGTCGATATAGTACCGCCCGTCCCTGCCGCGGTGCGCAAGGTCGCCCGTATGATACCAGGCGTCCGGTTCGCGCGGGATCTCGACACCGTTCTCCACAAATGCCGAAAACAGCGAGGGCCCGCGCACCAGAAGCTCGCCATCCTCCAGGCGGTACTCCGCCGAGGGAAGCGGCGTGCCTACCGAGCCGCACAGCCGGTCACGCGCACGAAGGCCAAGCTCGACCGAGGAAATGCCGACCTCCGTCATGCCAAAGCCGTTATACAGCGCATAGCCAAGGCCGGAAAGCACGCGAAGCGTATCCTCAGATACAAACCCGCCGCCCGTGATGCAGAAGCGCACCGATGTGCCAAGCACGCGCTCGCGCACCCGCCGAAACAGTACGCGCCTTACCAGCGCCGCACCCGCGCGCGGAAACACGTTCTGAAGAAAAAGCGACAGCGACAGCGCCCGCTCCAGCCGTTCGGCCTGTCCGGACGACGCGGCCTGCTGCCGAACCGCCTGCGCGGTCATGGCAAACAGCAGCGGAATCGCAAAAACGTGCGTTACGCCGTGACGCCGGCAGGCGTCCTGAATCGTGTCTGGCGACAGATCCCTGAGCAGCACAAAGGTGCAGCCGAAGAAGCCAAACCACAGAAGATCCGCGATAAGCCCAAACACATGGCAAAACGGCAGAAAGGCCAGCAGCTTCAGCCGGCCGTGATCGCGGGTGTTGATGGTATTGTTATGGGAAAGCACATGCCCCGAATTGAGGATCTGCGCGCTGACGGCACGGCCGTCAAACACGCACAGCTTGGGCAGGCCGGACGTACCGGAGGAGCACAGCGCAATGCCGTTGGCCCACCTGGGCGCAAAGGCCGTGCGCACAATCGGCGGACGCGCCATGTCGGCGCTGTCCAGAAACACGGCGTCGCCGAGCGGACGCTTTGCCGCAAGCGCCACGGCGCGGGCGTTCTGCATCAGGCGCAGATTCTGTGCGTCATCTTGGCGCGGGTTTAGCAGCAGCGGCCGAAAACCCGCCTGCAGGATGGCCCAGAAGGCGACAACCCATTCGGGCGAATTGTCCAAAAGCAGGCCGACAAACGCATTCGGCGGCGCAACGCAAAGCGTGTCCGCGATGCGACCCGCAACGTGTTCAATGCAGATGCGGCACTCCGCATAGGTCATGTGGCAGATGCGCCCGTTGCATGTCCATTCCAAAAAAACATGCTCGGAAAACCCGAATGATACGGCGAAAATATCTTTCAGCGACTGATCGCTGTTTTTCAGTTGCTCCAGCGCCCGTTCCCAGTATCTCAATGCCTAAATAAAACTCTGCCGCCCATTGCCCCGGCGGCAGCGCATGCCCCTTCCGCATTTTCTGATATCCTTGCAACATTATATCATCCGGGCAGGCTGCTTTCAACCTTTTTCGGACGCCGTGCATGGCGCAGCGCAGAGAGGCCTGCCGTGCCGTTATGCCTCGTCCTGCCGGATCGCGCGAATCACGCGTTCGCAGCGTGCGGCGTCATACAGCACCGGCACCGGATAGACGGGGTTTGCCTCCTGCAACGCCCAGGTGACCATCTGCGGAATGTCCTCCTCACGGATGCCGGCAAGGCGGCGCGGAATGTTCATGCGCGCATTCATGGCATAGATCTCGGCGATGAACGCCCTGGCCTTATCCGCCGTGGTTCCATCGCACGGAAGGCCGGCAAGCTCCGCAAGCCGCGCCAGCTTTCCGTATACCTTTTCGCCGTAGTCCTCCAGCACAACCGGCAAAACGACGGCATTGGCCAGCCCGTGCGGCGTGCCGTACAGGCCGCCCAGCGTGTGCGCAATGGCATGGACATAGCCGACCCCCGTGCGGGTGAACGCATAGCCCGCCTCAAAGGACGCGGTCATCATGCGCGCGCGCGCCTGGAGGTCATTGCCGTCTTGATAGGTACGTGCAAGACAGCGAAAAATCGTGGCCGTCGCCTCCTCGGCACAGCGCATCGACTCCCGGGTGTTGTTGGTCCAGCAAAGATAGGCCTCGACCGCGTGGGTCAGCGCGTCCATGCCCGTGTAGCCAGTGATCTGCGGCGGCAGCGCTGTGACCAGTTCGGGATCCAGCACCGCCCAACGGGGGATCAGGGTAAGATCCATCAGGGCGTATTTATGATGCGTCTCTGCATCGGTTACGACGGCGGCAATGGTAGTCTCCGAACCGGTTCCGGACGTCGTCGGAACGGCAAGGAACGGCGGCAGCCTCCTGCCCACCCGCAAAATGCCCTTCATCCTTTCGATCGACCGACGCGGCCTTACAATCCGCGCTGCAGCAGCCTTTGCCGCGTCCATCACCGAACCGCCGCCAAGCGCCACAATGCCGTCACAGCCCTCGGACAGATACAGCGCGCGAATGCTCTCCACGATGTCAATGGTGGGATCCGGCCCAACGCGGTCATAGATCGCATAGGAGAGCTGCGCGCCGTCGAGCGCTTCCATCAGACGCGGCGCGACGCCCGCCGCCATCAGTCTGGGACCGGTGACGACCAGCGTCTTTTTTACCCCCGCCAGGCGCAACAGCTCCGGAATCCGGCTGAGGGTGCCTGCGCCCTCGATCCGCTCCGCCTTCTGCCAGGGCAGAAACCGGGCGCCTATGTTAAAAACGGCCTGAAAAGAACGGTAATACGCCTTCAAAAACGGATGCATGCGCGCGCCTCCTCTGCGTCTTTTTTCTCCTGATTATACATTGCCGGAGAAACGGTGTAAAGCACGACGGACAGGTTTCCCCCGGCTGTTGCCCTGCTTTCCGGCCGGAGACGGAAAATAGGGCTTTTCAAAGGCCGCGTCCATTGATATAATATAGGGTAATGTTTTTTTGATACAGGGGGAAATCGGAAATGGATCTGCAAACGGGCGTCGCCCGGGCGCTGTCGCCGCTGTGCGGGCTTGACGAGAGCGAGATCGTGGGCATGCTGGAAACGCCCAAGGACCCGAAGCTTGGCGATGCGGCGCTGCCGTGTTTTCGGCTGGCCAAACAAATGCGCAAGGCGCCGAACGCGATTGCCGCGGAGTTGATGAGTCAGCTTGTCCTACCCGCGGAGGTGGGACGCGCGGAGGCGGTCGGCGGCTACCTCAATTTTTACGCCGATGCGGGCGCACAGGCGCGGGACGTGCTGTTTGACTTGCTCAAGAAGGGCGACGCTTACGGGCATGCGGAGCTTGGGCGCGGCCGCAACGTCTGCGTGGAGTTTTCCTCCATCAACATCGCAAAGCCGTTCCACATCGGGCATTTGCCGTCCACGATGATCGGCAACGCGTTGTATCGCATTTATCAAGCGCTGGGCTATCACGCCATTGCGATCAACCATCTGGGCGATTGGGGCACGCAGTTTGGCAAAATGATCGTCGCCTACAAAAAATGGGGTGAGAAACCCGTTGACGATTACTCCGTGCGTGAGCTGGTCAAGCTGTATGTCCGCTATCACGAGGAGGCTGAGCAGCACCCCGAGATGGACGATGAGGCGCGCGCGTGGTTCCGCCGGATCGAGCAGGGCGACGCGGAGGCCGTGGAGCTGTGGCGCAAGATGAAGGATGCGACCCTGCGGGAGGACGCCGCCGTCTATGAGCGGCTGGGCGTGCATTTCGACAGTTATGCGGGCGAAAGCTTTTATGAGGACAAGATGCAGGCCGTCATTGACGAGCTGAAGGAAAAGGAAATCTCGACCGTGGACAAGGGCATGACCATCGTGGATCTGTCCCCCTACGGCATGCCGCCGTGCATCATCCTCAAGAGCGACGGCAGCACCATCTACGCCACGCGTGATCTGGCTGCGGCCAAATACCGCAAGCAGACGTATGATTTTGTCAAGTGTCTCTATGTCGTGGCGTATCAGCAGGATCTGCATTTCAGGCAGTTTTTCAAGGTGCTGGAGCTGATGGGCGACGACTGGGTCAAGGACTGCGTCCACGTCAACTTTGGCATGGTCTCCATGGAGGAGGGCACGCTCTCCACGCGGCACGGAAACGTCGTCTATCTCGACGATGTGCTGCAGGCAGCGGTGGACAAGACCTACGAGATCATTCAGCAAAAGAGCCCGGATCTGGAGGACAAGCGCGGCGCGGCCGAGATGGTCGGCGTCGGCGCCATCGTATGGAATGTGCTGTATGCCAGCCGCATCAAGGACACCTCGTTCTCGTTTGCCAAGGTGCTCAATTTTGACGGTGAAACGGGCCCCTACGCGCAGTATACGCATGCGCGCGCCTGCTCCGTGCTGCGGAAGGCTGGCGGCTATGACAAGACGCAGATCGACGTTGGCAAGCTGGACGATCCGTTCGCGGCGGCGCTGCTTCGGGCAATGCAGGCCTTCCCGGACGCGGTGATATCCGCCGCTGAGAAATATGAGCCATACCTTGTGTCCCGGCAGGTGATCGCCGTGTGCGCGGCGTTCAACAAATTCTATTACGAACAGCGCATCATGGCCGATGATCCCGCCGTGAGGAACGCGCGGCTTGCACTGTGCGACGCGGCGCGGCAGGTCATCAGAAACGGACTGTATTTGATCGGGCTTTCCGCCCCGGAAAGGATGTAATATAACATGATCGATATCCGACTGCTTCGGCAGGAGCCCGACAGGGTCAGGGAAAACATCAAAAAGAAGTTTCAGGAGGCCAAGCTGCCCCTTGTGGACGAAGTGCTGTCCCTCGATGCGGAATATCGCGAGACGGTGCAGCGGGCGGACGCATTGCGCAACCAGCGCAACGTGATCTCCAAAAGCATCGGCGGCATGATGGCCCGCGGCGAAAGGGAGCAGGCTGAGGAAGCGAAAAAGAAGGTCGGCGCATTTGCCGACGAAATGGCTAGGCTTGCCGAGCGGGAGACCGCGCTGCAGGAGGAGATCCGCAGCCGGATGCTCGTCATACCAAACCTGATCGATCCCGACGTGCCCATCGGCCGCGACGACTCGGAGAATGTGGAGATCGAGCGCTTCGGTGAGCCCGCGGTGCCGGACTATCCAATCCCGTATCATGTGGACATTATGGAAAAGCTGGCGGGGATTGATCTGGACAGCGCCAGAAAGGTCAGCGGCAACGGCTTCTACTATCTGACAGGCGATATTGCGAGGCTGCATTCCTCCATCCTGTCCTATGCGCGGGAATTCATGATTGGGCGCGGCTTTACCTATTGCATCCCGCCGTTCATGATCCGCGGCGACGTGGTCACCGGCGTGATGAGCTTTACCGAGATGGAAAACATGATGTACAAGATCGAGGGTGAGGATCTGTACCTGATCGGCACGAGCGAGCATTCGATGATCGGCCGGTTTATCGACACCTTTTTGGAAGAGAGCGTTCTGCCGATGAAACTGACCAGCTATTCCCCCTGCTTCCGCAAGGAGGTCGGCGCACACGGCATCGAGGAGCGCGGGGTGTACCGTATCCACCAGTTTGAAAAGCAGGAAATGATCGCCATCACACGCCCCGAGGACAGCCGCGACATGTTCCGCACAATGCTCCAAAGCTCGGTGGAGTTTTTCCGCTCGCTGGACATCCCGGTGCGCACGCTCGAATGCTGCTCAGGGGATCTGGCGGATCTGAAGATCAAGAGCGTGGACGTCGAGGCATGGTCTCCCCGCCAGCAGAAATATTTTGAGGTCGGCAGCTGCTCAAACCTCGGCGACGCGCAGGCGCGGCGGCTTGGCATCCGTGTTAAAAATAAGGAAACGGGCAACTACTTCCCGCATACCCTCAACAACACCGTCGTGGCCCCGCCGCGCATGTTGATTGCGTTTTTAGAGAACAATCTTTCCTCCGACGGCACGGTGCGCATCCCCGCGCCGCTTCAGCCGTATATGGGCGGGCAGACCATGATAAAGTAGTCCTTCGCCGGCGCCGCAAACAGCCTTTTTTCCGTCTCTGCCGTGGTCAAAACCCGCGGCGCACGGGTAAAAGATATTTGCACGCAACCGTTAAGGTGATCATCATGCGCGGACAGTGTGCCGCGCATGTTTTTTGTTATGCCACAAAATACGGCGCGCGCCTATAAAGAAGCGAGCGCCGCGATACAAAGACGGCTCCGGGGAGCCCCCGAAGCCGTCCTGTGAAGAAACGAATTCGCTCGATAAGCGTAATTTAGACGATGCCCTGTGCCATCATGGCGTCGGCAACCTTCTTAAAGCCCGCGATGTTTGCGCCGGCAACGAGGTTGTAGCCCAGACCGCACTCCTCAGCCGCCTTTGCGGATGCATCGTGGATGGCCGTCATGATCTTATGCAGCTGACCGTCGACCTCTTCGGCCGTCCAGCTCAGACGCTCGGAGTTCTGGCTCATCTCAAGGCCGGAGACGGACACGCCGCCCGCGTTGACCGCCTTGGAGGGGGCCACGATCATGTTCTTCTGATCCAACAGATAATACAGCGCATCGTTGGTCGTGGGCATGTTGGCGACTTCGACATAGTACTTGACGCCGTTTGCAACGATCTTCTCAGCCGAATCCATACGGACGTCGTTCTGCATCGCGCAAGGCATCACGATATCGGCCTTGCGGCCAAACGGCTTTTCACCCGGGAAGAACGCCACGCCGAACTTATCCGCATAATCCTGCACGCGATTGCGGCGGGACGCGTTCATCTCGAGCATGTAATTGATCTTCTCCTCGGTGACGATGCCGTCGGGATCATAGATGTAGCCATCCGGGCCGGACAGGGTGATGACCTTGCCGCCAAGCTCTGCGACCTTCTTGGTCACGCCCCACGCCACGTTGCCAAAGCCGGACACCACGACGGTCTTGCCCTTAAGCGTGTCATGCTCGTGCTTGAGAACCTCGCACAGATAATACGTCGCGCCGTAGCCGGTCGCCTCGGGACGGATCAGCGAGCCGCCAAAGCTAAGCGCCTTGCCGGTCAGAACGCCGTTCTCATAGGCGCCGCGAATGCGCTTGTACTGGCCGAACAGATAGCCGATCTCACGGCCGCCCACGCCCATATCACCGGCGGGAACGTCCACGTTCGGGCCGATGTGACGGTACAGCTCAGTCATGAACGACTGGCAGAACCGCATGATCTCCGCGTCGCTGCGGCCGGTGGGATCGAAATCGGAACCGCCCTTGCCGCCGCCCATCGGCAGCGAGGTCAGACTGTTTTTGAAGGTCTGCTCAAAGCCCAGGAACTTCATCACGGACAGGTTAACATTCTTGTTGAAACGGAGGCCGCCCTTGTAAGGCCCAATCGCGCTGTTGAACTGCACACGGAAACCGCGGTTGATGCGCACGGCACCGTTGTCATCCACCCAGGGGACGCGGAACTCGATCACACGCTCCGGCTCAACCAGGCGCTCGAGCAAACCGGCTTTTTCATATTCCGGGTGCTGGCCTACCACTACTTCCAGAGACTTCAAAACCTCTTCAACGGTCTGCAGGAACTCGGGCTCATTGGCGTCACGGCTTTTGACCTGTTCCAACACTCTTTCAATGTAGCTGTTCATACGATTCCTCCATAAAAGCTTTGATGGTTCTCCACCATTCGTCATCATATCACTTTTGTTGACATTGTCAACATCTGTGCCGCTTCAATTCGGTTTTTTGTGGAAAATATATAATTATATGCACCAGACCAGTCAAAATATGACACAGTTTTTGGGTCTAACCCCACAAAAATATGCATAAAATGTTTTGCAAAAGCCACAAACAGGAGGCAACCATGGATATAACCAGATCGACCCTGCACATGGAAACGTTGGTATGTTCCGCCGGCGCGCAGGCACGGGTGGATTGCTCGGTGCCGCTGCCCGACGGAAGAACGGCGGCAGCCGTGCTGCTTGCAGGCGCGGAAGTGCTTGCCACAAGCGGCGTCTGTCAGGACGGCGGCGTCGATGCGGCGGGTACGCTGCTGCTGCATCCGCTAATCACCGATGAAAAGGGCGAGGTGTCCGCATTCGAGGCCACGGCCGAATTTACGCACCGGATCGACGCGGAAGGTGCGGCTGCCGGGCACCGGGCCGAGATCGCGGCGGAACTGCTCGAATGTGTTCTCAGAGCCAGTGACGGCGGGCTGCGGCTGAGCGCGGTGGTTTCGCTGCGGATAACCGTGTTCGCACCGACACAGGCCGCGGCCATCTCATCCATCGAGGGGCTCACCAACGCCGAAACGCAGCAGGCGGTGGTGCGCGGCCGGGAGCGGGCGTGTGTAGGGCGAGGGCAGGTGCTCCTGCGGGAGGAGGTTTCCCTGCCGCGCGGCATGACGCTGATTTCGGCCACCGGCACCCCACTGCAGCGCGAAACCGTGCCCGCGGGCGACGGCGCGTCGGCGGACGGCGCGCTGAATCTGCAACTGCTGTGCGTCGATGCGGACGGAAGCCTGATCGAGCATCCGTGCGCGGTGGCCTATTCCGGCACGGTGCGCTGCAAGCCCGCGGAGCAGCTGTCCACGCAGGCGACGCTTGTCAAGCTCAGCGTCCGGCAAAGCGACGCCGAAACCAACATCGCCGAGGTGGAGGCCACCATCGGGTGTGCGGTGTACGGTACGCTGTGCGCAGAGACGCCGGTGCTGATCGACGCATACGACGCCGAAAACTGCTTTGTCTGCCGTCAGGAACAGGCCGCCTGCGCCTGTTATGCCGGAGAGATCGCCAAGCGCGAGCTTGTGCGCGAGCAGCTGCATGTCCCGGAACATCTGCCAGAGGCGTATATCCCCATCTGCGTGCGGGCAAGCGCCGCCGTGACGGGTTGGTCGGTTGAGAACGGCACGGCCGAGGTGGACGGAATCCTGCTGGTGACGGTGCTGTATCGCTGCGACGGCGGGCTGTATCACAGCTTTACCGAGCCGGTTCCCGTCAGCATTCCCGCTTCGGTTGGCAACGCAACGATGCTGATTCCGCGGCTTACGGTGCAGAGCGCGCAGGCAGCGGGAAGCGGGCGCGTGCTGGATGTGCAGCTGTCGGTGCTGCTCAGCGGCGAATGCTATCAGGAGGAAGCCGTTACCTATACCTCAGAGCTTATGCCGGCGCCGCCGGAGGAAACACCTTCCGGGATTCTGCTGTATTTTGCCGACGCCGGGGAAACGCTGTTCTCCGTCGGAAAGCGTTTTCGTCTTCCCCTTTCCGCGATCCGGCGGATGAACCCGGATCTTACGGAGCCGCTTGCGGACGGCGCGCGGATTGTCATGCTCAAATAACCCGACCCATACGCAACAAAAAAGGAGCAGGGCGCATGTCCCTGTTCCTTTTCCGTTCCCTGTCTTTTCTTCCGCGGTGGCGGATTGTACTGCAAAGCGGTTCCCCCCGCAAACAAAAGGGCTTTGCTCCATACCGAAAAATCTGATATACTAAAGAAAATCACGCGGGAGGATGCATATGTCAAAAAATCAAGTGACGTTCCGCTTTGCCGAGCCGGGTGACGAGGGGCTGATCCTTTCGTTTGTCCGAACCCTTGCAGAGTATGAAAAGATGTTGGACGAGGTTGTGGCGACGGAAGCGCTGCTGCACGAATGGATATTTGAAAAGGGACGCGCGGAGGTTCTGTTTGCGTATGTAAACGAGGAGCCAGTGGGCTTTGCGCTGTTCTTTCACAATTTTTCGACGTTTCTCGGTCGTTCCGGACTGTATTTGGAGGATCTGTGCGTGCTGCCGGAATACCGCGGCAACGGCTACGGCACGGCGCTGTTCAAGAAACTGGCTGCCATCGCGGTGGAACGCGGGCTTGGCCGCTTTGAGTGGTGGTGTCTGGACTGGAACGAGCCGTCCATCCGGTTTTACCGGTCTATGGGCGCAGAACCCATGAACGAATGGACCACCTATCGCATCACGGGCGACGCGCTGACAGCTCTCGCCGCGGAAGGAGAACAGAAATGACAAAAATCCGTGTAGAGACCAATGGCGCGCCGGCGGCGATCGGGCCGTATGCGCAGGGCGTTAAGGCACAGGGCACGCTGGTATTCGTATCCGGGCAGCTGCCGATTGACCCCGCCACGGGCGTGTTTGCGGGCAGCGATATCGAAAGCCAGACGCATCAGTCCCTGAAAAATGTACTCGCGGTGGTCGCCGCCGCAGGCGGAAACGCGAAAAGCATCGTCAAAACGACCGTGTTTTTGAAGGACATGAACGAGTTTGCCGCGATGAACCAAGCATACGCGACGTATTTTTCCGAGGATGCGCCGGCGCGTGCCGCCGTGGAGGTCGCCCGTCTGCCGAAGGATGCGCGCGTCGAGATCGAGGCCGTAGCGGTCATCTGACAAGCAGCGAACAAACAAGCCAAACAAAAGCGCGCATCCGCCAAAAGGTCGGTGCGCGCTTTGCCTGTATCCAGATAACCCGCGGGGCTAGGCCTCGATCTCGCTCTCAAAAACGATCTCGGCGGGGCCGGTCATGTAGACATGATTGTCCTCCGCCCATTCGATGGTCAGGTGACCCAGCTCCAAAGAAACATCGATCTTCCGATCCGTAACGCCGTTCTCCACGCAGGCGACCAGTGTGGACGAAGCGCCCGTGCCGCACGCCAGCGTGCAGCCGCAGCCGCGCTCCCAAGTGCGGACGATGACATGCCCGCGATCCACAACCTGTACAAAATTGACATTGGTGCGCCGGGGAAACTCGGGCGCATGCTCGATCTTGTTTCCAAGCCCCGCCACGTCGGTATGCAGAACGTCGTCAACAAACACCATCGTATGCGGCACGCCGACCAGCACGGAGGTAAAGACGATCTCCTGCCCGTCAAGGCGCAGCGTGCGGCCGATGGGCTTGCCTTCGCCTGCGACGGGGATCTCGCTGCAATCGGTCAGCGGCTCGCCCATGTCCACGCGCACGGCGACGACCCGGCCATTGTCCGTCAGGCACAGCGGACGCTTGATCCCGGCAAGGGTTTCGACCGTGAAAGCCGGGGTTTTTACGATGCCGTGTTCAAACGCAAACTTGGCAAAGCAGCGGATGCCGTTGCCGCACATCTCGGCCTCGCTGCCATCCGCATTGTAGATCCGCATGCGCACATCCGCCTGATCGGAGTTTTCGATCAAAAGCACGCCGTCCGCGCCGACGGACGCGCGCCGTTTACAGACCCGCCGCGCAAACGCGGGCCAATCCACCGCAAGGCTGGCGCGATTGTCGATCAAAAGAAAATCGTTGCCGAGACCGTGAACCTTATAAAACTTCATTCTGTTCCTCCCAGATTCCCATAAAATATCGGT
Organism: uncultured Oscillospiraceae bacterium; assembly: GCA_964474405.1. Taxonomy (GTDB): domain Bacteria; phylum Bacillota; class Clostridia; order Christensenellales; family CAG-138; genus CAYYUV01. The sequence continues at coordinate 63,105 of CAYYUV010000005.1, forward strand.
TGGCGACGGCATGGGCATAGCCGTCCACATCCTTGGAAAACGCGCGGTATGCGACGACGAGCTTGCGCGCCTGATCCGTCAGCGCGGCGCCGCCGCCGTCCCTGCCGCCCGCGCGGGTGTCCAGCAGGGGAAAGCCCAGCGCGCGCTCGGCGTTTCCGACGATGCGCCACGCCTTGGAATAGGACATATCCATGCGCTTGGTCGCGGCGCGGAGCGAATGCAGCTCCTCCACCCCCTCCAAAAGCTCGGCCACGCCCGGCCCGAATACGCGATCCCGACCGCAGTAAGCACGGATGGTCAAGCGCCAATCGCCGTTCTCCATCTCGTTCGTTCCCTCCTCGGCTATTTTTTCTGCGGCACGGACGCCGCCTTGCTCTTTTTCCGCCGATACATGTCCGCATCCGCCGCGGCAACAAGCTGGGTGGGCGAGGCGTGCGCTTTGGCGTCATACCTGGCCACGCCCGTGCTGACGGTCAGCCGATAGCCCTTATCCGATTGCGCGTTCTCCCGGTCAAAAACGGCGTCGATCTCGCCTACGACCTCTTGCACCTCCGCATCGGACGCAGCCTCCGTCAGAATCGCAAACTCATCCCCGCCAATACGCGCCAAGAAGCATTTTCTGCGACCGCAGACCTGCTTGAGCAGCTCTGCCGTTTGCTTGAGCGCCGCATCGCCCTCGACATGGCCAAACACATCGTTGACACGCTTGAACGAATCGATGTCGATCACCAGTGCATACAGCGTCCGGTCCGCCACGGGCTGGCGAATCCTGGATTCGAGATATGCATAAAAGCGGCGGCGGTTGTTGGTGCCGGTCAGCGAATCGTGCGATATCTTGAGGTTCTGCACGTTGAGATAGATCACAAGCAGCGACAGCGCCGTCAGAACCCATGTCAGCGACGTCCCGAAAAAGATCGTTTGCAGCACGCTGCCGATGAGCGGGGGCAGCGGAAACAGGGCAAGGAACACCAGCTCCGTCCGCCGATAGCGGGGTGCGCGGTACGCCTCAAGGATCGTGCCGGCGGTAACAAACGCAAAATATGTGTAGGCCAGCAGCGCATGAATAAAGAACAGCGGCGCACGCGCATACACGTTGTCATCGCCGACGGTGAAAAAGATTGGCGCGTACAGCGACGCCACGGCCAGCGCGGCGTTGACCGCCATCGGAATGACGCCGAACCTCGCGATCCGCCGCATGCGTTTTTTGCTGCCGTGAACGCGAAAATCACAATACAGCATCCACAGATAGCACGGAAGCGGCGTGCAGACATAATACAGCACGGTCGCCGCGCGGTTTGCGCTCAGCGCGCCCGGCTCCGTCCGGCCATCAAGCAGCCACATGGCGGAGTCCAGCACGAGCATTGCAAACGTCGCCCACAGAATGCGGTCAAACAGCCGCTGATCCGGCTGTCGGTGGCCGATGTTGGCCCGGTTGAAAAACAGCAGCAGCAAAACGGCCGCGCTGATCATGTTGATCTCAGCAAACAGAAGCTGCGTCATGCCGTGCCTCCCCCGTAAAAATTAGTCCGCACCGTCTCGGATCATACAACTATATATTATCAGATATCACGCGTCCGCACAAGCATCTAACGGCAAAAGCGGGAAAAGGCGTCCCCCCGGGTTACAGCACGGAGGGCGGCGTGCCCGTCTCATCCGGCCGTGCACGCAGCGTGCGCAGACGCCGCACCAGCGCGGCAAGCCGCGGCTGGAGAAGATACAATGCGATGACCACCGCGAACAAACCCGCGCACAGCAGGACCGCAAGCAAATAATCGCCGTGCAGAATGCGGTTGCCCATTGCGCAGAGCATGAACACAGGAAACGCACTGCCGCCCGCCATCGCCAGCGTGAACTTCCACCAGACAATCTCCGTGCGCGACATGATGTGGGGGATGATGCCGTTGGGCAGCACGGGAATCAAGCAGGCCATGACGGTCATATACCCGGCGGACTGCGATCGTTTCAGCGCATCCAGACGGGAGCGGCGGCGCTCAACGGGCAGCCAGCGATCCAGCCTGCTTCCGAGCTTTCGCGATAGCCCAAAGACGAGCGCATTAGCCGCAACCGACGACAGCCAGCACAGCAAAAAGCTGCGCCATACGCCGTACACGATGCCTGCCGCGATCTGAATGGGCGCGCCAGGCAGCACCACGGACAGCACCTGTACCATTTGCAGCAAGGCGACGAAGAACATGCCGGCATTGCGGTCGCTGTTCCTTAAATACTGCTCTATCTGCTGCTCGTCGCCGCTTTTTAAGATCGGCCAAAGATCCGGCATGGTGGCAACAAACGCAAAATAGACAAGCGTCGCGGCTGCCGCAACAAATCCCAGGATCACCAGCGTTCGTATCAGCTTTGGATGTTTCATCCGGGCACATCCTTTTTCACAAAGATCAACGGATATCGGAATACTTTATGTGACCTTTCGGATCACATGCAAGCGAAAATCCGGTGGGAACGCAAGCGATCGCCGGCAAACGCGCGAAGAACCGTCATTCCGGCCGGGCGGCGTTCAGCTGCTCCACATGCTGCCGGAGCTTTTGAAAGGTTTCCTCGCTGATATAATGCTCCATCCGGCAGGCATCTGCAAAGGCGGTCTGTTCGTTCACGCCAAGGCCGATCAGCAGCCGTGAGATCACACGGTGACGCTCATACATGCGCTCCGCCACGGCGCGCCCGTGCTCCGTCAAAAGCAGGCTGCCATCCTCCTCCGCACAGACATAGCCGTTTTGTCGAAACTGCTTCATCTGCGCGCTGACGGTCGGCCGCGAATAGCCCATGCGCCTTGCCACATCCACCGCGCGAACCTTTGACTGTTCCCTGGAAAGGAGCAGGATCGTCTCCAGATACATCTCAGCCGCTTCCTTGACCACCATGCGTCCGCATCCTCTTTCCCGATATTTTACTGACAATATAGCACAAATCGGCAATGCCCGCAACCACCTGAACCTTGTTGTTGACAATATTGTTAGGTTGTGCTAACTTATTGTCGAATGAGTTAGCTTGCCCTAACACACGAGGAGGGAATGAGGATGACACCGAAGGAGCTGAGGATCGGACAAAGCGCAGTCATTGCGCATGTGGGTGGCGACGGTGCGCTGCGTGCGCGGCTGCTTGAGATGGGGCTGACGCGCGGCACGCGGATCACGCTCCGAAAGGCGGCGCCGCTCGGCGATCCGCTCGAGCTCACGGTTCGGGGATACACGCTGACCCTGCGCGGAGAGGATGCGCAGCGGATCGAGCTTGCAGACAGCGCGGGCGCGGAGAAGGACGCGGCGGCTGTAGCTGACGGCACTTATCCGGCCGACGGGGCGGATAAGCGCTGGGAGCCGCGGGAAGCGGATGCGTCTGGGCGTGGCGAGGCACCGGATGGCCGCGCGCACACGGGGCGCAGCCACAACCCCTCGCCACGGCCCGGCAAGCCGGGAAAACGCGGACACGCCCGAGCTGAGGACCCCCGCGTACAACAGGCCAGGCAGGAAGGCGCCGCGCGGCGGATGTTGACCTTGGCGCTTGCCGGCAATCAAAACTGCGGCAAAACGACCCTGTTTAACGCGCTGACCGGCAGCAATCAGCATGTGGGCAACTTTCCCGGCGTCACCGTGGAGCAAAAACGCGGCATGATCCGCAACCGGCGCGATTTGCTTGTGACCGATCTGCCCGGGATCTACTCTCTGACGCCCTACACAGGCGAGGAGGCCGTGGCGCGCGACTATCTGCTGTCGGACGCGCCGGACGCGATCATCAACATTGTGGACGCAACCAACATCGAGCGGAACCTGTATCTGACGCTGCAGCTGCTGGAGCTGCGGCTGCCGATGGTGGTCGCGCTGAATATGATGGACGAAATGGCGAAGAACAACGGCTCTGTCGATGTGGCGATGCTTTCCGCCACGCTGGGCGTACCCGTGGTGCCGATCAGCGCCGCAACCGGCGCGGGCATCAGCGAGCTGATCGAGCGTGCGGAGAAGACCGCAAGGCGCCGCACCCTGCCCGCCGTGCAGGATTTCTGCGGCGGCGCGGTGCATCGCTGCCTGCATGCGGTCGCGCATGTGATCGAGGATCATGCGGCGCGTGCGGGGCTTTCGCCGCGGTATGCCGCCGGCCGGCTGATCTGGGGCGACGACGCCTTTTCCAATGAGCTTGGCCTCAGCGGCAACGAAAAGGAGCTGGTGGAGCACAGCGTCCTTGAAATGGAAGGAGAGACGCAAACGGATCGCCGCGAAGCCATCACCGACATGCGGTATGCGTTTATCGACGGCGCCGTATCCCTCTCCGTCACGCGGCCCAAGGCCAGCCGCGCCGAACGGCGCAGCGAGGGCATCGACCGGATTTTGACCGGAAAGTACACCGCGTTTCCCGTTTTTCTGCTGGTGATGTCGCTGGTGTTCTATCTGACCTTTCATGTGATAGGCAGCGGGCTTTCCGACCTGATGGCGTCCGGCATCGACGCACTGACGGCGGTTGTTGACCGCGGACTGACCGCCTACGGCATCAACCCGGTCGTGCACAGTCTGCTGATCGACGGCGTGTTTGCGGGCGTCGGCAGCGTGCTGAGCTTTTTGCCGATCATCGTGACGCTGTTCTTTTTCCTGTCGCTGTTGGAGGACACGGGCTATATGGCGCGGGTCGCCTTTGTGATGGATCGCCCGCTTCGGCATCTGGGGCTGTCGGGGCGCAGCTTTGTGCCGATGCTGATCGGCTTTGGCTGCTCGGTTCCCGCGCTGATGGCCACGCGCACGCTCTCGTCCGACCGCGACCGGCGCATGACGATGCTGCTGGTACCGTTCATGAGCTGCTCGGCCAAGCTTCCGATTTATGCGGTGTTTGCGGCGGCCTTTTTCCCCGCGTATGCGGCGCTTGTGATGACGGGGCTGTATCTTGCAGGCATCCTGCTGGCCGTATTGGCGGCGCTGATCCTAAAGGGAACGGCGTTCCGCGGGCAGCCGATCCCCTTTGTGATGGAGTTGCCGCCCTATCGCATGCCGCGGCCGAAGAACGTGCTTCTTCTGCTGTGGGACAAGGCGAAGGATTTTTTAACCCGCGCCTTCACCGTGATCTTTCTGGCAACGGTCGTCATCTGGTTTTTGCAGACCTTTGACACGCGCCTGAATGTCGTGTCGGACAGCGCGGACAGTCTGCTTGCCATGATCGGTCGCTTCCTTGCTCCGGCGTTTGCGCCTGCGGGCTTTGCGGACTGGCGCGCCGTGACCGCGCTGATCAGCGGGTTCACCGCAAAGGAGGCTGTGGTGGGGACGCTTGCGGTGTTGACCGGTTCAGGCGTGGCAGCGCTTTCTTCGGTGCTGCCCGGCATGTTCACGACGCTGGCCGCGGTCAGCTATCTGCTGTTTACGCTGCTGTACACGCCCTGCGCGGCGGCCGTCGCCGCATTGCGGCGTGAATGGGGCGGCAGCTGGGCGACGCCCGTCGTTGTGGCGGGACAGTGCCTTGTTGCCTGGATCGTTGCGACGCTTGTCTATCAGATCGGAGGGCTGCTGCTGTGAACGGATGGGATATCGCGCTTATCGCGCTGCTGCTTGCCGCGGCGGCGGCCAGCATCCGCTATCTGCGCCGCAGGAAAAAGCGCGGCGGCGGATGCTGCGGCTCCTCCTCCGGCGCCTGTTCCCCCGGCTCCTCCTGCTCGGGCTGCCCGTATGCAGGCGGCTGCGGTAAGGAAGGGAATCCGCGCATAAAATAACAGAGCCCCCCTTCTTTATCGGCGGCGCTGTTTGCGGCTGCCGATTGGTAATTGCATCCCCGCCGCGATTGTGATATGCTGAATTCGAACTTTTCCGGGGGGCATTTCCCGCATTGTACTGTCAAATCCTGCGGACGCAGGTTCCGCGGCGTGATAAAAAACAGAATAGAGGGGATAAGGGCATATGAGTGAGAGCACGGACGGCATGCAGACAATTTCCGAGCAGGAGCTGCAGCGGCGCAAGACCTTTCGGCGCAACAAATGGCTGTTTACCACCAGCGGCATCGGCCGCGACATGGTCTATCAGCTGATCGCATCCTTCCTGTTGACGTACATCCAGTTTGGCGTATCTCTGACGCTGGCGCAGTTTACGACGCTGAGCCTGATCATCGGCGTGGGCGGACGCATCTGGGACGCCATCAACGACCCGATGATGGGCGCCATCATTGAGGGCTCGCACATGCGCTGGGGCAAGTTCAAACCGTGGATCCTGATCGGCGCGATCACCTGCGGCCTTGTCATTATCGCCATGTTCAACATCCAGTCGATCCCCGGCTGGCGGTTCGTGATATTCATGAGCATCATGTATCTGCTGTGGGAATCAACCTTTACCATGAACGACATCGGCTACTGGTCCATGCTGCCGAGCCTGTCCAGCGTCAAAAACGAGCGCAACACCGTCACGACGCTGACGGTTCTGTTTGCGGGCGTCGGCGCCATCATCGCGCAGGGCGTCATCCCCATGGTGACGGTCGGCGATATGCGTCAGGGATATCGGATGGTCGCCATCGTCATCGCGCTGGTGTTCATCGGCAGCCAGGTGATGACCTCCGTCGGCGTCAAGGAGCCGCCGCGGCCGCGCGTCGAGAACGCCGAAAAGATCTCGCTCAAAAAAATGTGGAAGACGATCATCCGCAACGATCAGATTCTGTGGATGACGCTGTCGCAGCTGTTTTACAACATTGGCAGCGCGCTTTTGACCGCGTTGGCCGCAAACCTTCTGTACATGGAAATCGGCTACAACGGCACGCTGTATTTCTACGTCGTCTGTGCCTACGGCATCACAAGCGTTCTGGTCAACGCCCTGTATCCGGCGCTGGTCAACCGGCTTGGACGCAAGAAGCTGCAGCTTGCCAGCATCATCGTAGCCATCGCGGGCTATGCGGCGCTTGCGCTGATGGGCTGGTCGAGCCTGTTCCCGTTCAGCATCGTCATGCTGTGCCTGTTCTGCGTGCTGATCTCCTGCGGGCAGTCGCTGTTCTACATGGCGTCGATCGTCAACATGACCAACTGTGTCGAATATAACGATTACAAGTTTGGCGAGCGCAACGAGGCCGTGGTCTCCACCCTGCGCCCCTTCATGGCCAAGTTTGCCGCCGCCATGCACACGCTGATCATCACGCTGGTGCTGACCATCTCCGGCACGTTTGCCCTGTCCCAGTCGATCAGCGCGCTGGAAACCCAGCGTGATTATTTCGCCAAGATCGAATCAAACGCCCAGAAGGTCTATTATATCGAGCAGGTGCAGGCTTACACCTCCGCGTTCGGCGATGCCCAATACGGCACGGAGGCCTATGAAATGGCGGCAGCTGCGGTCACCGCACAAATCGACGCGGATGACGTGATGAACAAATATCAGCTGGACGCAAGCTACGTCCCCGCTCTGCGCGACGCCATGATCATCACGACGGACGCGGAGGGACAGACGGCGGAGCTTGGCAGGCTGTCCGAGGTCGATCCCTCTGTGCTGGAAAGCGAGACGGATGCACTCGGGCTGGAGGTCGGCGACCTGACAAGCGGACAGGAGAGCGCGGCCAATCTGAACTTCCGCGACAAGGGCACGCTTGCCATGCGCATCTGGCTGCGCATCGCGGTGACGCTGGTGCCGATCGTGCTGCTGCTGATTTCGCTGTACATTCAGCGCAAGAAATTCATTATCGACGAGGACTATTACGACCGGATGCTCGATGAGATCGAGCGGCGGAACGCCGCCAGCGACGCATAAGCGGCGTCAATAAGGCAGAAAAGAGCGGCGGGGTTTTTCCCCGCCGCTTATTTGTAACATAAACCGCAATGAGCGCCGATCCCTGCGCCAAGGCAGCGGATGCCCGAACCATGCTTCATCAGGCCGGCGACAGCCAGACCGCCATGCGGTAGGCACAGCTGCCGCTTGGATGGTTGGCGATCAGTACAAACGCGGCGTCCTCCGGCGGGAACGCCAGCTCCTTTTGGAGCGACTCACTGCGAAGCAGATGCACCGCCGCAACCCGGTACGCGGTGCGCATACCGTCGTAGGGCGTCAACAGCACGCCGTCGCCCGCAGACAGGGCCGACAGCTGGGAGAACAGACGCCCGTCCGTGCCGCTGTGATAGGCGAATATGACCGAAATATCCGTATCCGGCACCCGCGCAAGCCCCGCGCCAAAGCGCAGCGCCACCGCATCCGCTCCGTCATACACCGGCAGGCAGCAGTCGATCACCGGGATCTCCAGTTTGCCCCATATGCGCAGCAATGCGTCCCCGTCGCCCGTCGTCTCCTTCGCCTCGGCCGCGTCTAAAACCGCTTTTGCATCCTCTGTCAGCAGCGGGCCATCCAAAGCATTGGTTTCCTCCCACACGGGCAGCGCATCCGACGGCACCGTCACGCCGTTCATCCCGTCGGCAAGCGCAGCAAGCACCAGCTCCATCGCGTTTGCGCGCTGCCGCTCCAGAACTGCGTCGCGGCAAAGATACAGCGTGCATGCCGCCGCCGCCAGAACGAGCCATGCCGCCAGAAGCACCTTGTTTCGCATTCTCATGATTCGCATCCTTCTTCGCCACCTCATTGCATCATTTTACCATATTCAAAGCGGTTGTGACGCCATGCTTTCCCGAAATGCGCAAACATTTTTGTCGGGACTGTTTACATCGGCATGCGGAGTGTGGTATAAAGTTTTATATGAATCGACAAACGTTACAACAGATTGCCAGGGAGAACCTGGGGCTGATAGAAACCGGCGCTTTTCTGCCGGACGCCGACGAGGCCGCCGCGCGACAGGCCGCGAAAGCATGCGGAAAGGTCATCGTCGTCACGCCCGCAGAGACGGCCGCCAATCGGGAGGCTTTTTTGCATAATCCCGTGGCGCGCTGTCAGAAGCCGTGCCTGCGCGTCATCCGCGAAGACAGCTTTGAGGCGCTTCGGGTGCTGCCGCACGGTACGCGCGCGCTGGTGCTGAATTTTGCCAACGCCTATCATCCGGGCGGCGGATATCTGTACGGTGCGATAGCGCAGGAGGAAACCCTGTGCCGCCGCAGCACGCTTTATGCGTCGCTGTCCAGCCCCGCCGCGGAGGAGATGTACCGCTACAACGAGGAGCATCTTTCGCCCGAGGGCTCCGACTACCTGTTGCTGTCGCCGTATGTGACGATCTTCCGCGACATGAGATACCGTCTGACGCCGCGCGTGACGACGACCGCGGTGATCTCCGCCCCCGCCCTTGATCTGGACGGCGAGGCGGGCATGCTGCCGCAGGCGCAGATTGACCAGGTGATGCAGCGCCGGGTGGAGAACCTGCTTCTGGCTGCTGCCGCGCACGGTTATCCGTCCATCATCCTTGGGGCGTGGGGCTGCGGCGCGTTCCGCCACGATGCAAAAACGGTCGCCGGATATTTTCAACAGGCGCTGATCGAAAATAAGCTGGCGTACCAATTTGAAAACGTGGTGTTTTCGGTCTATTCCCCGCTGGGCAACTATAATTTCAACGCGTTTTATGACGCCATCATCGGGAAGGAGCCGCGCGACCCCGCGCATGTGCGCACGCTGTAACCTCTGCGCCATTGGCCGTATGCAACCGTACCCGCCGTCCGGGGTCTGACCCGGGCAGCGGGTTTTTTGTCCGCAAAAACGGCGCCGGACGGCGGCTCAGCGGGGCAGCCCGTCCCCGCGGCGGCGCTCGATATCCGCATCGCGACATGCAAATGCGGCGGTGCGCAAGATGCGTTTGCCAAGGCGGACCGTCCGCGCCGCGTCTGCGCGATAGGCAAGCCCAAGCCGCTCATACAGCCGGTATTGCAGCGGCAGCCGCTGCACAAAATCCGCATAGCTGCGGCGCTCGGGCATGCTCCATCCCGCCTCCGCAACGGCGGCCAGACGCGGCAGAAGCTGATAAAAGAGCCTGTCCGCATCCGCAATCCACTCGGTCCAGATACATGCTTCCACGCCCAGAACATGCCCCTTTGCCTCCGCGCGCACGCCGCGCGGCACGACGCGGTACCGATATACCTTTTTGAGCGACGTCATGGCGTAGGGATAATCGAAATAATAATGCAAAAACGGGGAAAAGACGGTATCACGCCCCGCATTGAGCTCCCGCAGCGTGCGTCGCAACTGATGCGCACCGGGCGTCCAATGCTGGCAAACGACGTCCGCGGGCAGCGTGTCTGCCAGAGCGTCGTTCCAGCAGACGACGCGTTTTCCGAGCGTCCGAAGATGCGCGGCACATTTTTTCAACAGCCAGCCCTGCAACTCCCGATCGCTTGAAAGACCCAGCGCGCGCTTTCGCTCCCGGCAACGCGGGCAGCGCGCCCACTCGGTCTTGACGGCCTCATCCCCGCCGAGATGAAACGTTTGCCCGGGGAACAGCTGCGCCCATTCCTCAAGCAACGCAAAGAGGAATGCAAGCGTCTCATCCTTGCCGGCGCAGAGAATCGTGGCGGAGAAATCACGCACGCCATAGCTGCCCGTGACCTCGACCGCCTCACCCCGGCAGGAAAGCGCGGGATATGCGGCGATCATGGCCAGTGCATGGCCGGGGATATCCAGCTCGGGCACGACGTCGATTCCGCGCGCGGCGGCATAGCCCACCAGCATGCGGATCTCCTCCTGCGTATAGTATCCGCCGTGCGGCACGCCGTCCGCCTCAAGACCGCGGCCGCGCTTGACGTCGCTGCTCCTTCGATAGGCGCCCACCGTGTTGAGCAGCGGAAAACGCCGGCTCTCCACGCGGAAGCCCTGATCGTCCGACAGATGCAGATGCAGCCGGTTCATGCGGTACAGCGCCATCAGATCGATGAGCCTTTTGATCGTGTCCGTTCCGAAAAAATGGCGGCAGACATCGATCGACAGCCCGCGCTGCGGAAAGCGCGGCGCGTCCTTGATGCGGCAGCACGGGAGCCGGCGGGAGCCGTCCCCGAGCTGCAAAAGCGCAAACAGCGCGTGTACCGCGCCTGGAAGATCGGCGGCCGCGCCGCGCGCGCCATCCTCCAAAACCTCCCAGGCATATCCCTCCGGCGGCAGCGACGCATCCATGGTAACCCGCACGGCGGCCGACGGCATATCAGCCGGGGAGGTACCCAGACAGGCCGACAGCACCGACGCATCCGCGCCGAATGCCGGATCAAGCCACAGCCCGCACTCCACGGGCAGCACGAGCGCGCCGGGCAGCGCGGCAAACTCCTTGGGGATCGGCGTGATCATGACGGCGCCCTCCTTCATTCAACATTGCAACAAAAAAAGTATGACATGCGCCCGTGTTTGCTGTCAAGCACAGAAAAAAACCCGTCCGGCATGCGAACGGGTTTATTCTATCGAAGCGGGGCTCAGTCGTGCCAGGTGCGTCTGGTGGCCAGGGCAAGGATCGGCAAAATCTCCAGCCGGCCAGCAAGCATGTCAAAAATAAACACCAGCTTGGACAGCACGCTGTAATCGGCATAGTTGCCCGCAGCGCCTACGATCTGCAAGCCGGGGCCGATGTTGTTGAGCGTGGCGATGACGCCGGAAATATTGCTGACCGTATCCTTGGTATCCAACGACAGCAGCAGCACCGACGCTACAAACACCATCATGTACAGAAGGAAAAACGACGTAATGCCGGTGATCATGGCGCTGCCGACCGGCTTGCCGTTGAACCGCACCGTCTCCACGCGCGCGGGCGTAATTGCGCGTTTAAGCTGGCGAAAGGCCTCCTTGGCGAGGATCACGATGCGCGCGACCTTGATGCCGCCGCCGGTGCTGCCGACACACGCGCCTATGCACATGATCAAGATCATGATCATCCGCGACAGCTCCGGCCACGCATTGAAATCCACCGTGGTATAACCGGTCGTGGTCATGACGCTTGACGCCTGAAACGCCGCCGTGCGCAGCGTCTCGCCGAAGGTCGGATACATGTTGCGGATGTTGACCGTGATCAGCAGGATCGCGGCAAGCAGGATGCAAAGATACGCTCTAAGCTCCTCATTGCGGAAAAAATCTCGGAATCTGCCGGAAAACAGCAAATAATAGCAGCTGAAATTCACCCCGAACGCCGTCATAAACACGGTCACCGTGATCTGGGTGGCGATGTTGGCGCCAGCCATGGAGGTATTCCAGATGGCAAAGCCGCCGGTGCCCGCCGTGCCGAAGGAAACGGTTAGCGAATCAAACAGATCGTTGCCGCACAGCAGCAAAACGATGACCTCCAGCGCCGTGATCGCAAAATAGATCGAATACAGCCTTAGCGCCGTCCCACGCGAGGTTGGGACGAGCTTGGACACGTCCGGCCCGGGGCTTTCCGCGCGCATCAGGTGGATGTTGCCGCCGCCGCTGGCAAGCGGAAGCGCGGCAATGACAAACACCAGCACGCCCATGCCCCCGATCCAATGGGTAAAGCTGCGCCAAAAGAGCATGCTCCGGCTCAGCGCCTCGACGTTTCTTAGGATGCTCGCGCCGGTTGTGGTAAAGCCCGAAACCGTTTCAAAGAACGCGTCGATGAACGAGGGAATCTCGCCGCTGATCAAAAACGGCAGCGATCCGCCGATGCTGAGCACGAGCCATCCCGCGGCAACCGCCACAAGTCCCTCGCGCGAATAGACGGTCTTTTTCCGGACGCGAATGCGTGTCAGGACAAACCCGATGACCGCCATCACCAGTGCGGACAGCAAAAACGCATAAAGCTGCGGCCACTCCCGATACAGGACGGCAACCACGCCGGGCAGCAGCAGCAGCCCCGCGCTGGTCAGCATCACAACGCCGATGATATAGGCGATCATCCGTCTGTTCATGATCTCTATCCCCTGATGATGTCGTCCAACACGTCAAAGCCCGTATGCGTGGTGACAACGATGACGGTGTCCCCAATCTTTAACGTATCGTTGCCGCGCGGGGAGATGATGCGACCGCCGCGGTTGATCCCTGCCAGGATCACGTTGTCCTTGAGCTTCAGCTCATAAATGGGCACGTCGAGCAGCCGGCTGTTGGCGCCGACGCTGAATTCGATCGCCTCGGCCTTGTCATCAACAATCCGGTACAGGGTCAGCACGCCGCTGCCGATGCCGTTCTGCTTGGCGCGGACATAGCTGACCACACGGTCAGCCGCGATCAGCTTTGGCGACACGACGCTGCCGATGCCGAGCGGACGGACGACCGGAACCAGCTCAACCCGATTGATTTTGGTTACCGTTTTGATCCTCGGCGCGGCATGCCGGACGTATAATGCCGTAAGAATGTTCTCCTCATCGATGCCCGTCAAGCAGCAAAATGCATCCGCCGTCGCGATGCCGTTCTCCTCCAGCGTGGCCTGATTGGTGCCGTCGCCAATACAGATCTCGGCGTAAGGCAGCCGTTCCGCCAGCATCTGGCTCACGGCCTCATTCTGTTCGATGATGGTCACATGGATATGCAGCTGCTGTAACTGCTCCGCCAGATAATAGCCGATCCGCCCGCCGCCGCTGATGATGACGCGCCGGATGCTTTGCTTGCGGATACCGGATTCCCGAAAAAACTCAACCAGCTTGCCCGACGGCGCCACGACCGTCATCATGTCGCCCTGTTCAAAGCGAAAATCTCCAAGCGGAATAAACACGTTGTTGCCGCGCTCCACCGCGCAGACCAGCGCCGAGCGCATGCGCGCAAACACATCCCGCACAAGCTTGCCGCACATGGGACTGTCCGCATCGACATCATAATCGATCATCTCGACCTTACCCTGTGCAAATGTCTCCACCTTTTTGGCAAGCGGCAGCTCAAGAATACGCGCGATCTCCATGGCGGCCGCCCGTTCGGGATTGACGGACATCGACAGGCCGAGATCGTCGCGGATCAGCGGCAAAATGTCGGTATATTCCGGCCTGCGCACGCGCGCAACGGTGTTTTTCGTGCCGAGTTTTTTTGCTGCCAGGCAGCACAAAAGGTTCTGCTCATCATCGCCTGTCAGCGCGATCAGCAGATCGGCCTCGGAAGCGCCCGCTTCCGCAAGGGCGGAACGGTTGATACCGCTTCCGAGCACGCTTCCGACGTCGATGGCGCTCAAAACGTCCTGAAGCACATCCTCGTTGTTTTCGATGACGGTAATGCTGTGTTCCTCGCGAACCAACTGGCTTGCGACCGTGAAACCGACCTTGCCCGCCCCAACAATGATAATCCTCATGCCTTCCTCCCCGTCAAAACCGCCGGCAATGCGTGTGACGCCCCCGAGCCGCGACACCGCCCGCTCTCCGCCGCCCTGTGCGCCCGGACACCGGCCGGCGTATTATAACACAATAAACCCGTTTGGACAACGCCCGCCGTCCGGCGTGCTATGTCACCCGCTTATGCCCTGCGCTTTTTTCGAAACAGCACGACGGCAAGGACGATGACGACGGCCACGCCGCCCGACGCAAGACATACGATGAGCCAGACCGGCAGACCCGCCGCCTGCGCATCGGCCATGGCGGGCTCCGCCGTCGGCGTCGCAGCAGGCGTGGACGTAATGACGGGCGTGGGCGTAGACGTTGGCACCGCTGTGGGTTCCGGCGTCGCTGTGGGCTCCGGTGTGCGGCTGCCTGCGTAATCATAGGCGGTAATATGCTCGAACATATCGTTGCCCGTGTCCGTCCCGACCGTGGTATAGGCAAGGCCGAACTTCGAGATGTTCATCACGCTGTCCTCCTGAAGCCCGGGAGAATACGAATACTTCCCCTGACTCTTGTGCGCGGCAAGCGCGGCTTTGGCCACGCTGAGCGCATTCATGCCGTCATAGGACGTCAGCGGGGATCTGCAATCCAGCACAATGGCGTTCTCGGGATACAGATGCAGATAGACCTTTTTGACCTCCCATGCGCCGTGCTCCTCCGCAGACTGCGGATCATAGGCGGGGTCCGCGCAAAGCTTGGCCGCCTCCAAAGCGGCGGCAACGGTGATGCAATGCTGAAAATGGCCATACTCGCCGTTCAGATCCTGCGTGACAACGACGGTCGGCCGCAGCCGGCGGTACGTCCGCACCAGCTCCAGCGTGATGTCCTCCTGCAAAAACTCACCCGCGCGCTCCTCGCGGACGGAACGGTCGATGTCCGGAAAATCGAGAAAGACCGGATACAGCGTCATCCCAGCGCGGCGCATGCCGTCAAGCGCCTCATGCCGCCGCCGGGACGAAGGATTTGTTGTATACACAATCGTGCCCAAAAGCCCGCGCTCCGAGCCGTAGATCGGATACACCGCGCCAAGAAAGATCCACTCATCGTCCGGATGCGTGGTCACAATCAGAAAATCCACCTCATCGGCATCCTCCCAGGCGCGCACCTTGTCGGGCAGCACGCCGACGCCGAACACCTGCGCGTCGCACAGCTTCCACTCCTCGCCGTCAACACGAAGTGTCAGCTTCACACAGTCGGCAAGCAGCGGCTGTATCTCCTCATAATGCCGGGGCGCAACCGTCGTTTCTTCCAAAATACGCCCCTCCGCATCCGCCTGCGTCAGCGTATAGGCCGCGGGCAGATCGTACCAGGTGAGATACAGCGTGCTGAACGCATCCTTTCCGCCGCAGGTGATAAAAAGGCTCTCCCCCGGCTCAAACGTGCCAACGGAGGCCTCAAACCTGTCGCCCACGGCCTTGGCGTCGCCCTTGCCGCTCCGCGTATAGGTGCAGCGGTTGGTCAGCTCCACGGCGGGCTGTTCCTCCCCCTCCGCCCGAGCGGGCGCGGGTTGCCCTGCCAGAATCAACGCCGCAAGCAGCAACGGCAGCAGGATGCGAAAGCAACGCGTCATGATAACCCCCTATCAAAAAAACAGCTTCTTGTGCAGCCAGTCCTTGACGTCCTTATTGCTGTTGATGATCGCAAGCACGCCGGAAAACACCGCGCACGGAATCACTACATACAGGGACCAGTTGATGATGCGACCGGGATAAAACACCTCATTGACCATGTTCTCCACAAGCAGCACAAACAGCCCTATCGAAGCGATGATAACGGCGCTGTTGACCAGCACCTGCCACGGCGAATGGCGGATGATCAAGGCCGCCAGCCCGAACAGCAGCGCGAAGGTGAGCGTCACCGGCAGCGCAAACGGAACAAACCAACCGCCGCCCGTCCAGCGACAGATCGCATACAGCACCAAGGATACACAGCAGGTATCGATGAGAAGCGAAAAGCGGAACGGATGCCGACGGATCAAGAACGGCGGAAATACGCCCGCATAGGCCATCAGAAAACCGGCCAGCACATACCGCGACCAGGTGACCGAGCCGGAGATGGACAGATCGCTGATCAGCGTCGTCAGCACCGGAATCAGCATAACCACCGCCGTGATCAGAAGCACCGTATTGCGCTGCGCGCGTATGGCGATAGGCGAGAACGGCTGTGCGGGATAGGTCGGCTTTGCGGCGGGCGGCACCTCCACGTTCGGGTTGTGGACGGAGGTACCGCACAGGGGACAATTCTTTTCGGTATCGGCGAGCTTGACGCCGCACTGCACACAATAGGACATGGCTTCACCTCTGATTATATTGGTTGCTTTCGATGGTGACGGGGACGCCGTGCTCGATCAGCCCGGTGAAAAACGCGCGCTCAAACACCGGCTCGCGAATGGTGCGGATGAACGAAAACACCACAGTCCCGTTGTAGGAGATTGCGGAGCACGCCACCCGGTTGACCGCGAGCGGGCCCAGAATGAAATCCATCCGGCTGACGTAACGTGCCATCTCAGGTGGCAGCGTCTGCACGCCAAGGTTGGACATGCAGGTGGTGGTCAGACGGTCGCCGGCTCGGAGGAACACCAGCCGCATGACCAGATCCTTCAAAAACAAGGGCGCGATGCGAAGCAGCGTTTTGCGCTCATCCAGCACATTGGCCGTAAACTTGGCCGACAGTCGTTTTTCGGTGACCTCGGTGCCGAAATGATGATGGACGATCTTGATGATCTCCTCAAACGAGTAATCGCCCATGCGCGGATCGATGCCTGGGTTGACATAGCTTGCAAAATTGCGGACGGTACGGCTGTCAAAGAACTGTCGCAGGTTGACCGGCACATTGATCTTGACCTGTTTTTGCTTGCGCTGCGGCACGCCGGACGCGGCCTGAATCCGCTGCGCGGCCTCGATCAGCACAGCGGTCAAAAACGTTGTGACCGATACACCGTATCCCTTTGCCTGTCCGTGCAGGGCGTTTGCATCCATCACCCCGGAGGTCAGCAGCACAAAGCTGTCGCGAAACGGCGTACCCGTGATGTGATAGGCCGCCTGCTCCCGCCGGCTTGTATGGACGGGACCAATGTTCTTGAGAAAGCTGTCCTCAATCTCCGCGCTTGCCGGCGGCATGTCGCAGTCCAAAATGGTCTGATCGCGCGGAATTGCGGCGCCGTAGCGCAGCGTCAGATACTCGGCAACAAGGGTTTTAAGGAAACACAGGCCGCCGGTACCGTCTGTCAGCGCGTGAAAGAACTCCACCGCGATGCGGCAGTCATACACAAGCACACGGAACAAATACCCGCCGTTCTCGGAGAAACGCATGGGCGCACACGGATATGCGCCATCGGCGCGAACCTGCACATCAGCGGCGTTTCGCTCGAGATAATACCAGAACATGCCGCGTTTGAGACGCATAAAAAATGTCGGAAACCGCGGCTCCAGCCGCATGATCGTCCTTTGCAGGATCGCGGCGTCCACAGGCTCTGTGAGCGTGGCCGAAAGGCGAAACAGCGCGTGCCAGTTGCGGTTGGCAGAGGCGGGATAGATTTTTGCCGCGTTATCAAGACGGATCCAGCTCTCGTTCATGCGGTGCGCTCCCAGAGGAAGGTAATCAGCTTTGCCATGTCCCTCTTTGTTTCCCGCAGGCAGTACAACAGATATGCATGCCACATGCCCGGGGCGATCACGATATCGCACGGCGAGCCAGCGGCAATTAGCTGCTTGCGCATATAAATGGCCTCCGACAGAAGCAGCTCGTCGCTGCCCGCAAAGATCAGCGACGCGGGCATATCCCGAAGATCGGCCATCAGCGGCGACAGGTAGGGATGCGTCAGCGGCTGTCCCCCGGCATAGCATGCGGCGTCGTAGCCAAGCAGCGTACGCGTCAGCGTCGGATCGCGGTCGGCATTGGTCTGATACGATTCGCCGGACAGGGTCAGATCGACCCACGGCGAGATGGCGGCGACACAGCACGGCGCAACAAGCCCCTCATCGCGCGCACGAAGCGCAAGTACAAAGGAGAGTCCGCCGCCCGCCGACTCACCGCAGATTGCGATCCGCGGGAAGCCGCTTGCCAGCAGATAGCGGTAGGCGCATTCGGCGTCGTCCAAAGCGGCGGGAAACGGATGCTCCGGCGCAAGACGGTATGCGATGCACAGCACATTCAGCCCGGCCATCTCGGCCAGCACCGTGCCAAACCCCTGACAGTACTCCGCACCGCCGGTCGTATAGCCGCCGCCGTGCAGATACAGGATCACCGCGCGCGAACGCGGGTTCTGCGGCCTTGCAAAGAACGCCTTCGGTCCGCCGATATCCACCTGCTCGATCGTGACATGTTTTCCCTGGGAACGCAAAAGCTTGCCGGCCAGTTCCTGCGTAGCACGGGACAGAGCCAGTCCGTCCTCATCCGCCGGCTGTGCGGGCAAAAGCTGCAGCTGCCTGCGGATCAGGTCTGCGCGTTTCCATTTCATCCGCGTTTCTCCTTCGTCATTACATGAGATATGACGTCAGTATAGCACATTCCGTCTCACATGAAAAGCAGGCGTCCGCCCGATCGCCGCATTCGACAAAAAACACGTCCATGCGGACGTGTAAAACCCCGACAGCGGGATTCAAAAGATATCTTGCCGCGGATCAGTCCGCAATGACGGTGCCTTTTTCCCCGGTGAGAGCGCCAATGGCCTGATCCAGGGAGGTAATGACGGCACGACGACCCGGTGCGCTCCTTGCAAAGGCGCAGGCGGCCTCGATCTTCGGCAGCATCGACCCGGGCGCAAAATGCCCTTCGGCAATGTACCGCTCGGCCTCTGCAACCGTGATTCGGGACAGACGCTTTTCATCGGGCTTGCCGTAGTTCAGGCAGACCTGCTCAACCGCGGTCAGGATCATCAGCACGTCGGCGGAAACATCCTCCGCGAGCCGTTCCGAAGCCAGATCCTTGTCGATGACAGCCGCAACGCCCGCAAGGTCGCCATGCTCGTCGCGCACGACGGGAATGCCGCCGCCGCCCACCGTGATCACGACAAAGCCTTGCTCCACCAGCGCGCGAACGGCAGCAAGCTCCACAATCTCAACAGGCTTCGGCGACGCCACGACCCGGCGCCAGCCGCGACCCGCATCCTCACGGATGGAAAACCCGCGTTCGGCGGCCAGCTTCATTGCTTCCTGCTCGGAATAGAACGGGCCGATGGGCTTTGTCGGGTTTTCAAACGCGGGATCCGCCTGATCGACGACGACCTGCGTCACAACGGTGGCACAAGTGCGATCGATGCCGCGCTGCAAAAGCGCGCGCCGCACGCCCTGCTGCATGTGATAGCCGATCATCCCCTGGCTCATCGCGCCGCACACATCAAAGGGCATGGCGGGCGTGATGGCGGCGGCGGCCTCGTTCTGCAACACGATGCGCCCGACCTGCGGGCCGTTTCCGTGCGCCAGAATGACCTGATAACCCTTGCCGATGATGTCCGCGATGTATTCCGCCGTGCGATTGACAACATCCAGCTGCGCCTCGGCCGTCGCGGGACCTTTGCCCTCCTGCAATGCGTTGCCACCCAGGGCGATGACTAGCTTATCCATAAAAATTCTGATCTCCCAAAAATTTTTTTGCCTATCCGCGTTTATTATAGGGGGATATGGGTATGCTTGTCAACCGGCCGAAAAAGATATATCACCGCGCCGCAAAAGCCCTATTGCAGCTCGGAAAACGCATGAATCCGCATGCTTGCGCCCGGCGCCTCGCCAAAGCCGTAGCAAGCATGGATGAACGGCACGCCCGCCGCCTCCGCCCCCGCCATATCCAGCGCGGTATCACCGACGTAGACCGGCCGGATCAGGCCGTGTCTGCTGACCAGCAGGCGGATGTTGTCGCCCTTGCTCAGTCCGTTATCACCAAAGCAGATATGATCCGCAAACAGCCCGCCGAGCGCATGCGCATGCAAAAACGCCTCGATATAGCCCGACTGACAGTTTGACACGATATAGAGCGGCGCGCGCGCAGACAGCAGCCGCAGCGTTTCCTCCACGCCCGGATAGAGCTTTCCGCCGTGATCATGAAGATACGCGTTCTCCTTGTCCATGCAGGCAAGGCACAGCGCCTCCCGGCGATCGGCAGGGACATGCGGCAGCAGCTTTTCAAACAGCGCGTCCATCGGCAGCCCCATCACGCCCATCACCGCCGCAAGCGTGACCGGCGCATACCCCGCGTCCGTGATCGTCTCACACCAGATGCGCCAGGTGGGCTCCGTCGCGTCCCACAGCGTTCCGTCCAAATCAAACAGATATCCGTCAAACCCCGTCATGCTGTCCTCCCGCTCCTGTTCCGCCGCGCATCAGCGCTTGCTCCGCGGCGTTCTAACACTATATCAAAGCCGCGCCCCAATTACAATCCCGTCTAAGAAAACAGCCGGCGCAATGCTGCGCCGGCACGGTTACTGTTTTATCCGGAAAATTCTGCGTTCAGCCCTTCGGCGTTTCCCGCGTCAGCGTCAACAGGTAATCCTGCCCGTCCGGCCGGACGCAGACGGCATAACCCTGATTCTCCGCAAAGCGCGTTACGTTTTCCACGGCGGCGCGGTTATCCACCAGCACCTCAAGCGTATTCGGACGCGCTGTTTTGACCTGTTTCTGTACCAAAATAACCGGCATCGGACAGGAATATCCTCTTGCGTCAAGCATGGCTTCCCTCCCCTTTCCCTGCAAACGTTCCGACCAATGAGATCGCTGCCGCAATCACAAAGCCCGCGATGACCGCGATCCTGCCATTGACCGTCGGACCCGCCGCAGACGAAGCCAGGTCAAAATTGTGGCAGAGCGCCGCGCCCGCAACCATGCCGATCACGGTGATGGCCGAGTCGCTGTTGCCCTCGCCCGCCAGCACGAGCTGCCGGAGCGGACAGCCGCCGGCCAGAACCGCGCACCAGCCGACCAGCGCCATGCCTAGGAAGTTCCACAGGCCGTCGGTATGCGCGACGGGCTGATCCGCAAACGCAAAGCCCGTAAACTGGCCAACGATCAGATTGCCGACAAACACCGTCACAAGCACCGCGGCAAACCCGGAGATCAAGGAAAAGTCCCGGAACAGCACCGCGTCGCGGACGCCGCCCGCCATGCACAGGCGGCTGCGCTGACAGAGCGCGCCGACGACAAGCCCCGCACCGAGCGACAAATACCACGGCGCGCGCATCGCGCCCGGCCCCTCGGCGGAGGAAAGGAACAGCCCGCCGATCCCCGTAAGCGACAGCACCAGCGCCACAAGCAGCAGAATCGGGAAGACAGCGCCCTCCAGACCGCTCTGCGGATAGGCGCGCCGGAGCGAAAACCCTTTTTTGAGGAACACCACGCCGATCAGAATGCCGCCGATAAAGCCCACAAGCCCGACCGCCGCGTTCAAATCGCCGCCGCCCAGGCGAATGACCATCCGCAGCGGGCACCCCAGAAACATCAGCGCACCCACCATCGTCACCGCGCCCAGAAGGAACCGAAGCACAGGCGAGCTGCCGCCCTTGCCGCGAAACTCACGGAACAAAAGCGCCATCACGGATGAGCCCAGCACGATGCCCACGATCTCCGGCCGGAAATACTGAACCTTGGCGGCCGTGTGCAGACCCAGACTGCCCGCGATATCACGCTCAAAGCACGCGATACAAAAACCCATGTTCTTGGGATTTCCGAATGCGGCAAGCAGCACCGCCGCCGCGCCTACCAGCACGCCCGTCAAAAGAATCAGCCAGTTGCGGCCGATCCAGCTCTTTGATTTCATAGTTCTCCCCCCAACGTTGTTCTTTTATTTGTATATCGCTTGTGGCAGAATCGCATCCGGCGGTGCGGACGTCAAATCCCGCAGGCCAGCCAAAGCAGGAGCGCTCTGTTTTCGCGTTATGTTAAAAAGATGCGTTTGCCGCCGCGGTATGCATGCATTGACCCAATGCGCTGAGCCTCGGGCACACATTGAGCAAGCACGCGGAGCATCGCGTCCGCGTCGGCGGGATCGACCGCGATCAGCAGCCCGCCCGCGGTCTGCGGGTCGTACAAAAGATCCTGCATGGCGGTTGGGACGCAGCCGGGATCCACATGCGGCTCGGCAAAGCTGCGGTTGCGGTACATGCCGGCGGGCAGAACGCCCATCTCGGCCAGCTCCCGCGCCTCGGGCAGGCATACGACAGCCGCCGTATCAACCCACGCCTCGACGCCGCTGCCCTCGGACAGCTCCAGCAGATGTCCCAACAGCCCAAAGCCCGTCACGTCGGTGCAGGCATGCACGCGGTATTGCACCATGACGTCGCGCGCGGCCTTGTTGAGCGTCGTCATCAGCCGGTATGCAAGGTTTTGCGTGTCCTCGCTCACAAGATCCGCCTTCATTCCCGCGGTCAGCACGCCGATGCCGATGGGCTTGGTCAAAACAAGCACGTCGCCCGGCTGCGCGCCGCAGTTGGTCAGCACACGGTCGGGATGCACAAAGCCCGTCACGGCAAGGCCGTATTTGGGCTCGTCATCCAAAATACTGTGACCGCCGGTAATGAGCGCGCCGGCCTCATACACCTTGTCGTAGCCGCCGCGCAGAATCTGATGCACGGTCTCCTTGGGCATGGATTCCGGCACGGCCATGATGTTCAGCGCAAGCTTCGGCTCCGCACCCATCGCATAGACGTCCGAAAGGGCGTTGGTCGCTGCGATCTGGCCAAACAGGTACGGATCGTCCGCAACGGGTGGAAAAAAATCCACCGTCTGCACCAGCGCCAGCGTGTCGCTGATGCGATAGACCGACGCATCGTCGCTCCGGTCAAAGCCGACCAGCAGATTGGGGTCCTCATGCACCCGGATACCCTGCAAAAGCTCGGCCAGCACCCCCGCGCCCACCTTCGCGCCGCAGCCCGCGCATTTTGCGAGCTTGGTCAGCTTGATCTCGTTCTCCATAAACTTATCCTCAGCACTCCATTTGATGATATCCCGCGACCGCGAGCCGCGCTTCCTCAGCCGCCTGCCGAAGCGCCGGGGCTTGATCGACGTCCGAGCGCCAGGCGATGCCGCAATCGGACGTCAGCGCGCGCGGCACGGGGATCAACCGTCCGGGAATCCCGCGGGATGCGGCCAGCTTCTCCATCGCCATCGCACCGGCCGTGGTATAAAACGTGACAACGAGAGCCATCTCCGCTTTTCTCAACATGCCGCTATCCTCCGCACCGCATCCGCGGCTTCATCGGCCTCCGCAGGCGTATTGAAATATCCAAAGGAAAAGCGCACGGCGCCCTGCGCCTCTGTGCCCAGCGCCCGGTGCGTCCGCGGCGCGCAATGCGTACCCGCGCGAACTGCGATGTCATAGGTCTGCCCCAGCTCGTCGGCGACCAGTGAGGACGGATAATCGCGGATATTGAGCGCCACAATCGGCGCGCGATCCCCCGAAAAATCACCATAAACGGTCACGCCGTCCAGCGCGGACACCGCGTCGTAAAAACGGCGCGCCAGCATCGTTTCCCGCGCGCCTATGGCCTGCGGCGTTACGGAACGGACAAAGTTCAGCGCCGCCAGCAGCCCCGCAAGGCCATGGCCGTTCCGCGTGCCCGCCTCCAGCCGGACGGGATATTCGGGCGGCTGGATCATAAGCTTAGTCTGCACGCCGGTGCCGCCGACCGTGTACGGCCGGATCTCGACCCCCGGCATGACGGCAAGGCCGCCTGTGCCCTGAGGCCCCATCAGCCCCTTATGCCCGGTAAAGCAGAGGACGTCCGCGTTTGCCGCGCGCATATCCACCGACCTTTCCCCCGCCGTCTGCGCCGCATCCACGACATACAAAAGCCCGCGCGCATGCGCAAACGCGCCGATCGCCGATATATCCAGAACGTTTCCCGTTACGTTGGAGGCATGGGTCGTGACGATGAGCCGCGTATCCGGCCGGCACAGACGCACAAAATCGTCCAAATCGACGCAGCCGCGGCTGTCCGCGGACACAAAGGAAAGCGTCACATCCCGCTCCGCCGCAAGCCGATAGAGCGGCCGCAGAACGGAATTGTGCGCAAGGTCGGTTGTGATCACATGATCGCCGGGGTTTAGAAGGCCGGACAGGGCAATGTTGAGCGCCTCGGTCGCATTCTGGCAAAAGGCAACATGATCCGCCCGCGGGCAGCCGAACAACGCCGCCGCCGCTTCCCGCGCAGCAAAGACGGTACGCGCTGCCGTCAGAGCCGGGCCATGCGCGCCGCGTGCCGCGCTACCCATGCCGCGCATCGCCTCCGTTACCGCGCAGATCACCGTCTCCGGCTTGCTGACGGTTGTCGCGGCATTATCCAGATAAATCATGACTGTCCTTATTCCTTCGTCGTTTCCGTTATGCACGCAGCCGCAGAATGCCGCGCAAACATCAGCATGCGTTGTTTATTCAGTAGAATAACGATAAGTATAGTATAACAGATACATGCGCCGCCTGACAAGGGGGCAGATTTTGCCGGTTTGCGCTCAGACAGCTCACGGCACACCCCATCAACCCAGCAGGCAGAACGGCTTATCATATCATATGCTATATGTTTTTTGCGCCCTGCGCCGTAGGCGGGAGAAAGCCTATCAGGTATCCCGGCTTTTACCCGATCCGTTTCCGTCACGGAGCCAGACGGACGACGACGGTGCCGTCAATGACGCGGCAGCTATCCGCAGCGGGGAACGCAGGCATGGCGGCCACCTCGGGCAGCGACGCAAGCGTCGCCAGCTCCTCCCCCTCCAGAATGCGGATGGGATAGCCAAGCACCTGCTCAAAATACCACCTGACCGTGTCAGAATAGGTCAGAACGGCACGATAGCCCATCCCGACACCAATGGATGAGATTTGTTCAAACCCGTCCCGCTCTGCAAACAGAGGCGAACTGTTGAGCTCCCCAATCAACGCCACCGGGGTCTCGCCCGGCACATAGCCGTCCGTCTGCTCGATGCGGTCGAGCACGCGCGTCATGACGGCCGCCGACTCCTCATAGACAAGCTGACGGCTCATATACGCCTGATTGGCATATATGATGCTGTCTGTCAGCACAGTGGAGACCAGCACGCAGCCCACGATCAGAAGCAGCCGTCCCGAGCCCCGCTTCCCCGCCTGAGGCAGCGAGTCGGCGCAGCGGTCAAAGATCATCAGCGCAAAGACATACAGGAAGAAGAACGAATAGACCATGAGCTCGTGAAAGGTACCCTTTGACAAAAAATACACCGCGTTCATGCCAAGCGGCATGAGGGCAACGACGGCGCAGGTCACAAGAATCGCCCCGGCGGACAGACGCCTGCGGATCATCAGTAAGACAAGACCGCCTGCAGCACCGACAAACAAAAGCGCATTGACAGCGGTCATCAGAAGCGGACGGACGGCGATCGGCCCAACAAAATACCGGATGCCGTACAGATAGGTCTCACACAGCAAGCGCACAAAAGGCACTGAGGAGAAATCAAGCACGTTCGCGATGCCATTATACCCGTCGAAGGCCGAAATGCCGGTCAGATACAACACGGAGCGGAACGCGCAATAATACAGTCCCAGCCCGATCAGCAGCATCGCTAACCCCTTCAGTCCGGCAAGCAGCACGCGCTGATATTTCTCTCCGTCCAGCAGCCGTGCAACGAGAACGATCATCAGCAAAATAATCGCCGCCTGAAAATAGCTCTGGTACAACGCTACGGAAAGCGTAACAAGCACTGCGCCCGGCAAAAAGCCGTAACGGTACCGCTGAAACAGCCAGACCGCGCAAACCCCCAGAAGAAGCGCCGCCATATTGATATCCGCCCACGGAAAATATGTCGCGTTTGTCAAGGTAACGGTCGTGTTGGCTGCAAGGACGCCACAGGCCAGAACCATTGCCCATCGGGAACGGAGGCGCAGCATCCGGATCACGACAAACCCGGCAAGCGCGATATAGACAAGCGACAGCAGCCCGATCAAAAACGGGGCGCAGAGCTCGCCGCGCAGCAACAGATATACCGGCTGCAAAAACCGGCCGAGCGAAATCTGCCAGGCGGCATCGGACTGATGGATCATGACGGAATCGTGCGTGACCATGAAATTGAAGTAGCGAAACGCGTGCGCCGCCAATCCGAGCGAAAAAGCAGCGGCGACCGCGGTCAGGAACGTGCGCCGCCGATCGCACCGCAAACCGTCAAGATCAGCTGCAACATCCCGCAATTCTGTCTGCTTTTTTATGACGCTATCCCCCTTTTACCCAAGTTTAATTCAGTATATCATAGGTCTGAATGATTGGAAAGCGGCGCGCACACGGGGCGCACGCGTCCCCGTTTGTGGCAGCGCACCTTTTCATCCTGTGACGCAGATCCGCCCTCCCCGCAACGAAAAGGACGCCATCCGTTTTTGTCACGAATGGCGTCCAAAATGCCTTGTCTTTGGCTCAATTCAGATTATCAGCTGAGCCGTTTTTTCTTTACAGACCGCCAGGTATGCATGGCCAGCGCCACGGTGATGATGCCGTAGGAGATGAACATGCGGATGTATTCGCTGATCGCGGAATCGCCGACGATCTTTGTCGCCGCAAGCGGCGCCACCACGAACAGAAAATGGAACAGCAGCACGCCCAGCAGAGCCTGCTTGTTGGTCGCCTTTTGCACGCTCGCCCCGCCGACCAGAATGGCCGCAACCGCATACAGGCCGACATAGCTCTGCTGCTGTACGGTGTTGAACGTGCCGAGATTCTGCAAAAAGATCAGCTGCCCCCATGCGGCCAGCACGGTGGACATACACGTTGCAATGATGCGGATGCGGTTGACGTTGATCCCCGCGCTCATGGCGACCGTCCGGTTCTGTCCGACGGTGCGCATGTCCTGTCCAAGCTTGGTGTTCAACACCCAGTTGTTGATCGCGCAGAACAACAGGATCGTGCCAAACGCCGCCGGCGCCAGGGTAACGGTCTTAATCAGGTCATAGACAACGGGCACATAGGTCAGCGCAAACAGCACCGCGCAGATTGCCACTGTCCAGATCGGCCGCCGCCATTTGACCGGCTGCTTACGAATCAGGCTCCAGACGACCTTGACCGCCGTAATGACCATGACAGCACCTGTGACCAGCGTGATGGCGTCATACAGGAACAGCCGGTTTCTGCCGAGCATGGCCTGAATGGACGGGACAAGCATCAGCAGGAACGTCAGTCCAAAGCCCGCCAGACATGCGCCGACGCCCACCAGCGCAGACACCGTCGAAACGCTCTTATCCTGCTTCCGCGCATAGATCCAACGCACCAGCAGCGCCAGCGTCAGCAGGATCAATACAATGCGGATGACCGTCATGCAGCTGATATCATCCAGCGCATATTTCATGCCGCTCTGCGACAGGTCGAACGCGTTGCGCAGACCAAAGCCGCGGTCAAGCAGGTTGGGATCGTCAAACGGGATAACGCCGCCGATGATATACAGCACGAACAGGCGGTACAGACCGTCTGCAAAGAACCCGACGACAAGACCCGCGATCATCTCCGCGCCCTTGGTCTTGTTGTACAGCCTGCCCAGAAGCCAGCCGAACAGCAGCGCCAGCGGCGTGCTCATCAGCACACACAGCATAAACCCACCGATGCCGGTGAACCCCCAGTGCGCGATGAAGAAGATCGATATCTGCGCAGCCGTCGCGCCGATGACAATGCCGAAGTTCATGCCAAGCCCCGCAAGGCAGGGAATGATCAACGCCAGCACCAGGCAGGTATTGCGTCCGAAGCGCGTGACGACCTCGCCCAGCACATAGGACAGCGTCGTGTCCGCGATAAGCAGACAGGCCACGCACAGCACGACGAACATCAGAATAACCTTGTTATCGAAAAGGAAAGCCTTGAGCTTATCCCAGAAGGTCTTGTTTTCCAAGTTATTCATTGCTTCCCGCGCCCCCTTTCACTTTGGTCAAGGCATAGAGGATAACGCCGTTCTGGATGATCTGCCGCATGGTGTCCGAAATGTCCGTACCGGCAAGCAGCTGGTTGGAAACGGGCGGCGTTATCAGGATCAAGCCCTGGTAGAGGAACGTACCCAGTATGACATGGTTGATCTTGGCTTTGGTCGTGGATGCGCCGCCGATCAGAATAGCTGCCACACACAAAAAGCCCATCGCCAGCGGCGCGGTGTACGCCTGCAAAAAGCCAAAGCCCTGCGTGTACACAATGATGCCGACCGCGCCAAGCGCCGTGGACAGTGCCACGCCCGTAATGCGCATTTTATCGACGTTTATGCCGCTTGCACGCGCAAACTGTGGGTTCGCGCCGGCGGCGGTGATCGCCTTGCCGGTCTTTGTGCGGAAAAACACCCAAACGAGGAAGCAGATAAACAGGCAAAACACGATCAAGCCCGTCGGAATATACACGCCGCGTTCCCCGCCGATGTAGAATCCGCCCGCGTTGTTGAGCAGATAACCAAAGCTCGACTCCATGCTGACCTGGTTACGCACGCCGCGGCCGCCAAGCGGCCACATGATCTCACCGCTGGAGAACGGGGCGCGGAACCAGAGGATACACATAAGGAAGATGATCGAGTACCCGATATATGTCGTGACCGTCATTTCCGAACCCTTGACGCAGTTCAGCAGCTTGCCGTAGCCCACACCGACGAACCATGCGATCACGGCGCCGATCAGCATCGCAACCAGCATAGAAAGCCAGGGGCCGGAGCCGGCGATGATTCCGTTAAAGAATTCCGCCACCTCAAACTCGATCACAAGCAGCGTGCTCAGAAGCCCGCATACGATGCCAAGGCTCACGCCAAAGTTGGGGCCGATGCCCGCTTTGATCGTGGGGAGCATCGCAAGCACCAGCACGCACCACATTCCCCAGTATTTGATGATGCTCGACAGATACGAGGTCACGTTGACACCGATGCATATCGCCAGAATGACGATAGCCAAGAAGAACGCGCCGACGATCAGTCTGGGCAGGCCGATGGCATTGAGAACCTTTTTCATACAGCTTCCCTCCCATCTTTTACGCCGGACATGGCAAAACCGAACGCGACGTCGGAAGCGTCCGGCGCCAGGATGCCGTTGATGCCACCATCGGAGACAATAGCGATCCTGTCGCAGATGCTTCTAAGCTCGTTGAGCTCCGAACTGACGATGATGATGGTCAAGCCCTGTTCGCGATTCATCTTGACCAGCAGCTCCAGCACGAGCTTTTTCGCGCCGATATCGATCCCGCGCGTCGGTTCCGAAACGATCAGCAGCCGCGGATTCATGGTCAGCGCGCGCGCCAGGCAGACCTTTTGCTGGTTGCCGCCGGACAGGTTGCCGACATACTGCTGCGGACCCGTGCAGCGGATATCCAGCTGCCGGATCATGTCCATGGTGTGCGCTTCCGCCTGTTTTTGATCGAACTGTGTGAACGGCCCGATGCGCTTGAGAAAGCGGTTTTCGATCTGCATAGAGGTAAACACCGTGTTCTCCGTGATCGATTCATCCAGCAACAGCCCCACGCCGCGCCGATCCTCGGACACGAACGCAATATGTTTTTTCAACGCGGCACCCAGCTTGTCGGTGTTGACCGGCTCGCCGTCAAACTCAACCGTGCCCGTGCTCGGATACAGGCCGAGAATGCCGTTTGGGATGCCGATCTTGCCTTGCCCGGCAAGCCCGCCTATCCCGAATATCTCACCGCGCCGCACGTCCATATCCACGCCGCGCACCGTCTCGCCGGGCATCTCCACGGCGAAATCACGCAGCTTGAGGATGGCATCCTCATCGTTGAGCGCCCGCGTATCGGCGGTATCGTCTACCATTTTTTCGACCTTGCGGCCGATCATCATCTCCGCCACCTTTGCGGCGGTCGTTTCCTTTGTATTCAGTCTGCCGACCAACATGCCGTCGCGCAGGACGGTCATGCTGTCCGTAACGCTGATCACTTCATCAATGCGGTGCGTAATAAAGATAATCGCGATCCCCTTTTCTGCAATGACGCGCATGGTCTCCAGCAGCCGCTCCGCCTCGCTCTCGGTCAGAACAGCGGTCGGCTCGTCAAAGATCAGCAGCTGAATGCCGGTCTTGTCGATCTCACGCGCGATCTCTATAAACTGCATATACCCGACAGGCAGCCCCTTAACCATCGTGTACTCATCAATCCCCAGGCCAATGGTATCCAGCGCTTTGCGCGCGTCGGCCGCCATCCGCCGTTTATCCAGCTTTTCCAAGGCTTTGCCAAACAGGCTGCTTGCCAGCGTCGGCGTCGTGATCTCGCGGCCAAGCTTAATGTTCTCCGTTGCGGTGAACCCGGGGATCAGCATGAACTCCTGATGCACCATGCCAATGCCCAGATGCATGGCCTGCGTTGGATTGTCGATCGTAACCGGTTTTCCCCCTATTTCGACCGTGCCGCCAAAGCCGCCCGTATTGTGTATAACAGACATGCCAAACAGAATATTCATCAACGTGGATTTTCCGGCGCCGTTCTCCCCCATGAGCGCGTGGATTTCGCCCCTGGCGACCTCCAGATCCACACCCTTGAGCACCTTGTTGCCGTAAAACTCCTTGGTGATGTTGGACATTTTAAGGACGAGTGGTTCCTCCATATGGATGCTCTCCTTTTTGTTAATCAGTGAAATACACTCCAAATGCGAGTAGAAGCACCCACTATGTCAGCGGGCGCTTCCAAACTCGCAATTATGCCATCTTTCTGGATTTCAAAGCGCTATCGCTTAAAAATCGTAGAAGGGGCAAAGAATCATGTAGAAGTTGGAAAGTTCGCCAACGGCTTCATCCGAATAATGCGTGATCTGCGTCTCCTGACCGCCGACCGCGCGCAGGCACTCGTACAGGACGGCTTCGTCGAGCTTGCCGTTCGTCTGGCCTTCGCAGTACTTGATGCCGTATTCGACACCAGCCGTAATCATCATCATGTTGACGGGAACTTCCCAGGTTGACATGCGACCGCTGTTGTTGTATTCGGCAACCTTCGCCTTGATCTGCTCGAGCATATAGGGCACGTCACCCTCATGTCCTTCGGTCGAGATGTTGAAAGCGGACGGATAGCCGTGATACGGGCTGGGGCAGCACTGCTGCGGATAGATCGCACCCAGCTCTGCGCACTGCAGGATCAAGGGAGCCTGCATCGAGCAGTTGGTGCTGAAGAATGCGGTGTCTTTGCCGTACTGATCGACATAGACCTTGATATTCTCCGTAATCCACGCCTGTGCGCCGGTCACACCTGCGTCGCCGGTGGGGTCGGGCGCGGTCGCCTCGACATATTCGATGTCGAGCTCTTTGCAGCGGTTGATGAACCCTTCGCGACGGGCCGCGATGGTGGCATAGCCAAGATGACGCTCAAACGAGACATGCACAAAGGTCTTTGCGCCCATCTTGTTGGCCTGGTCGATGATCGTGGTGCCCATGGCAATTTCGTCCACCAGCATGCAGACGTCTGCAGCGGCGGCGATGACGCCCGGATCCTCTGCGCAAACGCCGCAGATGAACACGATGTCGTCACGGGTCTCCTTGACCTTCTGGATGGCAGCGGTTGCGCCGGGAACCGCCTGAACAAACACGATGACCTTCACTTCCGGATCGGCCGCCATGTTGGTGACCGTTGCAATGGTCTGCTCCGTCTCGGTCGAGAAGTTGTCAGGATAGGTAGCGGTCACGATCATGTCGCCGTATTTGGCTTTCATGTTCATCGCTTCCTGATACTCTTCCTCACCCTGCGAAACGGTTCCGGTGATGATGCCGATCTTGTATGCTTTGGCAGTATCGTCCGCATCCGGTGTCTCTGCCGCGGGCTCTGCGGCTCTGCATGCAGCCATGCCAACCACAAAGACGACCGCCAACAGCAGGCAAAGTAGTTTCTTCATAATCTAACTCCTCCTTAACATTCACATGCATACATATTCACCAAGTCTCGCATACATGTGTGACATATTATACCTGTTTTGAATTGTAGTTGTCAAATACTATATCATTTTGGCCAACCCCATCATAAAAGAGCCTCTTATTGCATCCTTCAAACTCACACATTCCAGCAGCTTTTCCGCATAGCATTCTGACAGTATTTTCAGACGGAGCTTTGTTGCGGCCCATCCCATCACCATCCATTTCTATCTCGACCTCGGCCCCAAGAACTTATCCCCGTTCAAATGAATCATGTGATCCGGCATAGTCTGACATTTGATTTAGGATGTAATTGTCCGTAATAACTTTATATGAGATTGTCTTAACAGACTGCGCGCATACCCAATTTAAATTAGACTCCAAAAGTTCAAGCACATTGGGATCATTTTCGTAGCAAACTAATTCGATCTCTTTTACATTTGGAACAGCCTGCAGCCTTTCAATCAAAGCAACAGATAGAATACCTGATCCTGAGCCGGGGTCAAGAATAGAAATGGTCTCTTGATTGGGGACGGTAAGCAAGTCTGCCATAAACGCAGCGGTCTCTTTACTGGTAAAGAATTGACCGTACTTTTTTCTCAAGGACTTGGGCATACGATCAATATATTCAGTTGTCGCTTGTAACACATAATCAATCATGCTCATAGCCTGTAAACTCCATCACATCATCAATCCCGCAATTCAAAGCAAGACATACTTTATATAAACTTTCCATGGACACAAATCTCTCCTTTCCGTTCCGCCGTAGCAGAATTTCTCTAAAAAATACTTGCGGTTGATTCGGCCTGAGATGGTCAAAAAGCCTTTTTCCCTAAGATCTGCATTGAGTTTCTGCACGATCTTGTAGGCATAGGACTTTGAGATACCCAGCTCTTTTGCCACTTCTTCGACTCTCATAAAGTTGTTGTTCTCCATAGACGCTCCTCCTTTTTTGCATAGTAATCCTGATTTAGTGTCGGATACTTTCTGACCGCCATCCGATTTGCCCGGGCGGACACACCTGGCTTGCGGTGTGCGACTGTTATTCTGTTTGTGCTAAGCTTATTTGCTAAGTGCATTGCCATTGTACTATACTATTATGTTTAAGTCAAGGCGGTTTGCAAGAAAATATTAAACAAATTTGTTTCTATTCCTCTTGACAATATTAAACATATAAGCTATACTCATTCTCAAAGACATACGACACAGGAGTTGATTGTTATGGCGATCGGTGAACGCATTCACTTTTTCCGCGTATTGCGCGGTATGACGCAGAAATATCTGGGTCAGTCTGTGGGTTTCCCAGAGAAATCTGCTGACGTGCGCTTGGCTCAGTACGAAACAGGGACAAGAACCCCTAAGGCTGACTTGACTTCTTCATTGGCAAGTATGCTCGACGTGTCCCCACAGGCTTTATCTGTGCCGGACATTGATTCCTATATTGGGCTGATGCACACGCTGTTCACGCTAGAGGACAGGTACGGGCTCAAGATTGACGAGGTAGACGGAGAAATCTGCTTGAAGGTCGATGTTCGCAAAGGCAAGGACGCCACCGAACTTCACAAGATGCTGTGCGCCTGGCGTCAGGTTGCTGCCATGCTGAAAGCCGGAGAGATTACGCAGGAGCAATATGACCGCTGGCGCTATCACTATCCGGAGTTTGATACCTCTGGGCAGTGGCACAAGGTTGTTCCCTCTCAGGCACTTAGCGATATGCTGGTGGACGCCTTGAAAGAACAATAGTAAGGATTGCGACATCAGTCGATTTATCCAAATACTTTATGAAGGAGGTGAGCAAAGTGAATGTTAAGTACATTGGAAATGACACAAAGAAATCAGAAAAAGGGAAAATCCATGTAAAGAACGGCAACTATACCGGCTGCGGAGCAAGGATAGATGATAACCCTCAGGACTGGGTTACCACATCCGAAAAAGTTACTTGTGACAAAAACGGATGCAAAAACTAACAGTGCGCTTCACTTGCTATTATCTTGAGCAAAACAAAAAGAGCTAACTGACTTAATCAAAATCAGTTAGCTCTTTTTATATGAATAATGAAAAAATGTTGCCA
>CAYYUV010000006.1:0-93559 GCA_964474405.1 uncultured Oscillospiraceae bacterium
AAATATCGCACAAGAGAAAAACAAAAACCACCTTTGTTATGGTAGACAAAAGTGGCTTTCTTGTTGGTACCCGGTAGGGGAGTCGAACCCCTGTTACCGCCGTGAGAGGGCGGTGTCCTAGGCCACTAGACGAACCGAGCTTGCGAAAGATATCTTACCGAAAACATCGGTTTCTGTCAAGGACTTTTTTTGCGCCCGCATCAAACAACGGCATTCATGTGCAAGCCGGCATGGCATTTTGCAGCAGCTCCGCCGCGTCACGTTCAATCTGTGTGTCGCCGAGTGCGGCACAAACAGCAGCCGCGTCGGCACGGCAGCCGCGCAGACGGTTTGGAAGATCCAATACCACATCCCATTCCATCGCATCGGAATAGGCCGCTGCGTCACGGATAATCCCGTCCTCCACGATCCATGCAAGACGCAGGCTGCCCCAGGGAAACCGTCGCTCGGCACAATCCGTTGCGGCAAGCCTATATCCGTAGCGCCATGTCCCGTCGGAAAAGAACGCTGTTTCCCGCTCGACGTCCTGCTCGGGCAAAAGCTCCTTGGGCAGCGGATGAACCGGCAGGCCGTATTCCGCCTGAAAGCTGTCGATCAGCGCATCCTGCATCGACGCGGCGTTGATCGAGGGACAAAGCTCGGACAGATTGATCACGCGCGCACGCACCGAACGGATGCCTTTCCCGGCCAGCTTATCCTGTTTGACATAAAGATAATGCGCAAGCAGGTCGGCGTTGGTGTTGATCAGCAGCGTTCCGTGATGACAGCAGCCCAGATCGCCCATGCGGTAGGCGTGGCCGGAAAACTTGCGTCCCGCGGCCAGCAGGTCGTTGCGGCCGCTGACCTCCGTCTCGACGCCAAAGCGCGATACGGCAGAAAGAATGACCCGGTTTTGACGCGGCACATCGTAGTCGCCGCGACGCACCAGGAACGTGAAATTCAGGTTTCCCGCGTCGTGGTATACCGCGCCACCGCCCGTGATGCGTCTGGCCAGATGTCCGCCGTCCGCTTCGAGCGCAAGCACGCGGCATTCGTCGTAGCAATCCTGGTTGCGCCCGATCACAACCGTGTGCGCGTTGCGCCACAGGTACAGAATGGCGCAGTCCGCCGGAACCCGATCCAGCAGCACCTTCTCCCTGGCCTGATTGATAAAAGGCTCCGTGCCGTCCGCAATGTACAGATACAGCTGTTTGATCATAGCAACCTCGGCAGACAGTCTTGCAGGATATCGGCCATCAGCCGGTGCCCCCGGGCGTTGGGATGCAGGCCGTCATCCAGATAAAATGCGCGCAGCGCCTCGCCTGATGCTTCGATGGAAGCAAGCAACGCGGCACGGAAATCGACCGTTCCAAAGCCGAACACGCGCGACATGTGCCGCAGCGCATCACAGTAGGCAGTATAATCGTCATCAAAGGAGGCGTCAACCAGTTCGCACCATCCGTCGCGGATCGGGGGGCAGAGGGGGATGGGAATGCCAATAAGCGGCGCCATGCCGCAGCCGCAGCAGCGATGCGCCAGCGCCATGATGTTGGCCTGCGCCGCGCCAAAGAACCCGGAGAAGAAGCGGTCGTTCGCGCCGCCCATCATCAGGACCGCATCCGGCCGCTCCGGCAGCACGTCGGCTGAAAATCTGGCCAGCATACCGCCGGTCGTGTCGCCGTTGACGCCCCTGCCGACAAACGCATGCCCGCTTTCCTGTGCGCAAAGCGAGACCCAGCTTTCGCGCCGCGGTACGCCGTAGCCATAGGTTAAGCTGTCGCCGATACAGACAATCTTCATCTTTTATCGATAGGATTCCCGCATGATGCGGATGGTATCGTCCAGCGTGACGGTCGTGCGGTCAAGGGCATACATGCCCGGCAGCATTTCCATCGCATTCTGAGCCAGGGTGGGGATGTCCGCCTCCAAAATACCGTGATCGGACATCTTCAGATCGTCCACGCCACAGGCTGTCATCAGCCGGCGCAGCGCATGGACAAACGACATGGCGCCGCTTGTGCGGATCTCTTCCTCAGATACGCCCATCGCGCGTGCCATATCGATCAAGCGATCTGGGATGTGCTTGGCAAAATGCGAGAAGTACGCCTCGCACAGCATGATGAGCCCCTCGCCGTGCGCCACATCGTGGTGATACGCGCTTAAGGCATGCTCCATCGCGTGCTGCGAGGTGTTGCAGGACAGACATTGTACGATCCCCGCCAACGTGCTGCCGAGCGCAACATGCGCGCGCGCATTGAGGTCGTCACCGTTGTTGACGGCCTGCTCCAAAGAGCCCGCAACCTGCCGGATCGCTTCCAGCGAGAACATCTCGCTGATCGGCGAGGCAATGCTGGCAATATAGCATTCCGCGCCGTGAAACAGCGCGTCAAAGCCCTGAAACGCCGTGAGCCTGGGCGGAACGGAGGCCATCAGCTCCTCATCAATGATGGAAAAGACGGGGAATAGCGATTCGTCCAAAATGCCCAGCTTCTCCGGCTCGTCGTCCTTGGTGACAACGCCGCCCGGATCCGACTCCGTGCCGGTTCCGGCGGTCGTAACCACACAGCAAAGCGGCAGCACCAGGGATCGGTCAAGCGGCTTGCGCCCGCCCGAGCCGTTGTGAATATAGTCCCACAGATCGCCCGGGTGCCGGACCATGACCGCGATCGCCTTGCCGCAGTCGATGGCACTTCCGCCGCCGAGACCGAAAATAAAGTCGCAGCCGTTGTCGCGCGCCATCTGGGCGGCCTCCATCACGTTGGAACGGGAGGGATTGGGCTGAATCCGATCATAAACCGTGCATGCACAGCCGCGCTCCTTGAGCATTGCCGTTACGCGATCCAGCGCGCCGATGCGGCGCATGGATTTTCCGCTGGTCATGCAGATCAGCGCGTGCCGTCCGGGCAGCGGCGCTGTTTTCAATGCGTTGAGTGAACCGGCGCCAAAGTACAGACGCGTCGGCATATAAAAGTTGTACAGTTGCATCAGGTGCCTCCTTGCTTATTCGTTGTCTGCGATTTCCACGTTCTCCGTGCTGGCCAGAACGACCTTGATGTTCATCTTTGCCAACGCGTCGCGGAACGGCGTTGGAAGCTTGTCGTCCGATACCACCATGTCGATCTGCGTCAGCGGGCATACCACCGCAAACGCGTTGGTGCCGAACTTTCCGCTGTCGGATACAAGGATGGTCTGGCTGGAACGGCGCATGATCATCTGACGGACATGCGCGGGCTCGCTGTTGTAGTCGGAGATCCCGCCGTCCAGCGTGACCCCGCCCGCACCGATAAATGCTTTATCTACATAAAAGTGCTGCAGCGCGTCGATGGTCAGCTCACCGTGCATGGACAGCTCGTCCGCATTGAGGCGTCCGCCGAGCGCAAAGAGGTTGATTTGCGTGTTGGCCAGCTCGTTTAGGATCGGCAGCGAATTTGTCAGTACCGTCACGTTCGACAGATGCTTCAGATGCCGTGCAATCTCGAGCGTCGTGGTGCCGATATCCAATATGATGGTTTCGCCCGGATTGACCAGCTCGGCCGCAGCACGGCCGATGCAAACCTTCTGTTGGTGGCTCTGCACAAGACGCGCGTTGTATTGCTGCTCCGTCATCAGCGGCTCCAGAAGGATTGCGCCGCCGTAGATGCGCTTGATCAGCTTTTGATCCTGCAACGCCTCGAGGTCGCGGCGTGCCGTTTCGTTGGAAACAGAGAACCGGTCAACAATGTCGGAAATGCGAATGCTTTTGGCACGGTTCAAAATCTCCATTATGGCAGATTGACGTTCATTGGCAAGCATATATACCGCTCCTCATCCGTAATTTACCTTAATTATAACCATCAAACGGCCAAATTGCAACATGAAATGTGGGATATTGCAAATAATTATAGTTTTTTGAAGCGAATGACTGGTTTGCGTGTGGAAAACCACAAACGGTTATATTATGCGGCCACAATACAGCAGGAGAATCAGCCCAATGTGGAGTTGTTGAAAAGCATTTTGCCTAATTTGGTCAATATTTGAGATTTGGCGTGGATAACACGAGACAAAACATCCCCAACACAATGAATAATATGCACAAATTAACGCATATCAAATGCATAAAAAGGTATGAAACGACAAAAACGGTTAGTCTTGCAAAAATTAATTTGGTTTTCGATGTGGTGGAATGCCGTAAGTACCAAAATTCTGTTGACAAATGGCAGATAGGGTCTTATACTGTTTGTAAAGTTGCGGTAAAAGGACGCATTTCAATACATGCGCAACCTGCGCAGCCGGTAGAAATGGTAAGAAAGACGAGGTTTTTTCGAAAATGGCAGCACCTAAGTTGTTTAGTCCCGGTCCTGTGATGGTTCGCGATGATGTGCGGCACGCATTGCTGCATTACGACATCTGTCATAGAAGCCCTGAGTTTGAAACCATGTTTGTGGACACGCAGGATAAGATCAAGAAGCTGTTCGGCGCGGATGATTCCTACTATGCGCTGATCGTGTCCGGCTCGGGCACGTCCGCCAACGAGACCGTGCTTTCCTCCCTGTTTGCGGAGGGTGAGTCCGTGCTGTTGATCCGCAACGGCGTGTTTGGCGAGCGGCTGCAGGAGATCCTGGACAAGTATAAGGTTCCCTATGTGGATTGCGCGTTTGAATGGGCGACCTATCCGGATGTGAATGTCATCCGTCAGATGCTGATCCAGAACCCGCAGGTCAAGGCGGTCGCCATGGTATATCATGAGACCTCCACCGGCATGGTCAACCCCGTTGGCGAAGTCGGCAAGCTGTGCAAAGAATTTAACAAGATCCTCTCCGTGGACTGCGTGTCGGCCGCGGGCGGCGAGCTGATCAACGTAGTGGATAAGAACATCTCCATTGCCACTTCCGTCGGCGGCAAATGCGTGGGCGCGTTTCCGGGCTCTGCATATGTGTGCATCAAGGAAGATCTGGTGAAAACCATCACGGCGGATCAGTGCAAGAACGTGTATTTGAACCTATATAAGCATTACCAGAGCGCGGTCACGACGCATCAGACGCCGAACACGCCGAATGTCAACCTGTTCTGGCCGCTGAACCGGGCGCTGTCAAACATCATGGAAGAAGGCCTGGAGAACCGCGTGGAGGGCCGCAAACGCTGTGCAAAGATCCTGCGCGACGGCTGCAAGAAGCTTGGCCTCCGCATCCTGCTGGATGAGCACATGTCCAACACCGTCACGTCGGTGTTCCTGCCGGAGGGGATCGATCTTGGCAAGTTCCTCAGCGCCATGGGCGACCGCGGCTACACGCTGTACAAGGGCAAGGGCAAATACGAGCAGATGGGCATGTTCCAGATCGCCAACATGGGCGAGATCTACGAACAGGATTGCCGCACCTTCCTGTTGGTGCTGGCCGATTGTCTCAAGGAGCTCGGCGCTTAATTTTCCAACCCGCGCGGCGCGGTTACCACGGCATACGCAATCGAAGGAGTGATAATGTGAGCAAGACATCCGAGAACAATGCAATCGGAAAGCGTTCGGCACGGGAGATCATCTCTGCGGATCGCATCATCCCGCTGGCGATCCTTGTGATCCTGTGCGCGTTCATCGGCATCATCAACCCGCAGTTCTTTACCTGGACCAAATGGCAGAATACGTTCATGCAGGTCTCCAACGTCGGTATCATCGCGTTGGGCGCCATGCTGGTTATCACATCTGGCGGTCTGGACTTTACGGCGGGCGACGGTGTAACCCTGGCGGGCACATTCACGGCCATGGTGTTCGTCCTCTTCAATACGAACTTGGGCTTCACCTACGGCATGTCGTGGGTTACGAACCTGATGGCCATCATCGCCGGCGTTGGCATGGGCGCAATCATGGGCGGGATCAGCGGCCTGATCATCACAAAGCTCAAGATTCAGCCTTTTATTACGACCTTGGCCATGATGACGATCATTAAGGGGTTCATGCTGTTCCTGTCGGAGGGCCGCATCATTCATCTGGATGTTGCCGGCGCGACATTCAAAAAGATCGGACAGGGCATCATCCCGTTTCCCGGCGCGCTTGGGACAAGCGCCCAGGGCAATGTGCAGGGTATCCCGGTGGCCTTCGTCATCTTTGTTGCAATCGCCATCATTATTGCAATCCTCCTCAAACGCACTCGCTTTGGCCAGGCCATCTTTGCGATGGGCGGCAACGAAGAGGCTGCGCGCCTTGCCGGTGTTCGCGTGGACTGGTACCGTTTCTGGGTATTCACGCTGGCTGGCGCCCTGACCGGAGCAGGTGCCATCATTACGCTTGCCCGTGCCGCATCCATCGGCATTTCGCTGGGCGGTACTACGCTGCTGATGGACGTCGTTGCAGCTGCTGTTATCGGCGGAACAAGCGTGTCGGGCGGCAAGTGCAACGTGTTCGGCGTGATTGTCGGCGCATTCATCATCGTCACGATCACCTCCGCGCTGAACTATCTCAACATCGATACCAACTGGCGCACCGCCGTGAAGGGCTTCATCATCCTTGCCGCGCTTTGCATCGACATCGTCGCAAAACGGATCAGCCAGCGCGCACAGGAACGTGAGGCGATTCGTCTGGCCGAGGAGCGCCATCAGAAGCTGGGTATCGGCATCGAAAAGAATTAAGCTTTGCCTTACAAATAAGGCAATGAACAAAAAATAAAGGAGAAGACAGAAATGAAGAAACTGGTAGCAATCCTGTTGGTTCTGATGCTCGCGTTCGCGATCGTTGGCTGCACCAAGACCGAGGCGCCGGCCGTCGAAGAACCCGCTGCGGAAGAACCCGCCAGTGCTGATGATATCGTGGATAACGCGATCGACACCAGCGGCGAAGATGTGGAGGTACCGACCGAGGGCTACAAATTCGGCGCAGTTATGATGTCGCTGAACGCCCCCATCTGGATCGAGCTGATGGAGTACGGCGATCAGTGCGCCGCGACCTACAACAGCACGGTTGAGTGGAAGAGCGCCGAAGGTTCCCTGGAGAATCAGATCGCCATGGTTGAGGCGTTCATTGAGCAGGGCGTCGATGTCATCATGATCGACCCGTTCGATGCAGTCTCCGTCATCCCGGTCATCCAGGAAGCTCTGGAAGCTGGTATCGGCTTCATCACGATGGGCAACCTCGTTGAGGGCTACACCGAGGACGGTTCCCTCTACAACACCTGCACCACGTATCCTGACGTCCGCGACACCTCTGCTCTGACCGATCTTCTGATCGTCATGGGCGGCACGGACAAGACCTACATCGGCATCTCCGGCCTGGTCGGCAACTTCGTTTCCGACACCCGTGAGAAGGCATTCATCGACACCTGCGAAGCTGCTGGCGTCAAGTATCTGGTTGCACAGGGCGGCTGGGACACCACCAAGAACCTGCAGGTCACCGAGGACCTCGTGGCGCAGGCCGGCGAGAACCTTGGCGGTATGTACAACCTGGACGACTCCATGTGTCTGCAGTCCATGCAGGCGACCCCGGCGGGGCTGCCTGTCTGCGGCCACAACGGTGAGTCCGCTGCTTACGATTCCATCGAAGCCGGCGAAATGACCGCGACCATCCTCATCGGCGGTGCGCACATCGGCTACTGGAACGTTCTGACCGCTGTCAAGCTGGCGCAGGGCGAGAAGTTGGATCATCAGGTTTATCTGAAGACCTACATCGTCATGAATCAGGACACGATCGACAATTACTGGACGCCCACCCTGGCCGCGAAGTATCCGTCCCTCGAGGCGGTCACCGTTGCCCAGGCTCGTGAGCTCGCTCTGCAGCCGGCCGAGATGCTGGATGCCGCAAGCGCGAAATAACTGTTGACACTGTTGTCGAAGGGCGCAATCATGCGCCCTTCGGCAAAACCTCCGGCTTTTCCTTCCGGCCCGTGGCCGCCGCATGTATCCTTATAACCCCTTCGGGCACGATGCCCGCTGGCTTTGAATGTAATCGGGAGCTTTTCCCTGACAACATAAATCGAACCCTTCCGTGCAAACGGAACACTTTCACCACTGTATTGGAGATGTAAAGATGGGCGCAATCAAAACCTCGCTGCAGAAGAATATCCGCTACTGGATTCTGATCGCCATGTGCGTCATCCTGTTCGTACTGTTTTCTGTGATGTCGGACAGCTTTTTGAGCATTGGCACGATGATGAACATCCTACGGCAGAACGCCGTGTACTGCATTGCATCGCTCGGTATGCTGCTGGCAATGCTGACGGGCGGTCTGGATCTGTCCATCGGCACGACCGGCGCGCTTGCCACGATCTTGGCGGCCATGTTCCTGCGTGATACGCAGCTGGCGGCAGTTCCCGCCGCGGCTGTTGCGTTTCTGATCATCATTGTGACCGGCGTCGTGGTCGGCGCCCTCAACGGCGCGCTGATCGGCTATCTGAATATCAGCCCGTTTATGACAACGCTTGCGATGCAGTTCATCACATCCGGCGCGGCCATGGCCATTTCCGCCAACAACCGCATCATTGTTGAGAATAAGATCGTTGCCTGGATCGGCGCAGCCAATATCAAGTTTCAGCTTGCAAACGGCGTGATGAAACTTCCTGTATCGTTAATCCTTGTGATTGTTTCGATCGCCGCGGTATACATCTTAATACGTTGCACCAAGCTTGGCCGCAACATCTATGCGGTCGGCGGCAACCGTACCGCTGCGCGCTGCTCCGGCATCAACGCAAATCTCATCATCTTTGTCACCTATGTGATCTGCGCCGTGCTGATGTGCATTGCGGCAACCGTCTGGATCGGCCGTACAAGCGCTGCAACGCCTTCCGCAGGCGCCGGCGTGGAGTTTACGGTTCTTACCTGCGTCATCATCGGCGGCTGCTCGCTGGCCGGCGGCGTTGGAACGATCGGCGGTACGCTGCTGGGCGTGCTGCTTATGGCGCTCATCAATTCCGGTCTTGCCATGGTCAATACGCCGGTATATTCGACCTATTGGATCCAGGGCGGGCTGATCCTGATCTCTGTGTTTGCCGACATGCAGTTCGGCCATCAGCGCGTGCATCATGTTAAGGATGCGCACCGCGTTACCGGGCAGCAGATACGTCACAACGAAGATCAGGTGCTTCAGTTGATCAAGAACGACAAGCAGACCTGTCTGGAGCTGTCGCATATTTCCAAGGAGTTCCCCGGCGTCAAGGCGCTGGACGATGTCAGCCTAAAGATCGAGCGCGGCAAGGTTCACGCCATCATGGGCGAGAACGGCGCGGGCAAATCCACCCTGATGAAGGTTCTGACCGGCGTCTATTCCTGTGATAACGGAACCGTCAGCATCAACGGGCTCCCCATTCATGTAGATAACCCGACCGAGGCCGCTTCCTACGGCATCTCGATCATCTATCAGGAGTTTGCGCTTGTGCCGCTGATGAGCATTGCGCAGAACGTGTTCCTCGGCAAGGAAATCCCGGCGAAGATTCGATGCTTCATTGACCGCAAGAAAATGAAAACGGAGGCTGCGCGTCAGCTCGCCGCCGTCAATATGCACATGGATACCAGCATCCCGGTTTCCGAGTGCAAGGTCGGTCAGCAGCAGATGATTGAGATCGGCAAGGCCATCGGCTCCAACGCATGGGTTGTCGTCATGGACGAGCCGACCGGCGCCATCACCGAAGAGGAGAAGAACCGGCTGTTCGGCATCATCCGCGATTTGAAGGAGAAGAACGTTGCCATCGTTTATATTTCCCACCGCATGGCTGAGATATTTGAGATCGCCGATGAGGTTACGGTGCTGCGCGACGGCCAGCATGTCATGACCGCGCCGGTGTCCGAGGTCAACGAGCAGATGCTCATCCGCGCCATGGTTGGCCGCGAGCTGAGCGATATCTTTAACCGCGAAAAAGCAGAGCTCGGCGATGTCGTTCTGGATGTCAAAAATCTCGAGCGCAAGGGCGTGTTCGCCCCGATCAGCTTCCAGGTGCGGGCGGGCGAGGTGCTTGGCTTCTCCGGTCTGATCGGCGCAGGACGCACCGAGATCATGCGCTGCCTGTTTGGTCTGGACAAATTTGACCGTGGCGAGATCTATGTCAACGGAAAGTCGGTTCATGTACATACGCCGCAGGACGCGATTCACGCCGGCATCTGCATGGTTTCGGAGGATCGCCGCCGAGAGGGCATCATTCCGCCGATGAGCGTCAAGCAGAACATCGTCATTCCGTCGCTGCCAAGCATGTCGAAGGGTGGGTTTGTCAGCGCCAAGAAGGAATCTGCCGTTGCGGACGAGTATATTAGTAAATTGAACATCAAAACTCCCACCGTCGATCAGCTCATACGCAATCTGTCCGGCGGCAACCAACAGAAGGTGTGCCTTGCCAAGTGGCTGGCCGTCGATCCCAAGATCATTATCTTTGACGAACCGACCCGCGGCATCGACGTCGGCGCAAAGGCCGAGATTCACAAGATCATTGAGCAGCTGGCCAAACAGGGCATGGCGATCATCCTGATCTCCTCCGAATTGCCCGAGATTCTCGGTGCGAGCGATCGCATCATCGTCCTCTATGAGGGCGTCAAGTTTGGCGAGTATGTGGCTGACGAAACGGTCACGCAGGAAGTTATTATGGCAAGTGCCTCCGGCATACAGGCATGCCCACAATAAAAATAACGAATGAGGAGGTTGTAAGAATGTCTTACGACAAAAAGTTCCAACTGGACATGTACAAAAAGATGCTCGAGCTGCGCGTTTTTGAACATACAGTTCAGCAGATGTACGAAGAAGGATTCATACCCAACTCTGCACATTTGTACGCAGGCGAAGAAGCGATTGCATCCGGTATCTGCATGGCTATGCGTCCCGATGACTATATGCTGCCGTCCCACCGCGGTCATGGACAGATCCTCGCCAAGGGCTG
This sequence comes from uncultured Oscillospiraceae bacterium, assembly GCA_964474405.1. Classification (GTDB taxonomy): domain Bacteria; phylum Bacillota; class Clostridia; order Christensenellales; family CAG-138; genus CAYYUV01. The sequence continues at coordinate 10,797 of CAYYUV010000006.1, forward strand.
CGATATGAACCGTATGATGGCGGAGCTGTTTGGCAAGGCGGATGGCTACTGCAAGGGCAAAGGCGGCTCCATGCATCTGGCGGTTGCCGATCATGGCGTGCTTGGCTCCATCGGTATCGTTGGCTCCAACATGTCGCTGGCCGTGGGCGCCGGCATGGCTGCCAAGAAGAACGGCAAGGGACAGGTCGCTGTCTGCTTCTTTGGCGACGGCGCTGCCAACCGCGGCACGTTCCATGAGAGCATGAACATGGCTTCCATCCAGAACCTGCCCATTATCTATGTGCTTGAAAACAACTTCTACGCAATCTCCGAATGCTCGCGCGATATGACCAACATTGAGAAGTTTTCCGTGCGCGCGCAGGGCTACGGCGTCCCCGGCTATACCGTAGACGGCAACAACCCGTGGGAAGTTTTCGAGTATGCACAAAAGGCGATCGAGCGCGCCCGCAACGGCGAGGGCCCGACGCTTCTGGAGTGCGTCACCTGGCGTCATTACGGACATTATGAGGGCGATCCCGATGCCCGTCAGTGGATCTATCGCAACAAGGAAGAGCACGAGAAGTGGATGAAGCGCGATCCGATCCCCAACACCCGCAAGGAACTGCTGAATGACAAAGTCGCATCCGAGGATGAGCTCAAGGCAATCGAGAAGGAAGTCGATACCGCCGTTGAGGCCGCGGTGCAGTTTGCACATAACAGCCCGTGGCCGGATGTGAGCGAGACCTACACCGACGTGTACGCCGACTAAGGCCGCAGTGCAGAAAGGAAAACAGCATGAGAGAGATTACTTACAGAGAAGCAGTCATTGAAGCGATGGACATTGAGCTCGGCCGTGATTCCAAGACGTATCTGGCGGGCGAGGACATCGGCGCTTTCGGCGGCGCGTTCGGCGCATCTGCCGGGTTGCTGAAGAAGTACGGCAAGGATAAGGTCATCGACACGCCGATCAGCGAAACCGCCATCGTCGGCATGGGCGTGGGCTCCGCGGTTCTGGGCTATCGTCCGATCGTTGAGGTCATGTATATGGACTTTATCGGCGTCTGCATGGATGAGATCATGAATCAGGCCGGCAAATTCCGCTATATGTTCGGCGGCCAGATGAACGTGCCTCTGACCATTCGGATGTGCGGTGGCAGCACCGTTTACGGCGCGGCACACCATTCCCAGTGCCTCGAGTCGATGCTGTGCCACGTTCCCGGCATCAAGGTCGTCATGCCCGCCACCCCGGCCGACATGAAGGGACTTTTGGCGTCCGCCGTTCGTGACAACAACCCCGTCATCGTTGTGGAGCACAAGGGCTGCTACAACATCAAGGGCGCTTGCCCCGAGGGCGAGTATCTTGTACCGATCGGCAAGGCAGAGACGGTGCGCGAGGGCAAGGATGTCACGCTCGTTACCTGGAGCCTGATGCGCTATAAGTGCGTCGAAGCTGCCGAACGTCTGGCCAAGGAAGGCATCGACTGCGAGATCATCGATCTGCGCACGCTGAAGCCCTTTGACAAGGAGGCTGTCTTTAATTCCGTCAAGAAGACGCATAAGCTGGTTGTCGTTCACGAAGCGAACAAGACCTGCGGACTCGGCGCTGAGATTGCCGCCTGCGTCGCTGAGGACTGCATCGAGGATCTGGATGCGCCCGTCGTGCGCGTCGCCGGTCCTGACACCTCCGTTCCGTTCAGCCCCCCGCTCGAGGAGGAGTTTCGCGTCAATGCCGACGATATCATTGCCGGCGTAAAGAAAATCATCTGATTGTTTGATATCGGGGAAAGGCCGTAGCCATAGCTATGTCTTGGGTACGGCTTTTCTTCTGATGATTAAGGAGGACAAAGTTATGGCACAAAGAGTGATCATCCCGCGCATGGGTCAAACCATGACCGAGGGCGTGGTAGCAAAGTTTTATGTCCGTGACGGCGACGCCGTTGATGCGGGCAGTGACATTTACGAGCTGGAATATGACAAATCCACAGCGACCATTCAGGCAAAGAAGGCGGGCGTTATCCGGCTTCTGGTTGCGGAAGGCGCGACGGTTCCTCTCGGCGAAGCGGTCGCCGTGATACTTGAGAACGGGGAAACGCTCGACAGTGTCAACATCGCGGGCGATCACGCGGTAGCCAATGCCGCAAAGGGTGCGGAGGCCACCGCTGCGGAGGAGCAGAAGGCGGAAAAGCCCGCGGCTCCCGCCGCCGGTTACGGTGCATCCATTATGGTCAAGCGTCTTGCCAAGGAGATGGGCATTGACCTTCAGGATGTGGTTCCGGCCGACGGTGCGCGCATCTCAAAAGAAGATCTGGAGGCGTATGCGGCCAAGGCCAAGGTAACGCCTGCCGCTCCCGTCGTCGCTGCCGTGCCGGCTCCCGCGCCGGCCGCACAGAGCGTATCTGCGTCGCCGCTTGCCAAGAAGCTTGCAAGCGAGCTCGGCGTGGATATCGCGGCTGTCACCCCGGCTGACGGTCGCCGTATCACAAGAGAGGACGTGCAGCAGTATGCCGATGCGCATCAGACTGCCGCGCCCGCTGCCGCTGCTGCGCCTGTCGCCCGCGCGGATCGCAGAGAGCCGATGCGCACCATGCGCAAGACCATCTCCGCCCGCATGAGCGAGAGCTATTTTACCTGCCCAACTGTCACGCTGACCACGGATGCGGACATGTTTGAGCTGATGAAGCTGCGCACCCAGCTCAATGAAGAATTTGCCAAGAAAAATATCAAGCTGTCCATCACCGACATGCTGATCAAGGTTGTGGCCAAGGCACTTGCCGACAATGAGATCATCAATACGTCGATCGAAGGCAACGAGATTGTCTACCACGGCGATATCAACATCGGCGTTGCGGTCGCTCTGGACAACGGGCTGCTGGTGCCGGTTTTGAGGCACGCGGATCAACTGTCGCTTGAGCAGATCAGCCAGGAGATGAAGCGGCTGATTAAGCTGGCCAAGGACGGCAAGCTGTCGGGCGACGACATGACCGGTGGTACGTTCTCAATCACCAACCTGGGCGTTTCCGGCATCGATGCGTTCAACCCGATCATCAACCTGCCGCAGAGCGCGATTCTGGGCATCGGCCGCACGGTCGAAAAGCCGGTCGTTCTTGACGGCAAGATCGCGGTTCGTCCGCGCGCAGTGCTGTCGATCACGCATGATCATCGCGTCATAGACGGCGTGCCCGCGGCAGACTTTTTGAAGTCGTGCGTGCATTATATCGAGAAGCCGTTTTTGCTGCTGATGGACTGAAGGAGATAAGCTATGGCACAGAAAGTAATCATTCCCCGCATGGGACAGACCATGACCGAGGGCACGGTCGCCAAATGGTGCGTGCCGGACGGCACGGCGGTCGAAACGGGTCAGGACGTTTATGAGCTTGAATATGACAAATCCACCGCGACCGTGCAGGCCAAAAAGGCCGGCGTTCTCAGACAGCTTGTCAAGGACGGCGCGGTAATTCCCGTAGGCCAGCCGGTCGGCGTGATCCTCGAGAACGGCGAGAAGCTGGAGGAGGTCAATTTGCAGGGCTACGAGGTAGCCAACTCCGCTCTTGCCGGCAAGAATCCGGACGCCCCCAAACAGGCTGCGGCCTCGCCCGCCGCGGCGCCAGCAGCGCCAAAGGACGCTGACGTGATCGTGATCGGCGGCGGCCCCGGTGGCTATGTCTGCGCTTTGAAAGCGGCCATGCTTGGCGCCAAGGTCATCCTTGTCGAGCGCGACAGCGTCGGCGGCACCTGCCTCAACCGCGGATGCATTCCGACCAAGGCGCTTTTGCAGAGTGCCGAGCTGTATGAGCACATTCTCGAAGGCGGCAAGATGGGCATCAACGCCGCGGACGTGACGGTTGATTATGACAAGGTTGATGCGTATCGCGGCAAGGTCGTCACAACGCTGGTCAAGGGCGTCGAAGGCCTTTTGAAGGCGCGCAAGGTTGAGCTGGTTCGCGGCGAAGCGTCGTTTGCGGCCGCCGGAACGCTTGACGTCGCGCTGCAGGACGGCACAAAGCGCAGTCTGTCCGCTCCGAATATCGTCATCGCTGCGGGATCGCGCTCGGCAACTCCGCCGATTCCGGGTCTCAACGGCAAAAATGTGATCACCAGCACCGAGGCGTTGGATGTCAAGAATCTGCCAAAGAGCATGGCGATCATCGGCGGCGGCGTAATCGGCATGGAGATCGGCGCGGTCTATGCGGCGTTTGGCGTGAAGATCGTCGTTATCGAGGCTCTGCCGCGCATCCTGCCCAACATGGATGAGGAGATCTCGGCCGCCTATACCGCCATCGCAAAGAAGAAGATGGAGATTCACACCTCTGCCCGCGTTTCCGCGATTGAGGATGCGGCGGAGGGCAAGACCGTCCGATATACCGAGAACGATCAGGAAAAGACGGCGGATGTCGATGTCGTATTGGTCGCGGTAGGCCGCACGCCGGACACCGCGTCGCTGAAGCTTGATAAGGCGGGCGTTGCGATGGAGCGGGCGAAGGTTGTCGTAAACGACCGGTTTGAGACAAATGTTCCCGGTGTGTACTGCATCGGCGATGCAAACGCCAGGACAATGCTTGCGCACGTTGCATCCGCACAGGGCGTGGCGGTAGCCGAGCAGATCACGGGGCATACCCCCGCCATCGCGCAGAACATCATCCCAAGCTGCATCTACACCGATCCTGAGATTGCGGCTGTCGGCCTGACCGAAGCGCAGGTCAAGGACAGCGGCCGTGAATATAAGGTGGGCAAGTTCTCCCTGCGCGCAAACGGCCGTTCCCTCGTTGTGGATCGTCCGAACGGGTTTGTCAAGATCATCGGCGATGCCAAGACCAACGAGGTGCTGGGCGTGCATATCATCGGCGCGTTTGCGACCGAGATGATCGGCGAATGCGCCGCTGTCATGAAGCTGGAGGGCTGCGTAGAGGACATCGCGCATACCATCCACGCGCATCCCACGGTCGGCGAATCCGTTATGGAAGCGGCTGAGAAGTATCTCGGCGGCGCCATCCACAGTCTGTAATGTCGGCTGATGGCCGAATTTCGGAATATTTTCATTAGGAGGTACCACAACATGAAACGGAAGATTGGTTTTATCGGCGTAGGAAACATGGGCAAGGGCATCTGCCACAACCTGATCCTGGCCGGCAACGACGTATCCGTGTTCGACGTCAACAAGGAGGCGAAGGAGCGGTTTAAGGGCGAAGCCTACATGGCTTCTTCCCCGGACGACGTGTTTGAGCGCAGTGAGGTCACCTTTCTGTCTCTGCCAAATTCCAACATCGTCGAAAGCACGATGGAGGGCTTCTTTGCTATCGGTGTAGCGGGCAAGGTCGTCGTAGATCTGTCCACCAGCTATCCCGGTTCCACCCGCAAGCTGGCCGCGCGTATGCGCGAAGCCGGCGGCGCGTTCATCGATTCGCCGCTGATCGCGGGTCCGCAGGAGGCGTGGGACAAGACGCTGACCATCGTGGTGGCCGGTGATAAGGATGTCATTGACCGGTATGACGATATGTTCAACAGCTATTGCAAGTCGTACGATTATGTCGGCGAGAGCGGCAACGGCCATCTGATGAAGCTGGCTCAGAACTGGGCGGGTCTGCTGCAGGCGATCATGTACGCGCAGCTCTATCCGGTCATGGCCAAGCACGGCATCGACCAGCCCACGCTGTACAAGGTGCTCAACAGCGAGTTCTTTGACAACTGGTTCTTCCAGTTTTATAGCAAGAAGTACATCGATAAGAACTATCATATGGACTTCGCTCTGAAGCTCGGCCTGAAGGATCTGACCTACATGAAGAAGCTTTGCGACGATCTCAACGTCCCCGGCTTTATGCTGGACGGCGCGATCGACCTTTGCCGCGTCGCGCTCAAGGAAGGGCACGATCAGGGCATTGAGCAGGATATGTCGCACGTTGCGGACACGATGTATCAGTACGTTGGCCTGAAGTAAGCACATGTAATTTCTTCGGCGGATGCGCGGCAACATGGCGCATCCGTCGGGGAAGTCGCGGAGGATACCCCATGGAGAAGCAATTTATCGCATCGTACGACTTTGGCACGGGCGGCGTCAAGGCCGTACTAATCGGCTTGGATTGCAAGGTGGAGGCCTATGCCACCGCCTATTATCCCCTTTTGTCGCCGCAGTCCGGCTGGGCGGAGCAGGATCCGGATGCCTATTGGCAGGCGGTATGCAACGCAACGCGGCAGACCGTGGAGAAGGCGGGCATTCGCCCCGAACAGGTCGTGGGCGTCGTCTTCGGTACGATGTGGAAGGGCATCATTCCGCTGGATGCGGAGGATCATGTGCTGCACAACTGCATCATCTGGCTGGATGCGCGTGCGGACAAACAGGCGGAGGAGCTCAACGCGCGGCTGCCGGAGGGCGGCTATTGCGCACAGGATTATTGGGCAAAGCTGCTCTGGCTGCGCGAGACGCATCCCGAGATCTATGACAAAACCGCCTGCATTCTGGAGAATAATTCTTATCTGAAGTTTAAGGCAACCGGCAAGAAGGGCGTGGATCTGACAAACTGCCTCGTCACTTCTTCCAAACCCGCGCTGAAGGCGGAGTATGAGCGCATTATGCACGCTGCAGGCGTTGATCTCTCCCTGTTTCCGCGTGAGCTGATGCCGTGGGAGAGCATCGGCGGCTTGACTGCGGAGGCCGCAGGGCAGATGGGGCTTTCCAAAGACACGCCGGTGTTCGGTGGCTGCGGCGACATCCCCGCCATTGCGATCGGTTCCGGCAGCAGCGGCATGGGCGCGGGGCATATCTATCTCGGTTCGTCCGGCTGGCTCGGCGTTACCGTGCCGGAGCGCGTGACCGGCGTGGGCGAGTGCTATCAGACGCTTGACCGGGAAAAGGAAATTCTGCTGTACGTTCTGCAATCCGCAGGCATGAGCTTTGACTGGGCAATCCGCCAGTTTTACCATGCCGAGTGGGAACAGTACGGACGCGATGTGTATGATCTGGTCAACGCGGAGATGGATACGGTACCCGCCGGATCCTGCAATCTCCTTGCCACGCCCTGGCTGCATGGTGAGCGGCCGCCGCTGTCGGATAAGGCGCGCGGCGTGTTTATCAATATGGACGCCAACCATGAGCGCAAGCATTTTGTCCACGCCATGCTGGAGAGCGTCTGCTTCATGCTTCGGTTGAAGCTGGAGGCCTATCGGCGCGAGACGTGGCAGGATGTCAATACGCTCCGTGTGGTGGGCGGCGGCACCTGTACGCATAAATGGATGCAGATGATGGCCGATATCCTGAACGTTGTGATTGAGGTTCCGCCGAACGCGCGCCATGCGGGCGCGATTGGCACCGCCTATTGCGCGCTCATCGGGCTTGGTGTGTGCAAAAACTTTGAGGATGCAAACCGGCTGGTCGGCATTGAATCGCGTTATGTGCCAAATCCTGAGAATCAGGAGTTGTATGAACGCCAGTTCGGTATTTTTCGCCGGCTGTACCCGGCGTTAAAGGATGTTTTTCAGGCCATGAATTGATGGCAGTATCGATGTATGAAGGGGATGTGCGTATGGTGATACGCACGAGTAACGGGAATGAAAATTGCGGTTTGTGAGTTCAGACAGGAATCCAATTCGTTTAACCCTGTCGTTACTACGCGTGACTACTTTGAGTGCGGAGGCATCTTTTCAGGTGACGCGTTTGTGCAAAAGGCATTGAAGGAGCCGTGCGCCGTATCCGGCATGCTGCATGAGCTGTCTGAGGCCAAAGCCGAGGTTATTCCGGCATATTCCATGGTTTCGCAGAGCGGCGGCCCCGTGGATCAGGCGCTGATGGATGAGTTTCTGGAGCATACGCTTCCGGTGTTGGAGGCGCATCTGCCGCTGGACGGCGTGTTGGTTTCCCTGCATGGCGCAACGCAGGGGACCGGCTGCGAGGACTTTTCCGGCGATATTCTGGAGAAGATCCGCGCCCTTGTCGGGGAAAAAACCGTGATCTCATGTTCCTGTGATCTGCATGCAAACGTGACCGATAAGTTCATTCGCAATGCGGATTATGTCTGCGGATACCAGACCTATCCGCACACCGACTATTTTGAAACCGGAAGCCGCGCCGCTCGCATGGCGATTGGACGTCTGTTGGGCGAGGAGATCCATATGGTCGGCGTTCGTCTGCCCATGATCGCCCCTGCCAACAGCTATACCACGTTGTCCGGCTTCTTTGGCGATTTGATGCGCGAGGCAAAGGAGTTGATCGCGGACGGCACGCTGATGGACGTTTCCATCTTTCAAATGCAGCCGTGGCTGGATGTTTCGGTCGGCGGCACCACGGTTCTTGCCATCGCGGGGGATCGTGACGTCGCAGCGGCAAAGAGCATGTATCTTGCCCGTAAGCTGTTTGATAACCGCGGCCTATTTGAGAGCCGCATGATGTCCATTGACGAGATCATTGATATCGCCGAGAAGAACGATAAGGACATGCCGGTCATCCTCGTCGATTCGTCCGATTCCACCAACGCGGGCGCACCGGGCGACAGCGCCGCCGTCGTCAGACGGCTGGTGGAGCGGGACTCCAAGCTCAGCGTCGCTTTTGTTCTCAATGATGAGCCCGCCGTCCGCGCGGCTTTTGCGGCCGGCCGCGGCGCGGAGCTCAAGCTGACGCTTGGCTGCTCCAAGGACAAGACATACAGCATTTCCGCCGATGTGACGGCGACCGTTGTCGATCTGTTCCCCGACGCGACGTTTACCCAGGAGGGGCCGGCCGGCAAGGGTCTGATCAACCACATTGGCGACGCCGCAGTTCTGCGCGTCGGCAACATCGATGTGCTGGTGTGTGAGAGCATTGCGGGCAACGGTGATCCGCAGCTGTATCGCGCCTTTGGGATCGAGCCGCTGAAGCATCAGCTCGTCGTGGTCAAGGCCTGCACCTCGTATCGCGCGGCGTACCTGCTGATGTCGGATCTGATCTATGATGCCAACACCGCGGGCGCTGCCTGCCCCGATCTCAATACGTTCCACTATGCGCACCTGCCAAAGAGCTTTGCCCCGTTTAACAAGGTCTGGCCGGGTGATCCGCTGTCGCAGCTCGTCTGCCGCGGCTGACGGGCAAAAGTCGTACCCTCCGACTTTTTGCGCAGGCGCAAACAAAAAATGGAGCTGCCGGTTTGCTTGTCCGGCAGCTCCCATTTTGTTGTAAATGCTTATTTTCCGATCTTGCGGTAGGCGTCCTCATAGTAGACGATATCGCCCGTATCCGCGAGCCAAAGGGCTTTCTGCGCCGTCCAAGCCTCGTCCTGCTTGCTGCCGAGAACCGTGGCGCGTATGCGCGTCTCCGCATCGGAAAAGCTCACAACGCCGCTCGGCTCCGCGCCCACCATATTGACAATCACGCAGGAATCCTCCAGCAGAATCGGTTCGGAATACTGACCCGGCGCAAGGGCAAGCAGAGCAGCAAGCACATCCTCGCCATAGCTGTCGTCGCCCGAAGCCAGCATCGGAATCCCTTTCTCGGCCAGCACGGGATAATCGATATAGGTGCTGTCCTCGCCATACTCCGCCAATACTTCCGCAAAATCCGCTCCGCCCTTCAGCTTCTCATAGGCGGCGGCGATGGAGCGCTGTGCCTTCTTGGAGGAGTCCGCAATTTTCAATATCCGAACCCGTACTATACCCTCCGGCACATACAAAACCGGCGCTTTTCCCGTCTTGTCACTGGCGGTCAGCGCTTTAACGCAGGCGTCGCTTGCCTCGGCATACAGCGTTTGCTGTTCGGCCAGGGTGTCGTCGTAGTAGGCCTGCAATGCCTCATCGCTCACGGTTACGTCGCCTGTCACGCTGTCGCGCAAAAGGGTCAGCACCTTGTCCTCATAATATTGCGCATACAGATACGCGCGGTATTCCTTCCAGTTCATGTCCATGCCGCTGTCCTGAATCGCTTGCATCAATGTGCGAACCGCAGCGCTTCTGCTGGTGCTGGTTCCGGCCTCCTTCGCTTTGTTGACATATACGGCAATCAGCTTTTCCAGCTGTTCGTCAATCGCTTTTTCAACGGCCTGAATCTGCTCACTGCTCAGCGTGCCCATCCCAAGCTTGTCCGCTTCGTTGAGAAGGATCTTCTTTTCAAGCAGCTCCGCAATCACGCTGTCCTGCAGCTTCTCGATCGCACGCGTGTTCTTGGGCAGGGTGTAGTTGTATGCGGTGTACAGATCGATATAGTAGTTGTAGCGCTGTTCGATCTCCGCAACGGTCAACGTGCGTGCTCCCACCTGTACGGCGACAGGGCTTTGGGCCGTGGTGTTTGCACAGGCGGCAGACATCGCAAAGATGCAGCAAAGAACAATCAGTTGAGCGGTACGTTTTATAAGTGTCTTCATGTGTGTCCTCATTCCTGGGCGGGATCGCCCCCGCACGGTTAGCATCTATTTTACCGAAATTGCATGAATATTGCAAGGCTTTCGCATCTGAAATAATAAAATCAGAACAAACTGTATCGATTGCCGGTTGCCGTTTTTCTGACGGCATGATAAAATAATCCAATTATCGACAGACACGGCAGGCGGTCATCGATCCTGCCATCCGTAAGGATCAAAGAGCAGGGGAGACCCGGATACGGATTTCCCATGACCAATCGCTTGGGCGGGCGTGTGTGACGGAGACAGAAGTCATCACCCGCGACAAATTTATGAAACGGCGCAAGGATCAAGCTTGATATGCGATTGCCCCCACTGAAAAGTAAACAGGACGTGGAGAAGCTGGTGCAGCAGACCGGCTTTCTTCCGTTCTTTCGCAACGAGATCCCCGGCTTTTCCGTCGAGGAGCTGACGCCGCCCGATTACTGGTTTGTCGATGGCGTGGAGGGACCGTGGGAATGGAAGGAGCAGATCACAGGCGAGGGAAAAATCGCCTATGGGAAGCTCTTCCGAAAGCGAGCGGGTTATGTATCGCTGGATTGGTACCCGGATCTGTGTAATTTCAGACGCAACGGATATGATTTTGAGGGCTTTTTCGAGGACGGTTTCGCCCCGTATAAGAGTCGTGAGATCGTAGAAGCGCTGGAGAAGAACGGCCCCATGCTGTCCAAAGCCCTAAAGGAGACGCTGGGCTATGTGCGCGGCGGCAAAAAGGGTTTTGACGCGGCCATCACGCTGCTTCAGATGCAGACGTTCGTCGCGATTGACGATTTTGTCTATCAGCGGGATCGCTTCGGCCGTCCTTACGGCTGGGGCGTGGCCAGATATTGCACGGCGGAGCAGCGGTTTTCCGAGACGCTCATCAATGCCGCCGCATGTACGCCGGAGGAATCGCTTGAGCGGATCACCGATCAGTTGATCGGGATCGTACCGGCCGTGTCACGAAAGGAGATGAAAGTGTGGATTCAATAAATATGCCTGCCTATCGCTGTCTGGTGCTGGATCATGACGATACCGCCGTGCGCAGTACGCCTGAGATCAATTATCCTTCGTTTATGGACGCCATGCGCACGCTGCGGCCGGACTTTTCCTGTACGCTGCCTGAGTTCATGCAGTACAATTTCGATCCCGGTTTTTCGGCGCTGTGCCGCGATATCCTCAAGCTGGATGATGAGGAGCTGCGCATACAGGAGGAGAACTGGTTTCGCTGCGTCATGCGGCAGGCGCCGTCGTTTTATCCGGGCATGCCGGAATTGATCCGCCGCTTCCGCAATGTCGGCGGAACGGTCTGCGTCGTGTCACATTCCTATCAGAAAAACATCCTGCGCGATTATCGCGCCGGTTGCGGCCTGGAGCCGGATCAGATCTACGGATGGGAGCTGGGGGAGGCATGCCGTAAGCCGCATCCCTATCCCATCCGGGAGATCCTGCGCACGACCGGGCTCTTGCCATCCGACCTGTTGATGGTGGATGATCTCAAGCCCGGTCTGGATATGGCGCATGCATGCGGCGTGCCGTTTGCTTATGCCGGCTGGTCGTGCGAGGTTCCGGCAATCGCTGCGTATATGCGTGCGCATGCTGATTTCTTCCTGGATGCGCCCGCCGATCTTAACAGGCTTTTATTTGCCGAACAGGGTTGTTGACAGATATTTTTCGCCGCGGTCGGGGAACATGCACACAATAACGCCGTGGGAGATCTCATCCGCGACAGCCTTTGCCGCCATCATTGATGCGCCGGCCGACATGCCGACAAAAATGCCCTCCTCACGCACGATCTGCCGCGACATGGCAAACGCTTCCTCACTCTCGATCATGATTGTACGATCGATCGCCGACGGGTCATAGATCGCAGGAATGATCGCTTCGCCCATGTTTTTGAGTCCCTGAATGTAATGCCCGCGCACCGGCTCTGCCGCAACAATGCGGATTCCCGGATTAACCTCCTTAAGCCGCTTGCCGACGCCCATCAGCGTGCCGCTCGTCCCAAGGGGGCTGACATAGTGCGTCAGACGTCCGTCCGTATCGCGCAGGATTTCCTCCGCCGTGGTGATATAATGCGTCAGCTTGTTGTATTTGTTGGTAAATTGATCGGGCGTGAAGTACCGCCCCGGGTTTTCCGCGATGCGCCGGCGCGCCTCGCGAATGGCGCCGTCCGTTCCCATCGTCGCGTCGGTCAGGATCACCTCCGCGCCAAAAGCGCGGATCATCTTCTGCCGCTCGGGGGAGACCGCGGCGCTCATGACAATCTCAACACGATATCCCTTGACGGCGCCGATCATCGCAAGCCCGATGCCCGTGTTGCCGCTTGTCGCCTCAATGATGATCTTGTCTGGCGTCAGCGTTCCTTCCGCCTCCGCTTGCTCGATCATGCGCCGGGCGATGCGATCCTTCATGCTGCCGGTTGGATTATTCCCCTCGATCTTGGCATATACCTCTACATGGGGGTTGGTTACGATTCGGTTGATCCGCACAAGCGGGGTGTTGCCGATGGTGTCCAGTATATTTTGATAAACGTGCATAATGCGTTCCTTTCCTGTAAGCAACAAAAAAAGCGAGCAGTCACACCGCCCGCAGCATCGGTTATTCGGATACGGCGGTCAACGCCGCCGAAAACAAATAAGCCCCGCAGGCGGATAGCAAGGCATCATACAACACAGGGTGTGCGCCCTGCCTTTTCCATTCATGCCGCTTTCGTACCTATCGGGCTGTGTCAAAGCTTGCTCCTTCGTTGTTGCCGTATAATATATTATATTACCCCCCGTTCTCCTCTGTGTCAAGGCGTTTTACCGGAACATTACCGTACAAGAAAAGATTTGTGTGCATAATATTGGACGATCCTGGAAAAAATTGATCAAAACCGTACAAATGACTGTCTAAAGCAGCTTGACATGGAATTACTAATGAAGTAAACTAGTTTTTAATACCAGATCGACGGAATGCGACCAAATAGCCGGTCTGGAAAGGAAGTGCATATGGAAAAAACAGCGAATGAAAGCTTTGTCATTGTGACCGATTCCTCCTGCGATCTGCCGGCTGATTTGGCCGATCAGTGGGGTCTGGCTGTTCAGCCTTTGTCCGTTCTGGTGGACGGAACGGAATATAAGAATTATCTGGATGAGCGGGAGATCCGCTTTGCCGATATGTATCAAAAGCTGCGCGACGGCGTGGCCTGCTCGACTTCCGCCGCCAACACGGAGGATTTTGAACAGCTACTTCGGCCCATTCTCGAGTCGGGACAGGATATCCTGTATATCGGCTTTTCGACGGGTCTTTCCAACACCTATAACGCGGCGCGCATCGCCGTCTCTCAGCTGAGAGAGGAGTTTCCCGCGCGCACTATCCTGACGGTCGATTCGCTCTGCGCGTCGCTGGGTCAGGGACTTTTGGTTTATCATGCTGTGCAGCGTCGCCTTGCCGGCGCAACGCTGAATGAGACGGCGGCCTTTGTCGAGGATACGCGGCTGCATTTGTGCCATTGGTTCACCGTAGACGATCTGCATCATCTTCGCAGAGGCGGCCGCATCTCGTCCACCGTGGCCATCGTGGGCAGCATGCTGCAAATCAAGCCTGTGATGCATATGGACAATGCCGGCAAGCTCATCAGCATGTATAAGGTTCGCGGCAGACGGCGTTCGCTGATCAGCCTGGTTGACGAGATGGAGAAGCGCGCCATCAATCCGTCCGAGCAGACGGTCTTTATCAGCCATGGCGACTGTTTGGAGGATGCGGAATATGTTGCCGACCTGGTGCGGGAGCGCTTTGGCGTAAAGCAGATTGTGATCAACCATGTAGGTCCGGTCATCGGCGCGCATTCCGGCCCCGGTACGGTCGCGTTGTTTTTCCTGGGCACGGAGCGCTGATTTTCGCCGCCGCACGCAGAGGGGAAAAGAGTTTCCATTTTGGCGGGCATCTGGTATAATGGATAAAACGCTGAAGGTTTGGAAACAGGCATGGAGAATAAGCGGATCACCTCACCGCGCGGCAGCATCAGTTATTGGATATCCCGTCATACAGATCAGCCGAAGTCCTGTGTGGTTTTTTGCCACGGGCTGATGGCGGATCATACGCAGTTTGACCGGCAGCTTGCCTTCTGGTGCGAGCGGGCAACGGTCATCGCTTGGGATATCCCCTTGCATGGGGAGTCGAGGCCATATGAGGACTTCTCGCTGGATCATGCCGCGGAGGAACTGAGAGGCATTTTGGATGCGGAGGGCATTGACAAGGCCGTGCTTGCCGGTCAGTCTGCCGGCGGCTACGTCGCACAGGCGTTTGTCCGGCTGTATCCGCAGAGATGCGCCGCCTTTGTCGGCATTGACACCACCCCCTTCGGACGACAGTTTTACACAAAGATGGATCTGTTTTGGATTCGCCGCTATACCGATGTGGCTCGGCTGTATCCTTTTGTTTATTATTGCCGCGTGGCTTCCCGCACATCGGGCAATACGCCCGAGTCGGAGAACGGCTTCCGTGATTCGCTCCAGCGGCTGGGCAGGCAGGGCATGCTGGCGGCGGCGCGCAGCGTGTACAGCGATTTTTTGAATTATGAGGATCCGGTTCCGTTCCCGTGTCCGGTTCTTCTGATAGTAGGTGAATTTGACCGGAAAGGCCAGCTGCGCAGATATAACCAGCAGTGGGCGGATCTGACCGGCTATCCGCTGCTTGTCCTAGGGGAGTCTGCGCATCATCCCAATGAAGAGCAGGACGCTACGTTCAATGATGGGATGCTTCATTTTTTGACAGAGAGCGGCTGCAATCTCGGCTGAACACATGATCCAATCCAAATTTACGCATACTAGCGCAACCGGAAGCTGTTCTGTACGGTATTGATGTCGTACGGTTCTTTCCGTCATGGTAAATGGAGGTTTGTGAACATGAAAAAATTTCGTTGGCTTTCCCTGATGCTTGCATGTTTGCTGCTGGTTTTTGCGGCCGCATGTAAAAAGAACGATGCGCCCTCAGCCGGTCAATCGACCGCGGGACCCACCGTGGGCGCGACCGACCGACCGACCGCGCAGACAACGGATCGGCCTACCGCGGATACAAGCACGGCGCCGTCCGGGAATCCGACCCAGGATGCGACCGGCGCGCCGTCCGCCTCGCCCGGTGACGCCGAAATGGATACGCTGGACGCGGTGTTGGATCGTATCTATGCCGCCGTTCCCAATTTTGAGATCATGCTTGGGCCGGCGACTGCGATTGATCTTGAGGATGCTGCATCCGTCAAGATTTATCTCGGGCTGGACAACGCCGATGGCATTCGCGAAGCGGTGTTTTCCGAGCCTATGATGAGCAGCATCGCCTATTCCGTCTGTTTGGTCCGGGTGGAAAAGGGGACGGATGTGGAAGCGCTCAAAAAGAGCATGGTGGATGGGGTAGACCCTGCCAAGTGGATCTGCGTTGCCGCCGAGAAGGTGGCGGCCGTTGATTGTGACGATCTGATCCTGCTGGTCATGTCCGATACCACGCTGACCGATTCGATTCTCAATGCCTTCTCCACAACGATGAACGGCAATGTTGGCACGGCGGTGACGCGCATGGTAAACGGCTGATTACAAAAAAGATGATTCGATCGGGCGCCGCATAGTCGGCGCCCGAATGGAGATGTGGCATGCTGTTTTCTTCGATCGGCTTTCTGTTCTATTTTCTGCCCGTGGTCATCGGCGGATATTTCCTTTTGCCCGCTCGCCTGCGTAATGGGTTTTTGCTGCTGGCAAGCCTGGTGTTTTATTTTTTGGGCGAACCGCTGTATACGCTTTTGCTGCTCGGCACATCCGTGTCCGCGTATGTACACGGGCTTCTGATCGATAGATTTCGCGGCCGTCCGCTTGGGCGCGTGTTCTTTGTTACGGCGCTTGCAGTCGGCATCGGCGCCCTGGCGCTGTTTAAATATGCCGACTTCGCCATTTCCAACGTCAATGCCCTGTTTGGGACAAATGCCGCGCTGTGGAAGCTTGCGCTGCCGCTTGGCATCAGCTTCTATACCTTTCAGCAGCTCAGCTATGTGGTCGACGTCTACCGCGGCACGGTACCTGCGCAGAGAAATCCCATCAAGCTGCTGACCTATGTTACGCTGTTTCCACAGCTGGTCGCCGGCCCCATCGTGCGGTATTCCGACGTCCAGCATGATCTTACGCACAGGGTGAGCAGCATCGCGGATGTGGCTGACGGCGCCTCGCGCTTTGTCACCGGCCTTGCCAAGAAGGTTTTGCTTGCCAACACGCTTGGATCGCTCGCAGAGGCATACCGTGCCAGCGCGGATCGATCGGTGCTGTTTGGCTGGCTCTATGCCGCGGCGGTTATGCTCCAGATCTATTATGATTTTTCCGGCTATTCCGATATGGCGATCGGTCTTGGCCGCATCTTTGGCTTTCGCTTTCCGGAGAATTTTAACTATCCCTATATCTCCGCCAGCGTTACGGAGTTTTGGCGCCGTTGGCATATGACCCTTGGCGGCTGGTTCCGGGACTATGTCTACATTCCCCTGGGCGGCAGCCGCGTCAAGAAGGGAAAATGGATCCGTAATGTGTTTGTGGTCTGGCTGCTGACCGGGCTGTGGCACGGTGCAGACTGGACGTTTGTGATATGGGGGCTGTTCTTTGCGGTGCTGTTGGTCATAGAGAAACCGCTGCTTGGGCGCATGGCGCCGCGTATGCGCTGGGTCGCACGCTTCTATGTCCTGCCCGCGCTTGCGCTTAGCTTTGTGGTGTTCAATGCAAACGGCATGCAGCAGGCGCTGGCAGATCTTGGCGGCATGTTTGGCGCCGGCGGACTGCCGTTCGTTTCGGCGGAAACGCTCTATTATCTCAAAAGCTATGCCGTGCTTCTTGTGATCGGCGCCGTCGGCGCGACGCCGCTGCCGTCCAGGCTGGTCGCCCGTCTGCGTGAAAAGGTGCGGCTGCGGCCTGTGATGACCGTTGCAGAGCCGCTCCTGCTTGCGGCGCTTTTGGTTGCATGCACCGCGTATCTGGTGGATGGCAGCTTCAACCCGTTCCTGTATTTTCGGTTTTAACTATGAAGAAGGATAGAAAAAATCTTGTTGTCGTGATGACTGTCGGCGCGCTGCTGCTGGCGGGACTGATTGCGTGTCTGGCGCATCGCCCGCAGGAGCTCTCCGTCAGCGAGCGCAGACGCCTGAATCAGGCGCCCGCCCTGACCTGGAAGGCGCTGGCTGAAGGCAGTTTCTGGACGGATTTTGAGTCGTACGCTGTGGATCAGTTTCCCCTGCGCATGCCCCTTCGCACCCTGAAGGCGGCGATCCACTTCGGCGTTCTTTGGCAATCCGACAACAACGGCATCTATCTGATCAACGGCAGCGTCTCAAAGCTGGATTCTCGGCTGCATACCGATCAGGTGTCATCGGCCGCGGCAAAATTCACTGCGCTGTATGACGCCTATCTGGCCGATACGGACTGCCGCGTTTATCTTGCCGCCGTGCCGGATAAGAACTATTATCTGGCGACGGAAAACGGCTATCCCGCGCTCGATTACGACGCGCTTCTTTCCGTGCTGTACAAGGGGACGCCGGCGTTCACCCCGATCTCCCTGCTGGATTGCCTGTCGGCGGAGGACTATTATTCCACCGATCCGCACTGGAGGCAGGAGCGGCTTTCCCGCGTGCTCACCCGACTGGGCGAGGCGATGGAGGTTACGTTTGACGGAACGGACGGGTATGACGCCACGTCCTTTGCCCCCTTCTACGGCGCCTATTACGGTCAGTCCGCGTTGCCGCTCGCGCCCGACACCCTGTATTATCTTGGCGCGTCCAGGATGCAGGCTGTAACGGTCAAAAACTATGAGACGGGGAAAACAGGCGCCATATACAACACGGAAAAGCTGACGGGGCTTGACGCCTACGACGTCTTTTTATCCGGCGCCTGCCCGCTGATGACGGTCGAAAACCCGGATGCGGCGACGGAGCGGGAGCTGGTGCTGTTTCGGGATTCATTCGGCTCCTCGATCGCGCCCATGATGCTGTCCGGCTATAGGCGTATCACGCTGATCGACACGCGGTATATGGACCCCTCGCTGATCCCAAGCTTTGTAACCTTTACCGATCAGGATGTGCTGTTTCTGTACAGCACGACGATTCTCAACAACAGCTCCGCCATCCGCTGAAAAACCACGGGACAGATACAGAGCGCCGAACGGGGCTTCCCGCGCGGCGCTCTTGGTTATTCGACCATATTGGCGTTATGCCGTTACTCGTTGCGGATGGCGGACAGCGGCGACAGCCGCATCGCCCGAAACGACGGATACAGCCCCGATACCATGGCCACCACGACGGAAAATGCCACCGCCCCCAGCACCAGCACGGGCGGGATCACGCTCGTCAGGCCGTAATCCACCAGAAAACGATTTAACACAAACGACATGCCGTAGGACAGCAGCGTGCCGATCGCTCCGCCGAACAGACCGATGTACGCCGATTCGGTGAGGAACAGCGCGGCAATATTGCCCATGCTGCAGCCAAGCACCTTGATGATGCCGATTTCCTTCGTGCGCTCATAGATGCTCATCATCATCGTGTTCATGATGCCGATTGCGGCGACCAGCAGCGAAACCCCACCGATCGCGCCCAGCAGGATCTGGACGCGCTGTGTGCTTTCCTGCGCCATCTCGACGGCGTCCAGCATGCTGTAGGTTCCGTAGCCCATATCGGATATGGCATTCTTGACGGAACGCACATCGTCGAGGGAGTTGCACTTGACCAGAACCTGATAAAACTCGCTTGTGACCTTTTTGCCGACAAAGGCCTCGTTCTCCTTGGCGAGCTTTGTGAACGATTCAAGATCCATCAGGCAGTACCAGGAATAGTTGTTGCTGTCTGCGCTGATCACGCCGGTTGGCGTTACGGTGTAAAACTTGCCTGGCGGCGTGGTGTTCTCGTCCGATGACGCCCACGAATAAACCTGACTGTAATCGAATGTCAGCTGAAACCGGTTGTCAAGGTTGATCTTGGAGTTGCCGTTGCGATCCACGGCCTGCTTGCCGGTATCTGGATGATAAAACTGGTCGAGCGTGTATGCGCTGAACACAATCTGGAATTTTGTCTTTCCGATGTAATCCGGATAGGTGCCTTCGCCAAGCGTGATCTCAAATTCCTTCGCAATATCAGCATCGACGCCCAGAATATAGGCGTCCGTTACATACCGGCCGCATTTGAGAATGCCGCTCATCGTCTGCAACGGCATGACCGCCCGAACGCCCGGCAGCTTCTCAAACGCCGCGATGCTTTTTTTGTCCAGCTTCGTTTCCTGCTCCTGCGAGGTGTATACGGCGCCGCTGTTGCCGGTGGCCTCCGTCGTTTTCCAACGGTCAACCGTGATGGTGGTCAAGCTTCCCGTTTGGGCAAACGACTGGATTGTCGCCTCCTTGATGCCGATGCCGAGGGAAACCATCACCACGATGGAAGTGGTGCCGATAACCATGCCGAGCACGGTCAAAAAAGCGCGCAGCTTCCGTCGCCAAAGGTTTAGAAATGAAGTTTGCAGAACATCAAGGATGCTCATAGCGCGGCTTCCGCCTTCTTCTTGCGCCGGAGCGACAGCACGACAATCAGCGCGATAGCCGCCGCGACCGGAACGCCGATGATGACATAGATCCAGGGAAACGCCGCGCCGCCGTCCGCCGCCGAGCCGCCGTCTGCATACACGTCGCCCGCAAAGCCTTCTTCGCCCTTGGCATCAACCATCGTGCCTTCCACGTTGATCGTGCCGCCCTCGCCGTTCTCGCCCCACGAGACGGAGCCGTCGCCGTTCTCCACATAGCTTTCGTTGACAAAGAGCGTGAACGGCCGCTTTTCGGTTGTTTGCGTGCCGTATACGTCCTCATAGGTGATGATCACATTGCCTTCGACATTGCCGCCCATGGACGGAATAACCGAGAAATCGGCGCGCATGGTACCGCCGGAGGTGACGTTTCCGCCAAAGTACGTCTCGGCCATCTTAAGACCCTCGCCTTCGACGTCAACCATGCAGTTATAGATGGTCGCCTTGCCCATGTTGTAAAGCGCGATATACATGGCGCATTCGCTGTCCACCCACGCCTCATCGTAGATCGTCGGGTCGTCAATCTTGACGCGCACGCGCTGCAGCACCGGTATGGTGATGGCGCTGGTCGGCGTATAGGCCTGCTTGGACTTGACGCCGTCATAGCTGAACGCCACGCCAAGGGTATACGCCTTAGGCTCCGTGTCCGGCGCGGACTGGAACGAGATCTCCCGTGTGATGGACGCGCCCTTGTCCAGCGCGCTGATGTAAATCGTGTTGGAACCGTTCTCGGCGGGCAGGATCATGCCGGCCTCATCCGTAAACGAGATTTGCAGATTCTGCACCGCTTCCTCCGATGAGGTGTTGGTCAGCGTCATCTTAAGCGTAAACGGCTCGCCCGCATAGACCGGGTTCGCGCTGATCGAATACGATTCGATGATGACCTTCGGCGTCGGATAATACTTGGTGCCGCCACCGCCGCCGCCCGTGCTTGCGCCCTTGACAACCGTCAGAAACACCGCGAGCTGCGCCTGATGCTCAACGCCGTCGACGGTCGTGTACGCCACGTCAAACGAAACCTGCTTCGTGCCGGCCGTGACCGTGTGCAGCAGCGTCATCGTAAAGTTAAACTCCCAGATTACAGCGCCCTTCAGTGTGCCGTATTGCGCCAGCAGCGCCGCGCTGTCCTGGGTGTAATTCACCCAGTTGATCACAAACGGGAAAGAATCGATATCCGTTGTGACAACGGGGGAGATGCGAAGCTCGGTGATTTCCTGATCAATGCTCATCAGCGGAATGCGCAGGGTGACCTGCTCATCCCGGTTTGCGGAGGCGGCAGGCACCTGCTTGCCCGCGGCGTCAACGCCTGAGATGGCAAGGTTTCCGTCCGGATCGTTTACCGAGCCAAAGGCGTCCGCCGTCGAAAAAGGTACGGCCGTCAGGCAGAGCGTGAGACAAAGCAGCAGTGCGGCTGCGAGCTTAAGCGTTTTCTTCATGTTCAGTCCCCCCATGCGGTTGTTCTATGGTTTCAACGATTTTTCCGTCCAAAAGACGGATCACCCGATCTGCATACAGAGCCATGTTTGGATCGTGCGTGACCATCACAAGCGTTCGATTCTGACTGCGGGCGATGCTGCAGATCTGCGTCATCACCGCGTCGGATGTGCTGGAGTCCAGGTTTCCGGTGGGCTCATCCGCAAACACAATGTCCGGGCCTGCTACCAGCGCGCGCGCAATGCCCACTCGCTGCTGCTGACCGCCGCTCATCTGCGCGGGCTTATGCTTCATGTGCGTCTCGAGCCCCACGGCGGTGAGCATGTCTGCGGCCTTCCTGCTGCGCGCCTTCTTGCCAACACCGCGGAAGGAGAGCGGAAACGCCACATTCTCCAGCGCAGTATAATAAGGAAGAAGGTTAAACGATTGGAAAATAAAGCCGACATGCTTCTGGCGGAACAGGATCAGCTCCGCCTCGCTCATCTTCTCCAGATGCTTTCCTGCTATGATCAGCTCACCGCTTGTAACCTTCTCCAGCCCGGCCAGCACGTTCAGCAGCGTCGATTTGCCCGAACCGGACCGCCCGACAATGCATAGGATCTCGCCCGCCGCCACCGTGAGGTCGATCCCCTGCAGGGCGCGGATTGCGACGCTTCCCACCTGATAAGTCTTGGAAACGTTACGGATCGTAATGATATTGTTCTGTTCCATCTGATACCTCTTTGTGAATCATACCACACTGCATCATACTATGTTGCGTTATATTTGTAAATTGTTCATATCATATTCAAATTATCCAGATTATTTTGTCATAAATATGTGCTAACAACTCGTTCAGAATTGCGCTTGAAGGATCTGCCTTTATTGACACATTTCGGCAAGGTTGGTATAATCAAAAATACGGCTTACCGCCGCATGTTCCTGTCAGAAGGGGAGAAGAAGCATGGTCTTTTCGAGCTTGACGTTTCTGCTGTTGTTCCTGCCGATACTGTTGCTGCTGTATTTTATGTGGAACAATATCCGTTGGCGCAATCTTCTTCTCGTTTTCGCTTCGCTGCTGTTTTACGGCTGGGGAGAGCCCGTCTGGATTGTGGCCATGCTCGCCGTCACGGCGGTCAATTATGGCATTGCACTGGCCGTTGATCGGGCAAAAAGCACCGGCCTTCGCCGGTTGTGCCTGACAGTCGGCGTGCTGGCGTCGCTGATGGCGCTGTTCTATTTCAAGTATGCCGCGTTCTTTGTCAACTCCTTCTCGTCCCTGCTTGGGCTGTCCTATACCATGGCGGAGCAGCAGCTCCCCATCGGCATTTCCTTTTATACTTTTCAGGTGCTGACCTATACGGTCGATGTGTACCGCAAGAAAGCCGACGTGCAAAAGAACCCGGTTCGGCTGCTGCTGTATGTATCGTGTTTTCCACAGCTTATTGCGGGACCTATCGTGCAATATGCGGACGTGGCCGGCATGCTGGATGCGCGTACGACCACACCGGATGATTTTTCATCCGGCATGAAACGGTTCGTGGTGGGTCTGTCCAAAAAGATTCTGCTGGCCAACATCTGCGGCGAGGCGCTGGAGCAGACCGTGCTTGCGGGCGCCGGGGTCGAGCTGTCGCTTGCGGGCGCCTGGTTTTCGGCAATCCTCTATTCGATGCAGCTCTTTTTCGATTTTTCCGCCTATTCAGACATGGCGATCGGCCTTGGCCGCGTGCTCGGCTTTCGCTATAAGGAGAACTTTAACTATCCGTACATCTCAAAGTCAATTACCGAGTTCTGGCGCAGGTGGCATATGTCCCTGTCCGGCTTTTTCCGCGATTATGTCTATATCCCACTGGGCGGCAACCGCCGGGGCGTCGCCCGCACGATCCTGAACCTTGCCATTGTTTGGTCGCTGACGGGACTTTGGCATGGCGCAAGCTGGAATTTTGTCGTTTGGGGGCTGTATTATTTTGTGATCCTCGTGCTGGAGCGCTTTGTGTTTGCAAAGACGCTGGAGCGCACGCCCAAGGCGATTCGGCTGATCTATTCTCTCATCATGATCGTCATCGGCTGGGTTATCTTTTACTATACGGATTTTGCTGCGGGACAGACGCATATCCTTGCGATGTTCGGCCTTGCCTACGACGCTGCAAACGGCCTGCATTTTGTACAGCTGATTGATCCCACGACCGTTTCCGTGCTCAAGAAATACACGGTGTATCCGCTGATCTGCGCCCTCTGCTGCATGCCGGTGATCCCGACGCTGGAGCGTTGGTTCGCCAGATCTCCGCGGCTCGAGCGCGCGGGCAGCGTGCTGGGTGCTGTCACGCTGACGGTGCTGCTGCTGCTTTCCATGCTGTTCTTGATCGGGCAAAGCTACAACCCGTTCATTTATTTCCGATTCTGATGGAGCACGCTATGCCGAAAAAGAATGCTTCGTTCGTATTCGTATATTGGTGGGTCATGACGCTCGGCGTGCTGGGCGTGATGATGCTGTTCCTTGCCAACCGCACGGCGCGCGCTTCTGTGACGGAAAATCGGATGCTGTCCGGTATGCCGGAGCTGACGGCGCAAACCGTCCGCGACGGCAGCTTCATGACCGGGTTTGAGACATTTTTGTCGGACGGATTTTTCTTTCGGGATACGGTGATTGGGTTGTCATCCCGGATCATCGGCACTTTTTCGGTGCTCGCGCCCACGGAAACAGCCGGGGCGGAGGCCGAAGCCGAAGTCGCCGCCTTTGCCGAGCCGCCTTTGACGGAGGAGCAGCCTGCGCCTGCCGCCGCTGCACAGAACCCGACGGAGCCCACGGCTGATACCGCGCCCGGCGCAGCACAGACTGAGGCTGAAAGTGCGGACGGCGTCAGTGAGCAATATTTTTATATGGACAAGCCGGACGGCTCGCGCACGGTCATCTATCGGTATTCTCCGGAGAACATCCGTGCGGCCGCCGCCTCTCTCAATGCCTATCGTGCCGCGTTGCCGGATGACGGGCGCGTGTTCTTTGCACAGATCCCGTTCTCGCACACAGCCAACGCATGGACGCGTCAGCATACCTACACAGGCTGGGAAAGCACAGTTGAGGATGCGGTGGCGTCCCTCACGGACGACGGGGTATCGGTGATCAACACCCCGGAGGTTCTGGCTCCGTATCTGGAGGCAGGGGAGAACGTATATTTTACGACGGATCATCACTGGACCGGCTTTGGCGCGGACTGTCTGGTGCAGGACATCCAGCAGTCGTGCGGCTTGCCGCCTGTCAGTTACGACGACTATGCCTTTCAGGTGAATGCAAACGCCGTGATGAAACAAAGCTACGTCGGAACCGGCATGTCCGACGTGCTTGAGGTGCCCGAACTGCTGATGCCTGCGCGCAGCTTTGTGATCAACCGGCTGACGGAATTGCGCGAGAATGACCCGATGAAGGACATTTCGATCGGATACTTGGCGTTTCTTGGCGGTACGTTGGGCCCGTGGCGACAGATGGTGACGGGATATCACACCGGGCGCAACGCGCTGGTGATCTGCGATTCCTACGGTAATGCGTTCACCGCCTTTTTGCTGCCGTATTACGATGAAGTGCATGTGGTGGATTATCGTCCCGCATATTACTCGCCGGAGACGGCCGGCGCATCGACCAGCACATACCTTGCGCATTACGGCATTGACGATGTATACGTCATTCTGTCCACTGCGTCCGGCATCAACTCCTGGTACATGCTCAGTTATCTGACGCAGTATCTGGACGATTAGGAGGCGGCATGCAGAGAAAATTTTCTTTCATCGTTACTTACTGGTGGTGTATGCTGCTTGCGGTGATCGGGCTGGCGGTATTTTGCCGTGCGAGCATCTCAAGCGTGATCTCCGAGCAGGAGAATAGGACGTTGCAGACGCTCCCGTCGCTGACCGCTGAATCTTGGAAGAACGGCAGCTTCACCGCTGAGCTTGAATCCTACCTGTCGGATTATTTTCCGTGGCGTTCCAGAATGCTGGATCAGTCCGCCAACCTGATGGACGCGTTATCGGTGCGGGACGCCGAAGAAGTGCTGGTCAGCATTGATCTTGGTGCAAAGCTCGAGGGCGTGGAGGGTGCGGCATCCAGCGGCGCTTACGCAGACGATGGCAGCGCCGATTCACAGGCATCCGCGGAGCCTTCACCGCAGGAGGATAACGCGCTCGCCGGCTCTGCACAGAGCGTCGAGAACGACCCCGTTCCGCTGAGCGGATATTCTAAATACGCCTTTAGCTATCGAAATACTGACGGCGGGTACAGCAACATATATCGGTTCGGGGATGACGCGATCGCTGAGACGGTCAATTCGCTCAACGCATACCGAAGCGTGTTGCCGGCAGACGGAACAGTTTCCTTTACCTATGTGCCCTATTCTCAGGTCGCCAACGGCTGGCTGCTGGGTACGGATCGATGCGGGTGGGCAAGCAACGTTGAGGAAGCGCTGCAGGAGGCCGTGTCTGACGGCGTGTATGTGTATTCCTCCGTCAATGAGCTTGAGCCATATATGCGCGACGGGGAACCGGTCTTTTATAAGACCGACCATCATTGGAGCACGCGCGGCGCGTATCACATGCAGCGGCTGATGCTGGAAGCGCGCGGAGTTCCCAGCGCGGACTATGAGGATTTTTCCTATGTGGTTCACGACGATTTTCTGGGCTCGATCTATAATCAGGTGCGCGGACTGACCCTTCAGATCCTGTCTGACGAGCTGGATGTGCCGGACGCGCTGGCACCGACGCGCGCGTATGTCTACCGTGATTTGAACGTGCTGATACGCGAGGTGCGTTATATGGAGCCGGAGCGCAACAGCTACAGCGCCATTTTGGGCGGCACGCATACGCCGTGGTATGTGGTTGAGACCGGATTCCACACCGGTCGCAACGCATTGGTGGTCTGCGATTCGTTTGGCAATGCGTTCATCCCGTATCTGACGCCGTATTATGACACCGTGTGCCAGGTCGATCTACGGGAGAACTATGACTTCGGCTCGGACGGCGGTGCCTCGATTCGGAGCTATGTGGATTACTACGGGATTGATGACGTGTATTTTGTCGTGTCAACCGGCTGCGGCATCAATTCCAGCTATATGCGCAGCATTGTCATACAATACCTCGGATAGGAGGGTTGCCGAATGAGTATGGTTCAGCAAAAAAATGATGAATGGAAACAGCGCAGGTTCGTCCGCCGCACCGTGGTCGTGTCCTCTGTGATCATGCTGGTGTTGGTTGTTCTGACGCTTGCTTATTTGCGTTACCGGCCCATGGTTTTGCAGCGGGTCTCCGAATCGCTGATGGAGCGGGGAAATTATTCGGGGGCGTATCAGGTTCTGTCCCGGCTGGATACCACGGATGAGATAGAGACCATGATGAACGAATGCAGCTATCGGATCGCGCTCTCTATTTATGAGAAAGGGAATTATCAAAAGGCGCAGCAGCGCTTTTCCGAGCTTGGCGATTATGCCGATAGCAAGACGATGATCCTTTCCTGCCGCTATCAGGTGGCGGTTCAGGTCTATGCCGAGGGCAGATATGCCGAGGCGCAAGGCATGTTCTATGCGCTTTCGGGATATGCCGACGCCATGACGATGTATGATTCCTGCCGCTATCATCAGGCCGAGGATGCCTATCATGCCGGAAATGTATCCGAGGCGCTTTCCATGTATCTGGAGCTTGGCACCTTTGCCGACGCCAGAGAACGCGCGGAGAGCATCGCCATGGAGATCACCGGCATCGACGATCCGTCGGCCGCCGTTTCCGCGGCAGCGGGCTTGTCGGACGCGGAGATTGCGGAACGCTCCTATCTCACATCTGTGCGCGCCGCCCTGCCCAATCAGGTGCTGGCAGTCGGCTTCTATCATACCGTCGGGCTGAAGAAGGACGGTACGGTCGTCGCTGCCGGTCTCAACGACGACGGCCAATGTGACGTGGATGCATGGCGGAATGTCGTTGCCGTGGATGCGGGCGCTTACCATACCGTGGGTCTGAAGAAGGACGGCACGGTCGTTGCTACGGGTTCCAATGAGTATGGTCAATGTGATGTCGGGGAATGGGACGGCGTTGTTGCCGTTGCCTGCTCCGATTATGATACCGTCGCGCTGCTGTCAAACGGTACGCTGATCTCCACCGGTTATCATACCTATGAAACCATGTCCGGCTGGAAGGATGTCCGGGCGATCGGCGCGGGCTCCTATCTCGTTGTCGCCGTCCGGCAAAACGGCAAGATGCTGGCGACCCATTCCTCCGCGCAGGATGATTCCTTCTCCGATCTGATTGCCGTCGATGCTTCGACCGCCTATGCGGTGGGTCTGTTGACGGACGGCACCGTGATGCATACGTTCCTGGATCTGTCCGATTGGCGCAATGTCGTCGCTGTCTCGGCGGCAAGCACCGCCACCTTCGGCCTGACGGCGGACGGCACCGTTCTCTGTCATTATTTCCGTGCGTCGGATGCGCTGGATTTCTCGGATGTCACCGGCGCGGTAGCCATCGCCGCAGGCGGCACGCATACGGCCGTGCTGTGCGCAGACGGCAGCGTGCAGACGCGGGGTGACAACGCCTGTGGCCAGTGCAACACCGAGTTTTGGAGTCTCGGCAGTTACGATATTCCATAGCCGGAAGGGTTCGGGCCGCCTGCGCCATGTGCCGGGCGGCCTTTTTGATTTGATGCATAAGTTTCCCTCATGCCATGCATCGAAAAGTATCGGTTGCCCGCGGCACGGTTTTTGACCCTTTTTGCTTGAATTATTGATACCGGTATGGTACCCTCTCCTTGTATGAAGAAAGATGCTTTTTCCCTTCATCCGCAAAGAGAATAACCGGGCGCCCGCGCGCCGTGAGGAACCGTGTCGTATGGGCACGGTTGTCGTATGAATGGCGGCAGAGCGGCGGATCGAAACGAAAAAAGCTTCTGATCCCACGAACACTATTGATCGCAGGAGGAAAAATGTCATGATCTCGCTGAAGGCTCAAGGGATGTATCTTGTAAACGGCGTTCCCTGCACGCAGGCGGATGTTCCCGCCGATGAGGCGCGCAAAGGAACCATTGCCTATCGCATCCTGCAGGCGCACAACACCTCAAAGGATCCCGACAAGCTCCGGATCCGCTTTGATGCGTTGGTTTCGCACGATATTACTTATGTCGGCATTATCCAGTCCGCCAGGGTGGGCGGCCTCCGTGAGTTTCCGATCCCCTATGCCATGACAAACTGCCACAATAGCCTGTGCGCGGTCGGCGGCACCATCAACGAGGACGACCATGTGTTCGGTTTGTCCGCCGCCAAGAAATACGGCGGCATCTATGTCCCCGCCAATCAGAGCGTGATCCATTCCTATGCCCGTGAGGAGCTGGCCGCCTGCGGCAGCATGATCCTGGGCTCGGACAGCCATACCCGCTACGGCGCGCTTGGCACGATGGGCGTTGGCGAGGGTGGGCCGGAGCTGGTCAAACAGCTTCTGAAAAACACCTATGATATCAACATGCCCGAGGTGGTCATGGTCTATCTCACCGGCACACCGCGGCGCGGCATCGGCCCGCACGACGTTGCGCTGGCGTTGGTCAAGGCAACCTTTGAAAGCGGCTTTGTCAAGAACAAGGTGCTGGAGTTTGTGGGTCCCGGCGTCGCCGCGCTGCCCGCCGATTTCCGTAACGGCATCGACGTGATGACCACCGAGACGACGTGCCTGAGCTCCGTCTGGCAGACGGATGAGCAGATCGCCGACTACTATCGCATTCATCAGCGCCCGCAGGCCTATCAGGAGCTTGCGCCCGCGCCCGTTTCCTATTATGACGGCATGATCACCATCGAGCTGGATAAGGTCGAAGCCATGATCGCGCTGCCGTTCCATCCGTCGAACGCCTATACCATCCATGAGTTTCAGCAGCGTGCGCCGGAACTGCTTGCCGCCGTCGAGGCGGAGGCCAAGTCGCTGTTCAAAAAGGCTGCGCCGCATCTGACCTGCAAGGCGCATGACGGAAAGGTTTACGCCGATCAGGGCATCATCGCCGGCTGCTCGGGCGGTCTGTTCGACAACATCGACGAAGCCGCCGCCATTTTGAAGGACGGCAGCACCGGAAACGGCTATTTCAGCCTCTCCGTCTATCCGACCAGCGTGCCGGTCAGCCTGGAACTGACGCGGATCGGCGCCACCGAGTCTTTGCTTGAGGCGGGCGCTGTCATCAAGCCCTCCTTCTGCGGGCCGTGCTTCGGCGCCGGCGACGTCCCTGCCAACAACGGTCTTTCGCTGCGGCACACCACGCGCAATTTCCCCAACCGCGAGGGCAGCAAACCCGGTGAGGGTCAGCTCGCAGCCGTCGCGCTCATGGACGCGCGTTCCATCGCGGCGACTGCCAGAAACGGCGGCGTCGTTACCGCGGCCACCGACATCGACTATACGCCGGTGCATCATGAGTATCGCTTTGACAAGGCCGTGTATGACCGTCGGTTGTATTACGGCTTCGGCAAGGCAGATCCGGATGCCGAGCTGGTTCTGGGGCCGAACATCACCGATTGGCCGACCATCTATCCGCTGGAAGAGAACCTGCTTGTCGAGCTGGCTGCCGTGATCCGCGATCCGGTCACCACCACCGATGAACTGATTCCCTCAGGCGAAACGTCCAGCTATCGCAGCAATCCGCTGCGTCTCGCGGAGTTTGCGCTTTCGCGCCGCGTTCCGGAGTATGTTGGCCGCAGCAAGGCTGCCGCTGCGCTGGAGCTGGATCGGCGTGCCGGCAAAGCGCCGGATAAGCTCAAAAGCGTGTTGTCCCGGCTTGGCAACGCCGATGCGCTCATCAAGAACACACAGTTCGGCTCGTGTGTCTTTGCAAACAAACCCGGCGACGGCTCTGCTCGTGAGCAGGCGGCGTCCTGCCAGAAGGTGCTCGGCGGCTGCGCCAATATCTGCTATGAATATGCGACCAAGCGGTACCGTTCCAACTGCATCAACTGGGGCATTGTGCCGTTTACGCTGGATGCGGACGCCGCGTTCCCGTACGAGGACGGCGATTGCGTGTTTGTCCCGGGGATCCGCGCCGCGATCGAGAACGGCGTTGAGACGATGCCCGGCAAGGTCGTCCGCAAGAGTGGCGAGGTGGATGATATCACGCTGTATGTGAAGGGGTTGACCGCCGACGAGAAACAGATTCTCAGCACGGGCTGCCTGATGAACTTCTATGCGGCCAGCAACTGTGACCGTTAAATAAGGAAGGAGATCGTTATGGAAAAAATCAGCATGGCAACGCCGATCGTGGAGATGGACGGCGACGAAATGACCCGCATTATCTGGAAGCTGATCAAGGATGAGCTGCTTCTCCCGTTTGTTGACCTGAAGACGGAATATTATGATCTGTCCCTGCCGGAGCGCGACCGCACGCGCGACGCCGTCACGCATGAGGCGGGCAACGCCATCAAACGTCTGGGCGTCGGCGTCAAGTGCGCGACCATAACCCCCAACGCCCAGCGCGTTAAGGAGTACAATCTGACTGAGATGTGGAAGAGCCCCAACGGCACCATCCGCGCCATCCTGGACGGCACCGTGTTCCGCGCGCCGATCCTGATCGATTCGATCAAGCCGGTCGTCAAGAACTGGAAAAAGCCCATCACCATCGCCCGTCATGCCTATGGCGATGTGTATAAGGGAACCGAGTACCGCGTACCCGAGAAGGGAAAAGCCGAGCTGGTCTTTACCGGCGAGAACGGCGCGACCTTCCGCGAAACCGTGTACGATTTTGAGTGCCCCGGCGTGCTTCAGGCCATGTACAACAAGGATTCCTCGATCCGCTCGTTTGCACATTCCTGCTTCCAGTACGCGCTCAATACCAAACAGGATCTGTGGTTCTCCGCCAAAGATACCATTTCCAAGAAGTATGATCAGACGTTCAAAATGATCTTTGAGGAGATCTTTGAGAACGAGTACAAGGAAAAGTTTGCGCAGGCTGGAATTACCTATTTCTATACGCTGATCGACGACGCCGTGGCGCGTGTCATCCGCAGCGAGGGCGGCTATATCTGGGCATGCAAAAACTATGACGGCGACGTCATGAGTGACATGGTCAGCACAGCGTTCGGTTCCCTTGCGATGATGACCAGCGTGCTGTGCAGCCCGGACGGAAAGTTTGAATATGAGGCCGCGCACGGCACCGTCACGCGTCACTACTACAAATTCCTCAAGGGCGAGGAAACCTCGACAAACCCTATGGCAACCATCTTTGCTTGGAGCGGCGCGCTCAAAAAACGCGGCGAGCTAGACGGGCTTGCCGGGCTCGTTCGCTTTGGTGAGAAGCTGGAGGAAGCATGCTTCGACACGCTCAACGAGGGTGTTATGACCAAGGATCTTGTCGGCCTTGTCGAGGGCGCGCGTCTGGAAGCCGTCAATACGGAGACCTTTATTGCGGAGATTCGCAAACGTCTTGAGAAAAAGCTAGCATAAGGAGGCAGGGGTATGCAACTGGTCAAAACCGGCGTCGCAGGCACGATGGAATCGAGCGACATCATGATTCGCATCGAGCCAAGGGAGAACGGCGGCATCGCCGTGGATCTGCAATCCAGCGTGATGCAGCAGTTTGGCCGTCAAATCGAGCAGGTGATCCGTGATACGCTGGCGGATCTCGGCGTTGCAAACGCTGAGGTACACGCCGTTGACAAGGGCGCTCTGGACTGCACGGTTCGGGCGCGCGTCGGCGCCGCTGTCTACCGCGGAGCCGAATCGGACGAATATCATTGGAGGACAAAGGCATGAAGCAGTTAAGACGCAGCATGCTGTTCGTTCCGGGCAACAACCCGGGCATGATCCGGGATGCTTATATCTACGGGTCGGACTCGATCATGTTTGACCTGGAAGACTCCGTTGCCGTCACGGAAAAGGACGCCGCGCGCTTTCTTGTCTATCAGGCACTGACCTCTCTGCGTTACGGCCATAAGGAGCTGGTCGTCCGCATCAATGACCTGACGACCGGTCTTGGCATCAAGGATCTGGAGGCCATCGTCCGTGCGCGGCCGAATGTCATCCGCCTGCCCAAAACCGAGACCCCGCAGGATATCGTTGACTGTGAGCGTGAGATTGCGCGCATTGAAGCGGAAGCGGGTATTCCCGTGGGCTCAACCGGCATGATGGCCGCCATTGAGAGCGCGCGAGGCGTTTTGAATGCCTATGAGATCGCCGTCTCGTCCAAGCGCCTGATCGGCATTGCGCTGGGCGCGGAGGACTATGTGACCGATCTTAAGACCACGCGTTCCGACGGGACGGAGCTGTTTTTCGCCCGCTGCATGATCCTCAACGCCGCGCGCGCCGCCGGTATCGACGCCATCGACACCGTCTATTCCGACATCAACAACGAGGAGGGCTTCCTTGCAGAGGTCAACCTCATCAAGAAACTGGGCTTTGACGGCAAGAGCGTCATCAACCCGCGGCAGATTCCGCCCCTGCATCAGGCGTTTATGCCGAGCGAGAAGGATCTGAACAAGGCTCGCGCCATCATGGACGCCATCGCGGAGGCCAACGCACGCGGCAGCGGCGTCGCTTCCCTGAAGGGCAAGATGATCGACAAACCCGTCGTTACGCGCGCCGAGCGGTTGCTCGAGCTTGCGCAGGCGGCCAACGTGATCCCGGTAGAGGAGGTGTGACGGATGGACGAAAAGGCTTTTGACCGTGTCAGACAGATGCAGAAGGTGTCTCTGGTGCACGGCGCGTATCACGGCGCGCAGGTCAAGAACGTGCAGACGTTCCAGGAGCGCATGCGGGAGACCGCAAAGAACAAGATCGTTGCTTCGCTTGAGGATGCCATCCGCAAGAGTGGGCTGCGGGATGGAATGACCATTTCGTTCCATCATCATTTCCGCAACGGCGATTGTATCGTCAATATGGTGCTTGATACGATCGCGCGCATGGGCATTCGTGATCTGACCGTTGCTGCAAGCTCGCTTACGGACGTGCATGCGCCTTTGATCGAGCATATCAATAACGGCGTAGTCACCCATATCGAGACCAGTGGCCTGCGGGGCGAGCTTGCGAGCGCCGTCTCGCACGGACTGATGGCTTCGCCCGTTGTTTTCCGTTCCCACGGCGGCAGAGCGGCCGCCATTGAGAGCGGCGAGCTGCATATCGACGTGGCCTTTCTCGGCGCACCGTCGTGCGATCCGTACGGCAACGCCAACGGTTACAGCCGGGAAGATGATGAGAATGCGACCATCTGCGGCAGCCTGGGCTATGCCCGTCTGGATGCAGAGCGTGCCGATTACGTCATCATCATGACCGACCGCATCGTCCGCTTTCCTAACGCGCCGTTTGCCATTCCCGAGAAACAGGTTGACGCCATTGTCAAGGTGGAGAGTATTGGCGATCCGCAGGGAATCATGAGCGGCGCCACCCGTTTTACCAAGAACCCTAAAGAGCTGTTGATTGCTAAGACCGCTGCTGAGGTGATCGCTGCTTCCGGCTATTTTTACAACGGCTTTTCCATGCAGATGGGCAGTGGCGGCGCATCGCTTGCAACCGCGCGTTATCTGCGGGAAAAGATGGTGGCACAGGGGATCAAGTGCCGCTTTGCCCTCGGTGGGATCACGGGACAGATCGTTGAAATGCATGAGGAGGGGCTGGTTGAGCGGATTTTGGACGTTCAGTCGTTTGACCTGATTGCCGCCAACTCCCTCAAGAACAACCGCTTTCATCAGCAGATTGACGCCTCGTATTACGCCAGCTATCTCAACAAGAGCGCCGCGGTCAACGAACTGGATTTTGTCGTCTTGTCCGCGCTTGAGATCGATACCGACTTTAATGTCAACGTGCTGACCGGCTCCGACGGCGTTATTCGCGGCGCCATCGGCGGCCACCCCGATACCGCGGAGGGTGCCAGCCTGACCGTTGTGGTCGCGCCTTTGACCCGCGGTCGCATTCCGACCATCGTTCGGCATGTCAACACCGTCGTAACGCCCGGTTCCGTCGTGGATGTGGTTGTGACCGATCAGGGCGTGGCGGTCAATCCGGCCAGACAGGACATTGCGGAGCGGCTGGTGGCTGCGGGTTTGCCGGTCTTTACCATCGAGCAGCTGCAGCAGCGTGCGGAACGGATTGTCGGCATACCGGAGCCCATCCGTTATCAGGATCGCGTCGTGGGCGTCGTCCTGTACCGCGACAACACAGTCCTGGATGTGATTCGTCAAGTCGAGGACTGATCGGATTAGTCCAATCGATTAAAAAGCACCGTTTTCGGTGCTTTTTTGTTGCATCATTTGGACTAATCTGTTATACTACATACTATACTTGGACGCTTAAGGGGGGATCATTTTGCCGGAATTTGATGTAAACAGTGCGTTTCTGTATACGATTGTGGGTGTGATTCTGTGTCTGGTGTTGGCGCAGGCTGTGTTCTTTCTGGTGCGCGCCTGGCGGCGTGCGCGTCATCTCGGCATGGAGAAGAAGACCCTGTGGAAGGTGGTCAGAACCAGCGCAATCTTTACCGTTGTTCCAGCCATATCCATTCTGATCGGCGTGATTGCCCTGTCTCGAAAGCTTGGACTGCCGCTGCCTTGGCTGCGCCTGTCCGTCATCGGCGCCATCACCTATGAAACGCCTGCGGCACAGGCCGCGGCGCAGGCCGTGGGCACCAGCATCGACGATGTTGCGACCATGCTGACCGCGTCACAGTATACCGCCATCGCATGGGTTATGACACTCGGCATTATGGCGGGCGTGCTTCTGACGCCGATCCTCTGCAAGGGGATTCTGGGCGGCGTGGACAAGTTCAAACAGCGCGACAAGGCCTGGGGTGAGATTCTGATGTCCGCGTTGTTCATGGGCATGATCTCTGCCTTCCTAGGCATGATCTTTGGAAAGGTCAACGAGGGGCTGGCGGGCTGGATCCCGGTGTTTGTCATGCTTTGCTCCGCCGCGATCATGTTGCTGTGCGCGTTTTTTGTCAAGATTCTGCACTGGAAATGGATGGAGGACTATGCGCTGCCGATTTCCATGGTCGGCGCCATGGCGCTGGCCATTCCCATCACAAACGCCGTAATGGCAGTGGCATAGGAGGTGCGCAGTGGACAGACGAATTATGACCTATGAAGAAAGCACCCACTTTTTTGGGCGCATCTGGACCTGGGGCATGGGCATCGTCCTCTTGATGTTCCCTGCCGCCGTTTGCCTGTATTACAACGCCTGGCCGGAGGCCGCTGGCGTGCTCAAGGGCTTCTTGGCCGTTGGCCCCATGTTCTGGGCTGTCGGCACCATCGAGGTGCTGACCTATGTGCCCATGCTTGGCGCGGGCGGGAGCTATCTCGGCTTTATCACGGGCAGTTTGACCATGTTGAAGGTTCCCTGCACGCTGACCGCGCTCGACAAGGCGGACGCAAAGCCCGGCACGCCCGAGGGCGAGGTTGTGGCGACGATCGCCATTGCCATATCGTCCATTACCACGCTGCTCATTATCTTTCTGGGCGTGCTGTTGATCATCCCGCTGACGCCCATTCTGGAGAGCCCGGCACTGGAGCCGGCCTTTAATCAGATCCTGCCCGCGCTGTTTGGTGGGCTTGGCGTCGTGCTGATCTCAAAGAACGTAAAAATCGCGATTGCGCCGATCGTCTGCATGGTGGCGTTGTTTGTATGCGTGCCGAAGCTGGCGTCAAGCGGCGCGATCTTTGTCCCCGTTGCCGCCGCCATTGCCATCGGCGTGGCGCGGATTATGTACAAGCAGGGCTGGCTGACCAAACGATAGCCGTCCATGCCCAATGAGAATGCGCCCGGTCGGAAGGCGGGATAGTGCCTATGTGGTGGCTCGTATTTCCCATAGCTGTTGCTGCCTTTTTGTTGATACTGATATTTCGTACGCTGTTCTTTTTTCCGCGCCCGCTGATGCAGCGGGAGCCGTCGCCCGCTCCGATTGACGCAGACAAGGCGATCCGTGACCTCAAAGATCTGGTGCGCCTGCCAACCGTATCCTGCCGGGACAAGGCGCAGGAGGACGGCGCGGCGTTCGCGGCGCTGGAGGCGCTGCTCTGTGAGCGGTATCCTTTGGTGCATCGCACATGCCGCATGGAAAAGGTCGGCGACCGTGCGCTGTTGTATTGCTGGCCGGGTCTTGACAGCGGGGATTGCAGCGTTTTTGCCGCGCATTATGACGTCGTTCCCGCAGATGCCGGCACATGGGAGCATCCGCCCTTCTCGGGCGATATTGCGGACGGCTGCTTGTGGGGACGCGGCACATTGGACACCAAGTCCACCCTTCTTGGCATTTTACACGCCGCAGAGACGCTGATCGCATCCGGCTTTGTCCCCGCTCACGACGTTTATTTTGCCTTTGCGGGCGATGAAGAGATCATGGGACACGGCGCGGAGCAGATTGTTTCCCTGCTTGACGCGCGCGGCATTCGTCCGCAGATGGTGTTGGATGAGGGCGGCGCGATCGTAAACAATGTCTTTCCGGGCGTCAAGCGACCGTCGGCGCTGATCGGGATTGCGGAAAAGGGCAGCTTTAACATCGTGCTCTCGGCGGAATCCCGGGGTGGGCATACCTCGGCTCCTCCCGCGGAGACGCCGCTTGATGCGGTAGCCCGTGCGGTGACACGCATTCGAAGACATCCGTTTCATTATCAGCTGACCGCGCCGGTA
Organism: uncultured Oscillospiraceae bacterium; assembly: GCA_964474405.1. Lineage (GTDB taxonomy): Bacteria > Bacillota > Clostridia > Christensenellales > CAG-138 > CAYYUV01. The sequence continues at coordinate 47,695 of CAYYUV010000006.1, forward strand.
CTGGGCGTGTTCGGGGCACTCGGCCGTCAGTCCAACTTTTTTGTACGGCTGGTCTTTGCCAATATCCGCGTGTTTGCGCCGCTCCTTGCACTCATCAGCCGACAAAAAGGGGGCGAGATGAATGCGCTTTTGCATACCACGGTCGCATTTACCATGGCCGAGGCGGGCAAGAACATGAATGTTTTGCCAACCCATGCCGAGGTGCGCGGTAACATGCGCCTGCTGGGGCATGACGACAAGACGCGCGCACTGCGCCGGCTGAATCGCGTCATTGCAGACCCGGCCGTTACCGTCAGCGGCATTGACGGCGGCGATCCGTCGCCCGTTTCCCAAACGGACTGTGCGGCGTACCGTCTGCTTTCCGCCGCAATCACCGAAAGCTTTCCCGGCGTGCTTGTATCACCCTATTTGATGATCGCCTGCAGCGATGCACGCCATTATCATCGCATTTGTCCGGCGGTATACCGGTTTTCCGGCATGGAGCTGACCAATGAGGACCGCCGCTTGATCCACGGGGTGAATGAGCGGATCCGGCTGGAGAAAATTGTAACCACTGCCCAGTTTTACTATCACATCCTTCATATGATGTGATTTTTCCGGAGGAAAGAACGTTACCATGGAACAGAAAAAAATTAATTCGGCCGTTCATTATTATTCCGAAGCGCTGAAAGGCCAGCTGCAAGGCATCCTGACCGCGCCTGTCAGCCTGATCGAAGCGCCGTCCGGCTATGGAAAGAGCATGGCTGTGACCGACGCGCTTGCCAATGTGGAGCACCAAGCGGATTGCGAGGTCATCTGGCTCGAGGCGACCGACGAGGCGTTGGAGTTGTACTGGAAGCGGTTCTGCATGACGGTTCAGCAGATCGATGCCGCGGCGGGCGCTCACCTGTCCCGAATCGGTTTTCCAAGCTGGGTTTCATCGACCGAGGCGGCGCAGGTCATCAAAAACATCAACCCTGAGAAGGAAACCTATCTGGTCATTGACAATTATCATTTTGTTGCCAAAATTCCCAGCACCATCACCACCGCGCTCTTAACGCACAAATATCCCTCGATTCACATCGTTCTTATTACCGAGCACGCGGATAAGAACCTGATCGCTGCCGCCATGCATGTGCGTGCCTGCATCATAAGAACCGATGACCTGACGCTGTCCGCTCAGGATATTGCGGAGTATGCCAAGGAATCCGGCAGGGAGATCGGCATGCAAAAGGCGCGTGAGCTTTATGCGCTGAGCGGCGGATGGGCGGCCGCTGTCCGCTTGCTGCTGCTTCGGTATCTGGAGACGGACAAGATCGGCGCGTTCGCCGGAACGAACGAGCTGATAGATCACGTCGTCTGGAGCCGGATCGGGAAAACGGGCAGGGAGTTTTTGATGTGCACAAGCCTGTTCGAATCGTTTACGTTGGAACAGGCATGGTATATGATGGGTCAACCGGCGGTGGCGGATGATGCTGTCGAGCGTCTGAAGCAATCGCCGTTTCTTTCCGAGCAACAGGACGGCAAGCTGGCCGTTCATCCGCTGCTGCATCGCTTTGCCAAAACGGTGTTTCTCGACCGTGATCCGGCATGGCAGAAGGGCATGCTCTCGCGTGCCGGGAGCTGGTGCATCTCAGCGGGGGAGACCGCGCAGGCGATCGGCTTTTACTATCTGTCGCAGGACTATGCGGCGCTCCTGAAGCTAGATCCGGTGTGCATTTCACTGGAGGAGATCAACGGGGTTCCGTATGATAGAATCGCGCGTGAGATCGCGAGCAACTGTGACAGAACGACAAAAAGTGAGAATTTGATCGCGTTTTTGCGGCTTTCCGATGTCCTGTTCGCCGCTGGCTGCACCGAAGCCTATCAGGCACTGATCGATGAGCTGGACGATGTCATAAAAACGGAGAAGGCGGACGATGACTCTCTGCGTGCGGAGTGGATGCTGCACGCCGTTTGGAAGGACTTTCCAGACATCTCGCATATGGGCGCTCGCTGCCGTGAGGCAAAAAAACTGCTCAACGGTGTCAGCGTATCGGTCAAGCCCTCCGATCCGTTCCTGTTTCAATGCCCGTCGCTTTGGTATCTGCTGCATATGCGTGCGGGCAAGGCGGACGATGTGGCCGAGGAGTTGGATGCGCTGATCCCATTGTATTCGGAAATGACCGGCGGGCACGGCAGCGGCGCGAACGTGCTGTACCGGGCGGAGATCGCGGCTTCCCGCGGCCAGCTTGAGGCGGCGGAGATTCTGACGTATAAGGCGGCCTTTCTTGCCGAGCATGCCAACCAGATCGGCATTCGCTACGGAGCCGCGCTGACCTTTGGGCGCATTGCCGTGACTAAGTTCGATCAGGCGTCGTTCAGGCAGGCGATGAATTATCTGAACAAGACGCATGCTGATGCCATGTCTGTTCAAAACACCGCCGTAAACCGGTATACTCAAGAGATTGTGCGCAGCATGCTGCTTGCCATGATGAACGACACCAAGTCCTGCGCGGGCTGGCTGCTTGACGGGGATCTTGCGCGCGGCGCCTTTGCGCCCGTTCGCGGCATGGCCGCCTATGTCTATCTGGATGATATGATCCTCAACAAGGAGTACGCGCGGGCGATCGGATACATGGAGAATATGGCCGCGCCGTTGGATCCAAAGGGATACGCCGCCATGAGGGGATATATCCTGCTCGGCACAGCCCTCTGTTATCTTGGCCTCAACAACATCAAAAAAGCCGCAGAGCATCTTCGCCTTGCCCTGGATACCGCCGCGGCAGACGGCATGTTCTCTGCGTTTTCCCGCTTTCTGCCGCTTATCGAGCCGCTGATGACGTTGCCCGGCATGAAGGATTATCGTGCCATCGTCGGCCGGATTAAGGCCATGAATCTGGAATATCTGGTCAGTGACACCGGCAGCATCCAGATCGAGGTGCCGGACACACTGCGGGTCAAGAAGGCGGTCAGCGATGAGCTGACCGGCCGGGAACGCGAGGTTGCCCAGCTTGCCGCGCAGGGCATGTATAATCGGGAGATCGGTCTGCGTCTCAACGTGTCCGAGAACACGGTTCGCGCACATTTGCGCAGCGTGTTTCAAAAGCTCGGCATCAGCCGTCGCAGCGAGCTGATTCGATGCATGCAGGGGGAAGAAGCTCATACATAGTCTGTTTTGCGGAAACCGATAGTCCATTAGGACGATGTAGCTTGAATAATACGGGTGGTATACTGAATACAAAATTATGACCTTATAGCATGGGGAGGGTATTCCGGTTGGCAGCAGAGAGCACGGGGTTTGCACCGGCAGATCAACAGCGCCGCCGGAGCATAGTTAGAAGCCCATACATTCGCATTCTTGCATTTCTGCTTGCTGTCGTTATGATATCGGTTACGGTATTGGCGGGCGCGAGCAGAATTTCTTTTTCATCGGAGGATTATGAGGATTCGCCGGCGTCCGGCGCCGCCGCGTATTTGTCGGAGAATACGGAGTATCTTTCGGAGGATCGCACAACCCGCGTGGAACGCCTGTTAAAAAACGCGTTCTCTGCTTCAAAGGACTTTGAAACCGCGTATACGACCATGTCCATCTGCATTGCACGGGAGAAGTATCCCGAAGCGATTGCGGAGTGCCGCAAGTGCATCGGCTTTTGCGGCAGTAACGGTGACCTGTTGCATGAGATGTGGATGAAGCTTGGCTGCCTGATGGCACTGGATACGGATTATGACGGCGCGATCGACAGCCTGAGCCGCGCAATCGGCCATGACGCATCCTGCTCTACCTGCTTTTTGCTGCGTGCGCAGATGTATATGGAAAAGGATGATGCGGCAGCCGCTTTGTCCGATCTGGAGCAGTATGCCGTTCTTGAGGGCGATACGGATTCCTCCCTGCTGTTGGTGGCGGCGCAGCTCTATGAGTACGTTGGCAACTATGCAGGCGCGCTTTCCCGGTACCTGGCGATTTTGGACATTGAGGGCAACGCCGCGGATCTGCAACGTTATGCGGATTGCGCCCGCTGCGCCATCCTGTCGGAGGATATGGACACCGCATACCGCATGGGCATGTATTATTTGAACGGCGGCGGTGCGGATACAGACGGCAATGTTCAGTACATTGTCGCCATGTGCCTGATGACGTCCGGACAATATGCGGACGCCGCTGACCGGTTTCTCGGATCGATCGCATCCGGCTATGCGGAACCTGCGGAACTGTACCTCAACAGCACGCTTTGCCGCTATTCTGCGGGTGAATATGAAGAGGCGATCCGCACGGCGGAGCAGGGCATGGAGGCGACGGGGGACAGCGCGTCTTACCGCCAGTGGATCGGGATGAGCCAAATGGCGATCGCCGCTTACGACGAGGCGATTGCAGCTTTTGAGGCTGCTCTCGGGATGGATGGAACGCTCGGTGAGGTTTCGTTTTATCTTGGCCTGTGTCATCTGATTCTTGAGGAATATCAGGACGCTGTTCCGTGTTTTACGGCGGCGATTGATGCCGGGGCCGAGTTGTATACCAGCTATTACGACCGGGGACTGTGCTATGTAAAGCTGGGAAAATGGCAGGCTGCATATGATGATATGCAAACGGTTCTCAACAGCAACGCCGATGCGGAAATGATCAAAAACGCATTGGCCATTGTATCAGAGCTGGAGCCGCTGCTTCACGCCGCCGATACAATGCAGTAGCAGACAAACGGGAAAGGACTTACGGATATGCAGGTGTATCAAGTGAATATTAGGAGAATTTTGGCGGTCATAGGAGCGATTGTGTTAGCAGTCGCTTTGGGCTTTTTGCTACCAACCGCTTTTACCCGCGCGGAAACGACGACGCCGGTTACCAACCCGGATGATGTAACGATCACCGAGCCGGAAACTGCGCCGGCCGGATCCGCCACGGTTTCCGATCACATGCAGGACACCGATTCGAACGACGCCACACCTGCCGTCGATACGATCGATGACGCATCTGCGGAGACCTTTACCAACAAGCTTCCGGTGGTTACGGTAGACCCGGAGACGCAGCAAACCACCACCACCCCCGCAAAGAATGCGCTTGAGGAAGCAATCCAATACGCATTGGGTCTTGCGGACAGCACCAGCGAATCGGTCACCGTCAAGGTTGCCGCGGGTCAGTATACCGGCGACATCACGCTTGACGTTGCCGCCGCTCAGAATGTACGGAATTCTTTCATTATAAATATAGTCGCGGCGGACGCCGTTGCTGACGACGGCTCCTTTAACGCCGAATCGGCCGGCGGCGTCGTGGTCAACGGCAATCTGAACATTGATGGGGTCAATGTGCTTTTGGCTGGTCTGTATCTTGCTTTGGACAAGGTAGTCAACGTCAAGAACGCTGATTTGACCCTGTACGGCACGGCGGGCGCGGACAATGTAAGTGTAAATCTGGACGGAAATTCCGGCGCTGACATTCGAACCGGCGCGGGCAACGACACCGTAACCCTGAACGGAACGGCGGTAACAGGAGGTACGCCCGGAAGTGTTTCGGTGGACGGCGGTGCCGGTGATGACACCGTGGTCGTCAACACCTCCCTGGCTGATGCAAACGGCGCAGTTTCCATTCAGGGCGGCGCCGGCAAGAACCGGCTTCAGCTGGAAGGCGCTCTTGACAAAACAGAGAATGCGCCGGCTGCGATTTCCAACACGACAAGTGGCGATGCCATCAACTCCATCACGCTGCGCAACAACAGCGGTACGCCTGCGAGCATTGTCATGACCCTTGCGGACATTCAGGTCTTTACCGACAATCTCACCAACAAGCAGACGCGCAAGATCACCTCCATCGACGCTGACGGTACGGCCTCTGTCGAGGGCGGCGGCACCATCGCCTCCTTTACAAACTATACATACGACGGCAACATCGACAAGCTTATTGTAAATGCCGATGCGCTTGTTCTGTCCAATCTGATTGTCAACAAAAAATCGCTGACCGTGAAGGAGCTGAAGGTCGGCACGATGAACGTCACCCTGAACGGGATCAACGTAACGCTGGACGGCAAGATCGAATGCTCAACGCTGACCGTCAACGCGTCCGATGACGATATCACGTTCACCATTTTGCCGGGCGTGCTCGATTATGACGTCAGCCTGTTCGACGTGGTCAGTGAGGCAACCATCACGGTCACGGAGAATGCCGATATCCTGGCTTCGGGTGCAATCGCGCTTCTGGCGTCGAGCGTGCAGACCAAGCCCATGCTGCTGACCGGATCGCTGAACTTTGTTGCGGTCAAGGTCGGCTCTGCGCTGATCGGCATCAAGGGAAAGCTGAGAGCGGATGCAACGATTATGGCGTCGGCGGTGACTAAGGTCGTCATCGATTCGAACACGTCGCTTCTGCCGCTCGTGATCAGCGTTGCTGTAACCGACGCCGCGGTCACCGTGGACGGTGAGGCGGAGCTTACGGCAGGCGGCGGCGTTCAGCTCACCGCGAGCAATACCGTTACAATCAAGGTTTCCACCAGCAGCTCCAGCTATCTGCCGTTTGCGCTCGGCACCTCGGTCGTCGTGGTGGATTCCCACGTCAAGGTCGGGGATGACGCCGTTATTCGAAGCGGGTCGGGAAGCGTCGAGCTGTATGCGGAGGGCAACACCACCGTCAACACCAAGGCGGGAAAGGGAACCGCCACGGCGGGCAGCGGCGGGTTCTTTGCCGTCGGCGTTGTCGTGCAGGACGTTTCCGCCATGGTAACCGGTCAGGCTGCCATTCGCGCTGCCGGTGATGTTTCCGTTAAGTCCAAGTCGATCGAGAAGGTCGTTACCGACGCAACCACGGCCACGGCAGCCGCTGCGGGCGGCGCGGCCAACCAGCAGAACACATCCGCCAGCGTCACCGCCAGCATCGCAAAGCTGCTGAAAGCGACCGCGGCTCAGATGATGCCGGCAGTCAAGGCCAAGCTCCTTGGTGCGACGGAGAAGTTTGCCGGGAAGGAATATAATGTAACCGTCTCCGCGACCACCAACGGTTCTGTCACGGTCAACGCCAAGGCGAACGCTGCGGAAACTGTCAAGTTTACCCCCACCCCCAAAGCGGGATATGAGGTTGATACATATCGCGTAACCTATCTGCCCAAGGGTCAGTCCGCCTATGCGGAGGTTACGGTTGCCAACAACAACGACGGCAGCTACTCGTTTGTGATGCCGTCCTATACCGTCACCGAGGACGGTGGCGAGGTTCAGGCTGGTTATGACGTCATCATCACCGTCACCTTCCGCGCTTCCTCTGCGACGCCTAGTGATCCGTCCGACGTAGGCAATCTGTTTGGCGATGAGAATACCGGCGACACGGGCGAGGGCGTCAACGATACCCTCGAAGACGGTACGCAGGGCACGCAGGAGCAGCCGGTTGACCGCGCCACGGCCGATTCGACCGCTACCGACGCCAGAATCATCGCCATCGACACCGCGATCCAAAACGGCGCGCTGCTGTCCGCTGTCAAGAAGGTCGATGCGGGCAAAGAGGTGCTTATCACCGTCAATCCGGCGCTCGGTTATTCGCTTACCGCGAACACTCTGAAGTTCACCTATACGCGCACAGACACCGATGCCACAGGTGCGGAGAAGGATGTCACCGTTACCGACATGCTTGTCCAAAATGCCAACGGCGAGTATGTGCTGACCGTTCCCGCCGGCATTAAGCCGTCGTCCACGATCACGCTGACCGCCGCGTTTTCGCAGGATGCGACGCCTTCCGCCGCCGCAAATACGCAGACGCGCCGTTCCGCCGTTCAGGTGGTGGGCGCCTTTGCGGTCTCTGTCGTTATCAACAAGAATAACGCCTGCATCGATTCGACCGGACGCATCGACGACACTGGCTTTACCGTCATTTCCGGCGGCAATGTACTTGTCGATGCCGTTGCGCTGACACAGGTCACGACCAATGCGGACGGTTCCCCGACCGGGACTGCCGCCACCGCCGCGACGCCTGCCGCCCCCGGTACCGTAACCGAACCGCTCGGCGAAGCCACCGGTGAGATGATCATTGTGCCGGATTCGCTCAAGGTTGGCACCTTATATAATGGAAAGATTCTCTATCTGTCCAACAATGCCGATACGGGCAGCATGACCTATGCCTTCCGCATCACGCCGCGCGACGGCTACAAGCTCGATACCACGGCGATGACCGGCGGCGTCAAGCTCAAGTATCAGACCGCCGCGGGTGAAGCCGTCGCAGATCTTGTGTATCATGCGGCTTCGGACACCTATACCATCAACCTGACCAACGCAGGCCAGGGTGGGACGGCGATTGCGCCCACTGCCGCTGCGGACGGCACCCGTTGGGCCGTTATCAGTGCCGCGTTCGTTCCCGACACGCGTAACATCACCACCGCCGTACAGGGCGGCACGGTCACCGTTTCCACAGAGCAGGTCAATCCGGCCACGTCCGCAAAGGTTGGCGAAGTTGTCTATCTCAAGGCGACGCCTACCGCGCCGAACACCGCCGACACCCATGAGCTGACCACACTCTCCTTGACCTATAACAACAAGGCCGGCGTCTCCGTCACCATCAACATTCCCCGCATTCTTGACGAGAACGGCAATATTTCCTTCACCATGCCGACCGATGTCGCCGACGATTCCGCCGTGGCGATTGCGGGACGCTTTGGTCTGAAGGGCTTTGAACTGAAAAAGGATTCCGCCTCCGAAACAAAGATCAACCTCAGCACGACCCGTGCCAGCGTAGGCGGGGAGGTTGTCGTCACGCTGACCGATGCCGAGATCGCGGCCGGCTCCCAGATCGAGCAGCTGTCCGCCGTCCTCATCGACACGATGGGGCAGGAGGTCAAGCGTTGGACCGTCACTTGCGACAGCGCCAACAAAACATGGGCGTTCACGCTGCCTGCGGAGGCCTTTACCGATAATGAAGGCACGTCCTATACCCTTGCTGATTTCTCCGGTGGGGATTCCTACCTGTCGTTTGAGGCGGTTATGAGCTCCGCCAATATCGCCGTCAACATCAACACGATGATCAACGGCACCGTTTCCGCTCCCGCAAAGGTCAACGACGGTCAGAAGATCGAGTTGATCGTTTCGCCGAACACCGGCTATATGCTGAAGGCGGGAACGCTCAAGGTCAAGACCGTGCAGCGCTCGGTCGAGGCGTTGATCGTTGTGGAGAAGGATGCGGCAACCGGCAAGTATTTCTACTCCGTTCCGCTGCTTCTAGATGACTCCGATGTGATGAACATCGTGGTCTATGCTGAGTTTGTCCCGGGCAACGCCGCCGGTACCGCCGGACAAAAGAGCTTCAGCGTCGGCGTCGGCGTCAATGTATCCGTCACCAAGCACACCAACCTTGCCCGCATTGAGAATGCCGTCATTTCCGCGATCGGTCTCTCCGTCACCGCGGCCTCCGGCTCGGAGAAGGAGAAGGTCGAATCCGTTGCCACCGCCAAAGCCGGTTATTCATCCGGCAACATTGGCGTAGGCGGCGCCATCGCGGTGCATGTCGCTTCCGCAAAGACCAAAGCGCTGATCTATTCCACGGCCTCAGCCACGCTGCAGGACGGCGGCTCCTTGACTGTCAAGGCCACGTCGTATGAACGTTTTGCGACGGAGGCTTCCTCAGTCAACGCGCCTCCCGCTGCCGCTGCCGGCACAGTGCCGGGAATCGGCACGACCCCTGCGACCGGAACCGGTTCGTCCTCCGGCGCGCAGGTCGGCGTGGGCGCCGGCATCGCTGTCGGCGTGTTCGGCGTGGATGTCGTTGCCGCGATTGAGGACAACACCTCCATTCTCATGACGGATCCGCAGACGGATTCGCTGGATTCCGTTTCCGTTGAGGCCAAGCATGTCTTGTCCGAGTCCCTGTCCGCCAAGGCGGGCAGCGCGGGCGGCATCTCGGTCACGCCGGTTCTCTCCCTGCTGATCTCCGGCGCCGATGTCCAGTCCTATATCGGCAAATCGGCCTCCTCGCTGCTGCGGGTCTCTGGGGATGTTTCCCTTCTGGCCGACAGCTCGATCACGCGGGAGGTCGCGGCAAATGCTTCCGCAGCCGGCGGCAACGTCGGTGTGGGCGGCTCGTTCGTCATTACGGTACCGAACGACAGCGCCTATGCCCGCGCCTCGCGCAGCATGCAGGCACGGAACATCCGGATTATTGCAAAATCCAAGAGCATACTTAAGACGGTGTCCCGCGCCGGTTCTCAGGGCGCGGCCAGCCGTCAGCCAAATACCGCCGCCACACCCTCCGCTTCCTCCAAAACTGAGGCGGACGCACAGGCGGACAGCGCAATACAAGGCGGAGCCGGCCTTGGCGGGCAGGTCGGTTCCAACAACGTGTCCTCCGCCAGCATCGGAGGTCTGACTGCAAACCGTCAGACCGCGCAGACCAGCGAGGGCAACATCCAGATCGCCGCCGCTTTTGCGCTGAACGTGCAATCCAACCGTTCCTGCGCGTTTGTCGCGGACGGCATTACCTTGACTGCCCACGGGCAGGACACCACCGACAGCGACGGAAACATCGTCAAAAACGGCCTCGTTTCCATCGAAAGCTATGCAAGAACCGATGCGAGCGTGATCGCCAACGCCTCCGCCACCAAGGCGAAGATCGGCGTAGGCGTTGCCGTCAGCATCAACGTGGTTGATTATGTGAACGAAGCGTACGTTGCTGATGCCACGATCGACGCGGATCATCTGAACGTGCTCGCGTTGGTGATCGTGGATTCCAAAGCCAAGATCACGCGCTTTGATTCCTCAGCCGATGACAATTTTATCATCAAATATGTCAAGAGCATCGTCACTGAGTGGATCAATGAACTGGTTGAGCAGCTCGGTCTCGGCGACATCTTCAACGGCAAGAACGCCGACGGCACCGATGTTCCCGATCAGTATACGCTCGCAGGCGTCATACAGCAGCTGATTGACGATACGCTCGAACAGGCGCTGGACGCGCTGCTTGCGGGCACGGGTCTGGAGAAGCTGATTGCTGCCGACCTGCCGGATCGCCTGAAGGCCAACTTCAATCTGTTCTTGACCAATCTGGAGCGCGATCTGTACGGCGGAAGCCCGACTTCCGATGATAAGATCGAACTGAATCAGATTCTGACCGCACTGAATCTGTCGCCCGCGCGCCTTGCTGAGGTTATGGTCGCGCTTCTGATGGATCAGGCGACCGCCCGCATCGGCGGCACAAATACCACAAACTCCCAGTCCATGATCACCGCGATCACCAGCGGCCTTCGTGCCGAGGTGGCGACCAAGCTCACGGCCTATTTCAACAACATGGTCACGACCTTGACCAACGATTTGATCGATGTCGCGGCGTTCAAGAACTTTATCAAGGGCAATCTCGCCGATACCCTGCAACAGAAGCTTCGCACCATGGCGCAGGAGGTCGGCCGCGCGCTGACCACGACGCTTCTCGACAATCTGTCTTATTGGCTCGACCTCGACGAGGCGGTTGATGACGACAGCGATAAGAATACCTTTGTCACGACCGCGGTCGCCGGCGCCGGTGCGTCGAGCGTTGGCGTCGCCGGCAGTGCAGCCATCTCCGTCGTTGACGGCACAACCAGAGCCTACATTTCCGACGTCGCGAGCCAGAACGTTTATCGCGTCTATGTTTCCGGCGATGCGATCATTAAGGCTGTCGGCGGCCAAAAGGAAGAAACGACCGCCACAAGTGCGGTCGGAAGCAACGGCATGGCCGACAAAAATCTGCCCGCCTCCGCCAATTCCGATGTGGGCGGCGGCAGCAGCGCGGGTACCACATATCCCGAGCAGCAGTTCCCTGAAAAGAAGTTTGTCATCGGTGCAACGACGAACGGCAAGGTCACGGCAACTGTCAGTCTCAGCAACTATACCATCAAGGTTACGCCGGATGACGGCTATCAGATCAAGAGCGTTACGCTCACGCGCGACGATACCGGCGCGACCAAGGACGCTACGCGCGGCGCCACCGCGGACGGCGTGACCACCTATACCGCAAGCTATACCACGGCGGATCATCTGGATACCGCTGCCGTGATCACGATCATCGCCCTGTTTGAAACAAGGCCGATGGAGCTGACCGGCTCTGGCACCGCCGATGCCGCGGCCGCAGGGAAATATAACCTGCCTGAGGTTCAGAAGGATACCGACCAGAGTCAGATAACCAACTCCTACGTTATTAAAGGCACCGATACCGCAAACGGTCACGCCGCCGCCAAATATGAGGATCGCGTGGCTGTTGAGGCGCTGCCTTATGTCAACACCAAGACGGGCACCTGCTACAAGGTGGCATCCGTTACCTATTCATATACCGCGGGCGGCGTGGCAAAGACCAATGTCGCCGTTGTCACCACCCAGAAGAACGCTGCCGGGCATACCGAATACCTGTTCTACATGCCCGACATCGATGCTAATACCACCGTCAGCGTAGCGGTCACGTTCGCGAAGATCACAGATGAGGCCGAACGCCAGCAGGCGGTGACGCAGGCCAACACCCCGACCAACCAGAGCGGGAAGACCGTGGGTGTGGGCGCTGCATTCGCGTTCGATTATTCCGATCAGACCGTCTATGCGGGCATAGGCGCCAACCGCTACTTTAAGAGCGGCACGCTGAACCTCCGCGCGCTTGGAAAGCATGACGCGGAAACCGTTTCGGTCAGCGGCAGTGATCCGCTGAATACCGCAGGCACGACCTCCGATACCGGCAAGGCAAAGGATATCGCGCTGGATGCCTCCGCAGCCGTCTCTGTTCTGAACAACAGCATCATTGCCGAGGTCAAGGCCGGCGCGCTGCTGATCACCACGGGCACAGACACGCTGAACCTCAACGAAAAGGTGTATGACAACGACGCCGAGCGTGAGATGAACGCAGTCTATGTCAACTGCAACATCGCCGCTGAGGAGATCGTTGAGACGCTGACCCAGGCTTCCGGCTTCGCCACCGGCAACACCACCGCCGTCGGCGCAGCTGTCGCGGTCAACATTGTGGATTCCGACGTGATTGCACGCTTCCTGGGCACGGGCACGGTCGGCGGTACCGCCAAAGTGTATGCGTACTCGCTCAATGAGGATGACAGCAAGGCGCTTGCCACTGCCATGGGCGGCGACGTCAAACGCTATGCCGACAAGTTCAAGACCGGCAGCGACACGGCCGAACAGCAGGCGAACAAGGTCACCAACGGCGATTATTTCAACAACGGCACGCCTGCCACCGACAATTCAGGCAATCAGACCGGCTCGAACGTCAACGGCGGCCTCAACGGCAACACCGGTTCGGGTGGTCAGCAGGCCAACAACAATAACCCCACCTCCACCAACGTCCTGCGCAGTCAGAACGCTCAGAGCGAAAGCTCATCTACAACCAATGACACGCAGAACAAGGCTGCTGACAAGAACAACGCCAACAACGATGTTCAGCAGGGCGCGGCCGCGTCCGGTACCGGCTCTCAGAAGTATCAGGTTGCCGCTGCCGTCGGTCTCAACATCACCAACCATAAAGTCACCGCGCTGATCGACGGACGGATCGCCGCTGCAAACCTGTCGGTCTATGCCGACAACAGCGGCAATTTCCGCACACTGGCAAGCGGCGCTGCGGTAAGCCTTGCAAGGCAGAGTAATTCCATCGCCGCCGGCATCGCCATCAGCGTCAACAACAATAAGGCCACTGCCTACATCTACAACGGTTCCGAAGCGGTTGCTACGGGCGGTAACGCGTCGCCTGCCGATTATGACGGCGCGCTGTCCGTCGAAGCCGAGCTGACGCAAAATCTGGACGGCCTTTACAAGGGCTATGTCGCAAGTCAGGCGATCGCGGGCGCGATCAGCGGTCAGGGCCAGTTCTGCGTTGCAGTCGCCCTGTCCATCGTCGTGTCGCATGCATCCACCGCAGCCGTGATCGGCTTCCTGCCGGAAGGCGAATCTCGCGCCACCACCACGCTGCGCGCGGGCGATATCGTCATTCGCGCCACCGACAAGAGCAAGCTGGCCGTCCGCGCCGGAGCGCTGTCCATCTCAACGGGCGCATCCGTCGGCGCAGGCGCTTCGTTCGCGCTTGTATATGCCAACAACAAGGTTAAGGCGCAGATTGCAGACCGTGCGGTGATCTACGGCACCTCGCTTTCCGTCACCGCCGAGAAACTCAGAGTCAGCCTTTCGGATTATGAGAGCGCGTTTGACTTCTCCAATGTAGTATCCAATTCGTCCAATCTGCCTGAGGGTGAAGTCGGAAAAGGCATGATTGACATTAAGAAGGGGTCGGGGGAGGACACCAGCTATAAGGTTACGATCAACATGAGCTCCGACAAGCTGCTCTCTACGATCGACCTGTTGAATTTCCTTGCCTCCGTCAACTATTATGCCGAGGCCATAGCGGGTTCCATCATCGAAGGCGCACAGGCGCAGAATGCCAAGGCCTCTGTTGCAGGCTCCTTTGCGATGATCTTCTTCTACAATACGGTCGACGCCCTGATCGGTAACAATGTGACGGTCTCGCTCACGAAAAAGAACGCGGAGGATACCGGCTCGATGCTGGTGCATGCCGCGGATGATGCGAACGTTCGCATGATCGCGGGCGCGCTGTCCGTAAGTCCCGCCAAGGCCGGCGTCGGCTTGACCCTTGGATTCCTGCTCAATGAGGATGTGACCACCGCCCGTGTCGGCAGCGATACCGCCATCGTCTGTGACGGTGATTTCGTGCTGGCTGCCTCCGGTGCTGAGGACATTCTGGTCATCACCATCGCTGCGAGCATCGCACACGGTGCATCTGGTGTTTCCGTTGGCGGCGCCATCACGGCGATTGCACCGCAGAACACCGTTCAGGCAATCATGGATGCGCGCGCTACTGTCCTTGCGGGCGGCAGCATCGCCGTCAACGCCGATTTGGACGCTTTCCTGATGCTGTTCTCCGCGTCTGTCAGCGCGGGCACCGGCAATGCCGCCGTCGGCGGCACAATCGCCGTTCTTGTCAATGAGAGCAGCGTCCTGGGCGAGGTCAACAACGCCGTATCCCTGCGTGCGGGCGGTGACGTAACCGTCCATGCCGCGACGGCCGAGCGCATGATCAACGGTCTTTGCTCTGCCTCTGCCGCACTTGGCACCGGCACAAGCGTGTCCGGCACGGTCGGCATTCTCGTTTCCCTCTCAGAAACAAAAGCCATCGTTCGCGATGATGTTGTTATCGTCTCCCACGGCAACACCGCTGTGGAGGCATCGTCCGCATCCCGCATGATCGTCATCGAAGCCGCCCTGTCCGCTGCGACCGGCGGGAACGCGGTCGGCGCGGTGCTCACGGTCAACGTCTTTGAACGCACGGTTTTGGCCGAGGTTGGCATTGTGTCGATTGCCGCTGACGGCGATGTGCGTATCACAGCGTTGTCCGAGGAGCTGACGCTGCTTGTCGCCCTTTCGGTTGGCGCATCTGCCCAGACCGCCGTTTCCGGCACGGTTCCGCTGATTGTCAGCCTGACCTCCGCCAGAGCGGTGATTTCGGACGGAACCGCTGACAACCATGCCATGCTTACCGCCGGCGGCTCCATCGTCGTGGCGGCTGACAACGAAGCCGGTCTTTACCAGATCGGCGGCGGGCTTGCTGCCGCGGGCTCCAATGCCGTGGGCGCTACGGTGTCTGTTCTGGTGACCAAAGCCAAGATTCATGCGATTATCGGCTCTTATGCGGTACTGACCGCGGCTGGAAACGGCAGCGGCATCAACATTTCGCTTCCGTCCTCGCGTGCGCTCCGCAGGAAGGGCATTCTGCTCTCCGCAACGGGGCATGAGGACATCGTTCTTGTGTCGATCAGCGCGGCTGCTGCCGGAAGCAACGCCATCACCGGCGTGATCAACACCCTGGTTGCCAAGAATGAGGTTCTGGCAAAGGCCAACACCGGCGCGAAGCTTTACGCCGGAACCGCCGAGGACGCGGATGCCGGTACAACACTGGTTGAGGCGTCTGTGGAGGCGGATGCTTCCGATGATGCATCTATATTAAACCTGGCGGGCTCCCTGTCCGCAGCCGGAAACGTCGGCGTCGGCGCAACGGTCGTTGTGCTTGTCTTTGGCAAGCAGGTGGAAGCCTCCCTGGGCAGCGCCGCCGTCGTCTGGGCGACCGGTGATGTCCTGGTTCATGCACGTGCAAACGATCAGCTGATCCTGCTTGCTATCGCATTCGGCGCGGCGGGCACCGCCGGCGTGGCGGGCGGCGTCAACGTGCTGGTGTTCCAGAACAGCGTTTCTGCCTCTCTCGGCGGCAAGGTGGATGCGGCGGGCTCCGTCAGTGTGACGGCGTCCACCGACAGCACGCTTCACAACATCGCTGCGGCGGTCGGCCTGGGCGGAACCGCCGGCGTGACCGCGGTCGCGATTGTCACCTATTTCTATAACGAGACGCTGGCAGTTGTGTCCTCAGGCGCCACTGTCAATGCGGGCGGCAACATCACCGTGTCCGCAGTCTCGCAGGAGCTCATCAACGCCGATGCGGCAGGCGCTGCTGCCGGCGGTACGGCCGGCGTCGGCGGCACCATGGATGTCATTGTGACCAAGATCGTGACGCAGGCATACACGGAGGACAACGTTCGTCTGACGGCGGGCGGCGACCTTTCGATCACCGCCACGGATCATTACAAGCTGATCGCCGTGGTCGTTACGATCGCGGGCGGCGGCACGGCAGGTGTCGGCGTGACCGTCCTTGCAAGCGTCAGCTTCAACACGGTCTCCGCCATTGTTGGCGCTGCAAACGACATCAAAGGTAACGATATCCTCATCCAGTCCGCCTCCAATCGCGATGTGCTGAGCATCACGGCAAGCCTCGCACTGGCGGGCGTTGCGGCGGTCGGCGTGTCCGTATCGGTTGTCGTTGCGGGCAACAAGCTGTCGCAGGATGCGCATGACGGCATCTATGCCGACGACGCGCAGTATATCTACACCGACGCAGATGAGAACACCTACCGCGTGTTCTCCTACACGGATTCAAACGGCAACACCGTCTATCTGTACGAGAAGTTCGATTCGGATAAAACATACGGTCTGTACACGCTCAACAATGACGGCACCCTGTCCGCCTCCGACTATAAGGGCGACAAGACGCCGGTTGTTCAGCAGCCGGTGCAGGACGAATATACCTCCGGCACGGATTATCTGACCTATACCGACGCGCAGGGCGACACCTATTACATGCTTCGGTATCGTCCGTTTGGCGCGGAGTTCTCCGTCTATCGTGATGTCAACGGCGAGCTGTATTCTGCGCCCGATGTCGCCAGAGGCGATCTGGTTCTGTCCGCCGTACAGTCCGATACCCATCCGGATTATTGGACCTACTCCGATGCGGAAGGCAATCTCTACTATATCTATAAGGGCGTCTATAAGAAGGTTGGCAGTGATTTCTCCCTGACGCCTGCATATGTTGGCGGCCTCACGGCTGTAACGGACGGAGACGGCAAAGCGGCCGTTGACACTGTGTCCAATACATATCGCATCTATCGGGACAACACAACCAATGCGCTCGTCTATGCGCGTCTCGGCTCCGACGAGGCGGAGGATGGCACCTACTGGGCGCTTACGGACGGTGCGATGCAGCAGCTTGCGGGCGTCGTCAGCACCAATTTGACCGCCGTTATGACCGGCTCCGGCACGATGGATCCGCAATCGCAGGTTACGGGCGCACTGTCCTCCGGAAGCCAAAAAGCGCTCTTTGACCTCTCGCTTGACGATCTGAACACTCTGCTCGCAGGCGACGGCCAGACGTCCTCCAGTCAGGGCAGCGGCTTTGATTCCTTCGGTCAGGATACCAAGGGACAGCTTTATGTCAAAGGAAGCGACGGCAAGTATACTCCGGTTGCAGATGACAAAGCGGACGGTACCTTGCGCTATATGCGCATCGGTGAAGACTATGTTGCCGTGGGCAAGGTGGACGACAAGCTGTATGTTCTGAAGGACGGCGCCTATCAGGAAGCCGCTTCGGACGATGCGCAGCTTCCGCACTATGTGCTTTACGGCGGGAACTATATCGCTGTTCCGCTCGCCGGCGTCACGCTTCACAGCGAGGCAGGCGATGACAATATCTCCCAACAGGGCAATGCCGAAAGCAGCGCAGATTCCGTCTCCACCGGCACGTCCTTCCGTCCCACGCCGAACGGCGCATGGAAGGATGCGACCGCTGCGCGAATCACCGCAGCAAGCGACGCCTTCCCCTCCGGCAAGTCAACCGTCACCGCCGCGGGCAACCTAAGCGTGCTGGCCGGCGACAGCGTGAATGCAAATATGATCGCGGGTACGATCGCTCTCGGCATCGGCGCAGCGGGCGTCGGCGTCGGTGTGTCGGTCTCCACCCTGTTCTCCAATGTGACGGCCTCTGTCGATGCCGGCGTCACACTCGCCGCTGACGGCGATATCACCGTCAAGGCGTCGAGTGGCTCTACTCCCGATTCCATCCGACAGATCGGAAACGGCAAAACGGGCGACACAGCCGTGTCCTCGCAGCCGGTCAACGACAAGGTTGCCGGCAGCGTGGAGAATACGGATTTAGCTTCCCAGTCTGACAACAGCGGGGAAGAGACCGTGTCCTTCAACGGGCAATCCACCATACGTCTGATCTCGGTCACCGGTGCCGGCGGCTTTGTCGGCGTCGGCGTATCCGTTGCATCGTTGCTGGTGTTCTCCAAGGTGGAAGCCACCATGTACGGAACCGTTGAACGGGCGGCTAATCTCGCGGTTAATGCAGACATGGACTTTGGTTCCGTGTTGACCGTAACCCTTGCTGCGGGCGGCGGCTTTGTCAGCGTCAACGTATCCGCTGGCGTCGCCTACTATGAAGGCATCGTTGTCTGCGGGATCGGCGGAAACGCGCGCATCTCCAATGTATCCGGCAAGATTGATGTAAAGACGACAGGTGGCAGCAACACCATCGCGGTTGCCTCCGCCATTGGCGGCGGCGCGGTCGCGGTCAATGCTGGCATGGCCATGGCCATCAGCCGCACCCGGATCGACACCTTCATCGGCCGCGGCGTTACGATCGATGCACCCAGCGCCGACATCACCGTATCCACCGACTTTACCTCGGCCGTTTATGGCACGATTCTCAGCATTACCGGCGGCGCGGTTGCCGTTGGTGTGTCGCTGGTCATCGCCATCAACATGCCGACCGCCTATACTTATATCGGCCTCACCCCGTGCGATGATGCTTCGGATGTGCTGGATGCATCCCGCGGCACCGTGACGGGCGGCGTCCGTGCCCGCAACGTAACCGTAAACAATTCGCTGGGCGGTCGCACCGTGGTCATTGGCGTGGGCATTGCGGGCGGCGCGGTTGCCGTCAACGGCATCGTGGCGCTTGGCTTCAACTTCATGAAGGGCTATGCGGCCATCAACCAGGTCTCAGTCTCGGCCAATGCAGACACCGGCACGATTGCTGTCAATGCAAACATGTCCGGCAACACTCGCGTTCTTACGACTGCGCTGACCGGTGGCGCCATTGCCGTCGGTGCAACGGTCGCTTTGTCGCTGCTCAAGTCCGACAGCCGCGCCATCATCGACCTGACCGGCGCTTCGCTTCGTGCCAAGACGGTTTCCGTCAACGGCGGTACGTCCGCCGCGCCGTATGATTCCGAGGCGCTTGTTCTGATGATCACCGGAAGCGCCGGCGCGGTAGCGGTTGCGGTCAACATCGGCGTTGCCCTCAACATGTCTGGCAACCGCGCCATCGTGCGCGGAGGGACGGGCGGCACGCTCGATGCCGGCTCGCTGAACATCGCTGCATACGGCAAATCCCGCGCATATGCGGTCGTATCCGGCATCAGCGTCGGCGCCATTGCTGCAAACGTCAGCTTTGCCATTTCCTATATTAAGAGCAGTCAGGAAGCCCTGATCATCGATCTTGGCGGCGGGCATGCCCGTTATACCCTTGGAGCACTGACGGTCGAATCCCATCAGAATGAGGGCACTGAAACGGGTCTGTCGCGCATTCTGAGCCTCATCTATGACCTTTCGGATGCACAGAAGAACGAGGAAGGCGCTGTTGAAACCAAAGCGGTTTCGTTTACAAACCTGGCGCAGTCGTTCATCTTCTCCTGCTCCGCGGGTCTCGGCGTTGTCGCCGTAAATACCGCGCTTGCGATCTCGGATGCGCTCAGCCGGGCCAAAGTGGATGCGGCTGACCTTACCGTCAACGGCGGCTCCATTACGGTCAAGAATGTCGCCTGCTCCACGGCCAACAGCAGCATCCTGAACCTTTCGGCCGGTTTTGCAGCCATTGGCGTCATGTCCGGCGCGGCGTATGCGGACGGCACGTTCGAAGCGCTGCTGATGACCAACGGCAACATCAACGTTGACGGCAACATCAGCATTACAAACACCTATACTGGGAGGGCGGTTGCTTCCATCACGCCTGCCAACGCGGGTCTTGGGCTCAACATCTCGTCCAACCTTGCTATCGCTGTCACACGCACCAGAGCCAACACCGGCATAGACGGAACCGGCAGCATCCGGGCTGGCCAGGTCACAGTTACCACAACGGGCATCTCAACTGCCAAGGCGGAGACGGTGGTTCCGATATTCGCCGCGCTCGAGGTGTCTTACATCAGCGTCGGTGCCAACAACGTATCCGCTACGGTCAGCGCGGTACAGGAGACGTTCATTCGCAACATTCTGATGCTGGATGCTGACAGCGTTGCTGTCACCGGTTATTTCAACTGGGCCGGCGACAACAACTATGCGTACGGCGCAGAGGCCAAGGTTGGCGGAAACGGCTTTGCCGGCAACGAGATCAAGCTGAAGATGTACGGCGGCACTGAGAACATGGCAGTCGCCTACATGTCCGGCATCAGCCGCACCTATACGCAGAACGCGGGGCTGGACGTTGCGGGCTCGCTGTCCGTCAACGGCTATCATACAACCGCCGCAGCTGGCGGTGTTACAAGCGGCAGCTCGGTTTCCTATGTCGCGATCAACATCACCGCAATCTATGCGCATGCGGACGGCACCTTCCATACCGGTATTCATACCGGAAAACGCAGCGTCAAGGCAAAGAACATTCAGGTCGCCAACACCTATTATGCCAATGCGAATGCACTCGCTTCGACTGCTTCCGCCGGTGTTGAGGCCTCCGTGGTTCACGCAGGGATGAATGTCTCTCTGGCAGACGCAAACCCCGTCGTAACCGCGACCATTGCGCGCAACGATCATGACGGCACCGCACGCGAGGACGGCGGCTCCGCCGAGGCGGACGGAACAGATCCATCTGACGGGATCCGGGTTTCTGTTGTCGGCCGCGGCACGGCAACGGCTGCATTCAACAAACCGCTCGTCTCCCTTAAGGCTGCAGAACTGGCCATCAACGCTGTCAGCGCATTGCTGTCCGGTTCGCAGAGCGCGAGCATCGTCGATACCGACGTCGTCGCAGGCTCCGTCACGATCCTGTCGTCCTTTAACGAGGGGCTTCTGACACCGGCCGTGACGGCGACGCTGAGCGGCGGCTCCGACGGCAACGGCAGCAGCTTCAACTTCTCCGGCGCCAGCATCCAGTCCAACACCGCCATAGCGGATATGCGCTTTGCCTCCCAAGCCTTCGCCCGTAATGCGGGGTTCGATGTATCGGGTGCGCTGACGGTCAGGTCCGTCGGCACCTCCATCGCCAAGGGCCGCGTTGATCAGGGCACGAGCGCTACGCTGGTAGGGTTCGGACTCATGCAGATCTATGCCTATGCATCCGGCGTCTTTGACGCGTATGTGAGCGCAGGCACGAAGGATGTCAAGGCGGGTTCCGTCTCGATTGAGACCCAGTATACCGCCAGCGCAGACGCGGTGTCCGAACAGCCCAAGGGCGGTTCCGCCGATCTGTCGCTGCTGAGCATCAAGACCAACATCGCGCATGCCGAGGTGCGTGCGCGGAGCAGCGCGCATATTGGCGGCACTGGCAACCTGATTGCGCGCACGGGCGGCATCTCCATCGGCGCATACGGCACCGTAACGGCTGACGCGCGGATTCTTGCAACCGACTTTACTGCAAGCGTAATCAGCATCGGGGCAAACGTGGTCAACGCGGCTCTGTCCGGTGTTCAGAGCGCCTTTGTCAAGGACGCGAATGTAACTGCGACCTCCCTGACGGTCGTATCCAGACTCAATACCGCCACGGACACCTTCCGCAACGACGGCACGCCGGATATACCCGCGGAGAACACGACAAACGGCGCCATCGCCAAGGTGGGCGCCAGCAGCGGCAATATCTCGCTGTACAGCGGCGCGGCAAACTTTGCCACGGCGTCCGCCAACGCTGCGGTTCATGCCTATATCCTTGGCGCTCAGCTCAATATCGACGGGCGCCTGTCGGTCGGCACCTTTGCCACCTCCTATGCCAACGCATCTCTGGATACGCCGGTATTGGATGTGAAGCTTGCCAACATTACCGTATCCACCGTTCAGGCCGATGCGGCCGGCGTATACTCGGCCTTTGTGTCGAGCGGCGCGGGGAAAGAGATCCGTGCAGGCAGCATCCGCGTCGGCGTCGGTTATTTCACCGCAGCCTCGTCTACGGTAGGCACCAACGGCGAAACAGGCAGCCTTGCAGGCATATCCGTTAAGGCCAACGTCGCCACCGCAAACGCAATGTCCTCCGCGCTGGCCTATGTGGCCGGCAACGGCATTGTGACGGTGACAAACGGCGATCTGGATGTGCGTGTCAACGGTAAAGCCAGAGCCGATTCCGCGCTCAACACACCAAGAATATCGGTTGATATCGCCAACATTGCCGCCAACTTCATCTATGCCAATATGCGCGTTGTGCAGAGGGCATATTTCTCCGGTTCCTCAACGGTTGACGTGACAAACGGCAGTATCCATGTCACCTCCGTCTTTAACTACGCCGGCGACGGCGCATACAGCTACATCGGGCCGGGCAGCGGCGCAAGCGGCGTCAAGATCAGCGCGATTTCTGGCGCGGTCAACATCGCCATCGCTTCCAGCATGATGGAGAACACCGCCTATATCGGCGACAATACGTCGCTTAGCGGCACAGCGCTTTCCGTCCATGCCATGGATATCCTTGTCGAGGCCTATGGCATTACGCAGGCCAGATCGCTGGTCAAAAAACCGTTCAGTATCGCACTGGCCGAGGCCGCGGGCGTGCTGGCTGAGTCCATGACAAGCGATACCACCCGCGCCTTTATCGGCGAGGACAACGCGATAACGGTTCTTGCAGACGGCAGCGTCACCGTACACGCTTATTGCACCACCAACGCGCTTGCAAGCTCGGTCACGTCCGGCTCTGCGTCGCTGTTCCATATGGATATCGGCAGCGTCAACGCCGAGATCGGCAGTTACCTCAATGCGCAGGGCGTCCGTGTGCAAAAAGGGCAGTCGGTATTCGCCGGCATCGGCAAACACGTGCAGATCACCGCTGTGGGCAACATCAGCGTGACCGCTGAGAATTACGGATATGCGGAATCGCGCATGCTCAGCGGGTTCAACATCTCCGGCATCTCCCTCAGCGTCAACCATGTGCCGACCAAGGGCACGTATTTGACCGAGGCACGCGTGGCCGACAACGCATCGTTGATCAGCAAAAACGGCTCTATCCTGGTCAAAGCATACAACAAGGCCGCAGCCAACGCCGTTGTTAACGGCTCCAGCATCGGGATTCTGGTCAGCGCGGACATCAAGTACGCCATCAATGCGATTGCACAGACGGTTAAGGTCACCATTGGCGGCGGTGCGCGGCTGATAGCCAGAAACGACGTTACCGTTCTGGCTGATGCCGATGTGGATATCTATACGGAGACCGCAGCCGTCACAGGCGGTCTGTTCTCCGCGGGCGTGCTCAAAGGTATGACCTATCTGTACCGCTCCGTTACGCTGTCGGTGCTTTCGGGCGCGGTGATCACGTCGAATTACGGCAGCATCCGCCTGGAGGCCGTCGCAGGCAGGGGAGACTTTATCTACACCAGCATCCACGGCACGGCGGCCGGCCTTGTCGCCATCGGTGACTGCCAGGCAGTCTCCGAGGTAGTGGGGCATATCTATACGGTGATTGAGAGAGGCGTCAGCATCTGCAACACCTTCGGCGCCATCACCATATCCGCCATGTCCGCGGTCAGAAACATGACCACCATCGGTGATTTCGGCGCGGGCGGCCTGTCCGCCAATCCCAAGACGCGCGCCTACAACACCAAGTGGAGCATTGATACGCAGACCTTTGTCGGCACGCAGGGCGCCAGCAACGACGCTGCCTCCATCATCGGCAAGTATGTGTATGTCTACGCCTCCATCGGCGAGATGTACATCTACAATTACACCCGCGCAGTCACGGCGGGCTTCCACGGCACTGCAAAGGCCATCAGCCAGATCACGGTCAACGCGTTCAACCGCATTGCCATTGGAGATGCCACGCTCGCAGCTTACGACTATATGCGCGTGATTGCCAGTGTGGATCCTACGTCCAGCGGCAACAACATCGTGGCGTATGCCAGCACAAAGATCACTGCCGCCATTGGCTATGTTACGTCGAAGGCGATTTCTGCCGGCGCCATGCGCGCACTGGTACAGACTGGCTGCCAGACCACGGATGTGGTCTCCAATATGAACGTGACCACGGGCGCCGCCACAAAGACCACCTTTACCGGCGCAAACGTCAACATCTATGCCAGCCGCTTTGACGGGACCGTCTCCCTGACCGCTTATGCCAAGCGCAGGGCGCTTGCCGGCAAGACGGAGGAGGAGCTGTACAATATGTACACCTCCGGCGAAACCGTGATGACCGACAGCAATGACTATCTGATTGGCGACGCCGCAGCCGGCATCGTCATTGAAATTCCCAACGGCAGCGTGACCGATTCCGCCATCCGCGCGGTTGGCCTCGTTAACGAGATGTGCGTCTGGTCGGTTGATGCGCTGCAAAAGCTGGTTCAGATCAATCGGAATATCGCCAATGCGGTCGCCGGTTATCTGTACATCGGCGGTACCTTCCGCGGCACGGTCTACGATCAGAACTATATCCCGAGCGTGACGATCATCAACAATTCCAATGATTATTCGCTCAAGTTCACCGCCGCCGGTGGCATCAGTACATTCAACGACGCCTATGCAAAGCCTACCGTTTATGCCTTGGGCGCCGTCAACCTGGCCGGAACCAGCAAGATCATTGAACCCATCATCAACCTGCTGACCTACGGAACGGGCGATGTGATTATTAACGGCATCGTGGACGGCCGATACGGCACAGTCAACATCATCTGGCCGTATACGTCCGTGTATAACTTCGCCTCTGCAACGACGATCCCCACCGTTACGCCCGATGCGTCCCTGGATGCGGAGAATCTGCGCATTGGCAACCTGTACGGCGCGATGGTGCTCTTTGGCAATGAGCCGATCATACCGACCCTCTGGGCGTACCGGCTCAACATCATCGGCGCGCGCAACATCGGAGCGTCCTCCACGGCACGGCTCTATGCCTTCAACACGCCGCGCACCATCGGTGGCACCACATACGATGCCAGTGTTGTCATGCAGGCGTTTGGCTTCATCTATGCCTCGCTGACGCTGGCCGATATAAAGAGCGTGACCACGCTTCCGTCGGCGCAAACGATGGACAGCTCTGCGGTAAAGGGTACGCTGCGCATGGACAGCATCATTGCCCGCGGCAATGTGGACGTGACGCTGCCGACGGCCACCCGCCTCAACTATCTGGCCGGTTCCTCCGCGATTGCGCTGATCATGCCGGGGACGCTTCAGTATACGTCGGGTACGTACACGCTGACAGAGGATCTGGTGATCACGGATCTCGGCCTGTATTCCATCGGCTATAATCCGTCCGACGGCACAAACGCCTTTGTCCTGCCGAACGGGGAGACGGTCTACACCGACGCCAAGGGTCAGGTCGTTCGCATCGTGCGCGATCTGGGTGACGGCACCTCCGCCTTGTTCAATCTCGGCAATGCAACCTATCAGAAGAACGCTCTGGGGCAATGGATCATCTCCTTTGCCGATCGCGGCATGGAGGTCAATCTGACCACAGGCGTGATTACGGTGCATGCCGCCAATACCGTGGAGGGCGAGAAGGATTATACCTACGAGCTGTACTTCACGTTTGACCGCACTGAGGAATGGGAGACGGGCGGTCCTTCGGATCGATGGTTTGACGGCGAAGGCGTCACAACTTTCTACCGCGTGTTTGAGGCGTATCGCTACACAACCGAGACCCATGAGGTCTGCTATTGCAATCATGCGGAATCTCATCCTGCCGGCATTGGAGATCCCGCGCAGCATGTGTGGTATGCGGATGCCGGGCATTGCGACCATTGGACCGGAGATGCTTCCGGATGCACCTGCACGCATTGCATGACCGGTTCTGCGGTGTCGTTGGATTGCAGGTATTGGGAGACCACCATTTTGGATGCCTCCGGCGCACCGTCCCACAAGATAGACGATATCAATTCGCTCCTGCATTTGTGGTATACCGATGCGGATGGCAATAACTACTATATCGTCAAAGGCCTGGATTACAGGGCCGAATTGTCGGCGGACTATACCAATGTGTGGAGTCTCAAAGAACGCACGGACGACTATTGGATTCTCGTCCGGGACAGCAACGGCATCATCTGCGGTGCATACCGCGCCAGCCGCCAGCTGACCACGATCAACAGCGATTCCGACAACTATACGCAGACGGACACCGATTGGGTTGCCGCGCCGGGCGCCCAGATCGTAGTGGACAGTTACTCTGCAACCAAAGGCACCTTGGCGCAGACCCGCACCGTGTCGGTCACGATCTCCAGCTTCCTTGGCAGCGGTCTTTCCTACATCACGACCGTTGTCTATCAGAGAGTGCTGGCGTATACGCGCGCGGTCATTGCTCAGAATAACGGCCAGAATGTATACGGCGATTGGAGAACCCCCCAGAGCTCGACGCCGACTCTGGCATCGTCCGCAACAACCCTTGTCGATGCCAACGGAGTCGCGGTGGACAGTGCGCTGATCAAAACGCTGGATGGCACCGAGCAAAGCCTGTCTGCGACCGGGATCAACGGAGAGCTTTCCTATATCGATGCGGTCAACGCCGGCGGTACGCCGATCTATCCGCTTCTTCAGGGCGCATACTGGCAATATACCCCCACTTGGCGGCTGACCGTTGATAATGTTCCGGAGCTTTCCGCGGTGCTCCTGGCCTCGTCGATCCGCTGGCGCGCCGATTGGGAGCTGACTAAGATCGTAACGACCTATTCCGACGCAGAGGAAGGGGATACTTCCAGCTCGTATTATGCGCTGGAGTTCGGCAACAAGAATCTGTGGGGCGGCTTAGAAGGCTATATCCAGTTTGTCGTCTACGACGTCTTTGAAACCACAGTCACGCGCGACGACGGCTCCACCGTTGTTTACACAACGGATCTTGATGTGAATGCATCCCTGGATGTCCGTTACAGCTTCCCGAACAACAAGCCCGTGCTCAATATTGAGTACTACATGCTGGGCGGCGCCACGATCGCGTTGGCAAGCGGCAGCAATGCCTATCAGAAGGATGAATCCGGCAACATTGTCTACCAGACGGATGAGAATGGCGCGTTTGTGTTGGATAACGCGGGTCGGAAGATCCCGGTCATCGTGACCACCACCGGTGAGTCGTACACGCTGGAGCAGCTTTCCATGCTCTATACCGCCATCTTTGCGGATGGGCGCTATTCCATGGCCGATACGCTCTACCGGCTGGAGAAGTACTTGTATGTCGACGCCAACGGCAACATCTATCTGCCGGGTGCGCGCATCAACAACGATGATCCGAACAGTCAGGTTGTCGGCGGTGATTCCATTGAGGCCGTTTACAACTATCAGTCTGAAACAGGCCGCACGTTCGAGGATGCCTTCATCATCATCTACGGCGCGGAGAACCTGCTTTCCCGAGACAGCTACATCACCATCAAGTCCGGCACCGAGATCCGGCTGCTGCAGTTGTCTGACAGCATCGCGACCGACGGCATGGGCAATTACTACGGGCTGGTCGGCGGCCAATGGGTCAAGACGACGACGGACGGCGGCGACGCCGAAAGTGATGCCGGCATAACGATCTATCATCCAGGTATGACGGATGCCGCCTTGCATATCTATATGGATACGGCGACCGGCATCATCTACCATGAGCTCGGCAGCTATCGTCTGGGCTCGGATGGCAGCGTCCAGCTCATCGGCACCGCCGGACAGTCCGCACGCAAGCTGGTTCTGGACGAGAACGCGCATACGGAATATCGGCTCAACTTCATCGAGGGACAGAATGTTACCCTCCGCATGGAGGATCCGAACGGTTCGGTTCTCGACGACAACACGGACTCTGTCACGCCTGACAGCGCGAGCGATCCGCTCAACATCCGCACGACGGCAAAGGATGCCGCCGGCGCAAACACTGGCGTATTCCTGCTGATTTCCGATTCCACGGGCGCCTTCGGCGCAGCCGAAAACCAGATTGATATGGACATCGGCGTGCAGCGCTCGCAGGATCTGGACAACAACCGCGTCCTCACTACCGACGCTTACATCCATGTTCCCACCGGCGACTATACGTTTGAGGATCTGGATACCTTCCTCATTCGCGGCGCAACGCTGACAGTGGATGTGGATCTTGGCAATGTGATCGGCCGTCAGGTCATTGTTGACAGCAAACTGGATGCAAACGGCGATGTGCTCAAGAACGGCGGCATGGTGCTGAACGTCCACAAGGGCGGGGTATCCATTGCGGATCTCGCGGTTCACAATAACAGCATCGTGGACATCAATGCAAACCTTGGGGTGAGCATCCCGCTCTATACCGCGGACAGCGGCAGCATGATTACAATCAACAGCGAAACGGGCGGGTATGAAACCAACCTGTTCTTCGCCGACAATTCCACTACGATCATCCATGTGCAGGGAGACATCGTAATTCCGACGGTGAACACCCAGAATGGAAGCGTGGTGGCGTTCACGAGCGAACTGGGCAGCTGGAAGACGCATACCGCCGCGTTGGCAAACACCGAGCTGACCTGCGAGGTGCTTGAGGATATCCTGCTGGATCATGTGACGGTGACAGACGGCTCCCTTGTCACGCTGTATGCAAAGACCGGCGTGCTCGGCATTACCGACCCGCTTACCGTGACGGGCAGCACCTTCCATGCGACTGCGTATGGCGACATTTCGACGCCTGCCTATTACGCTGACGGAAGTACGCTGTTCCTCCAAAGCACGGATGGCACGCTGCGCTTCAACCGTGTTCAGGCAGCGCGTTCCGACGTGACGATGCTGGCCTATCGTGACTTCGCGCTTCTGGACGATACGCTGGCCAATCAGATCATCGCCTTTGCAAAGGATGACGATGCTTCCACCGCGTCCCTGCGGCTGTCTGCGGACTACGGCAACATCGGCACCCTTGAAAAGCACTTGCTTCTGGATATGCCGGAGGCGATTGTAACCCGGATCGACCGTGTTGTTGACTACTATATTGATGGCGTCGATCTGCCGGTCAAGATACTGCCGCTGTATGCTATTGGCGAAGGTGCAGTCTCAACCGATAAGGGCAGCATTCGTTATCAGGGTGAGTATCTGGATTACAGCGACGAGCAGTTCTTCGACGTTGCGTTCCCGGTTCAGTCGCCGGCAGAGCTGGCCGCATGGATTCTTGAACGCAATGCGGACCGCACGTTCCTATCGAGCGTGGACAGCGACGCGTTGTGGGCAGCGCTGCACGATGCGGGCACAGGCGCCCTGATTGCAGGAAATATGCTCACAAAGCTGCTTGGCAGTGACCTTGCAAAGGCGCTGCTTGCTGATCAGAAATCCGGCTCGCCGACCGTTTCCGATGCGGCTACGCTGATGGCTATGCTGACCAATGCGATTCAGGAGAAGCCGGATCCGTCCGCCGGGTATTCCCTGGCTGACAACGCCGTACTTCCGCTGCTTACCGGTCTGCTGGACAACAATATGATGAGCAACCTCGGCAGCGTGCTGAGCTCTCTGCTGACGGCAGAGGATATCCAGCAGTTCTATCAGAGCGCGTTGGATCAGAGCGAGACGCCTACCGACACCTATGTCGATCAGCCGGCGCGTGCGCTGAGCCTGCATGTCGGCCTCAGCACAGGCATCACGCATGTGCTTTGCGAGGGCAGCATTACAATCCTGCAGGATCTCGGCGACATCACCGTTGCTAGAGTTGTGTCGCATCGCGGCGACGTATCGCTCACGGCTGCGTCCGGAAGCATTCTGGATGCCGCCTATGACGGAATGCCGGCCGTTACGGGTCGCAACATTACGCTTGTTGCGGATCAGAGCGTCGGCTCCGCCGATCATGCCATGACGGTCAACGAACGGCAGAACCGGCCGATGCGGCTTATCAACATCGATGAAGAGCTGTATCGTGCCATCCTTACGCCGCGGGGACAGACCGCGTTCGGTACGGATTACGGTGTGCGCTTTGACTGGCTCAACGGCGGAACCGGTGTGAACGATTTCGCTGCACCCGGTGCAACGGACGACGAACTGGTATATGTCATTATCCAGGTTCCGCAGTATAAAGAAAATGGCGCTCCCGTGCTCGATTCGAAAGGAAACCCGGTCATGCTGTGGTGCTTTGCATCAGCAGTGCGCTACGACTGGCTGCGCGTCTTCTTCGAGAACGAAGGCACATGTGTCCGCGCCTCGGCTGCAAACGGCTCCGTTACGCTTAGCGAGGTGTCCGGCGACATCGGTGTTGCCACGGTCACGGCTGCTGCCGACATCACGATAACCGCGCCCGGCACCGTCTTTGATGCACGGAGTGATGCGGAACGTCTTGCGGGCACGCCGAATCTCACGGCGGGCGGGGCAGTCAAGCTGCTCGTGCCGAACGGCACGGTGGGTACTGACGCATATACCGCGGTAGAAACCATTAAGGCGCCTGTCACAGCAAACGGCAAACCGCGTGTTGACGCGGACGGATATCTGACAAGCAATCAGGGCGTCCGGATCACCGACCGCGACGGCAACTATATTCGGATCACATCCGCCGGCGTTTCGCTGCTGGATGCAGCCGGCGTGGCCGTCACAGGCAAGTCTGCTGCGCTGAAATTCCGTGACAATGGCACGGTCGCCGTGCTTGTCAGCGAGCCTGTTGCCAGTACTCTGCTTGTGGTAGACATTGCCGGAGACGGGTTGATGCAGACGGAGACCGCGGGAAGCGTGTATCTCAAGAGTATCGCAAAGCTGACACTTACCGCTGACAGCGGCAACAATTACTTCGAGATCGAT
The DNA here is from genome assembly GCA_964474405.1 of uncultured Oscillospiraceae bacterium. Taxonomy (GTDB): domain Bacteria; phylum Bacillota; class Clostridia; order Christensenellales; family CAG-138; genus CAYYUV01. The sequence continues at coordinate 78,823 of CAYYUV010000006.1, forward strand.
TCCGACGGGTCTGCATCGCTACATGCGGTTCGTGACTTTACGGTAACCGGCCGGCTGCTTGCCGGAAACGGCGCTGCCATCGAAACCCCTGCGGACATCGGAACGCAAACGCAGCACTTTGATCTGGATGCCAACCGTGTTGGGCTCGGCACCGTGTCCTTGTCCGGCCGCAACGTGTATGTGGATGAGCGGGCAGGAGATGTCTACCTGGAGAAGCTGCATGCCGTTGGTAATGCGGTGTTCGTTGCGGCAGGCAATGTATTTGACGCCAATCCGGATACCGAGATCGGCCGTCTGATCGATCAGGTTCTGCAGCTTCAGCAGGCTGCTAGCGATCAGAAAGTGATTGCCGATCAGGCGCTTGCCGAGGTGCAGGTGTTGGAGACCGAGATCGCGCGCTTGCAGGCTGAGAAGCTTAAGCAGGAACAGATTCGTGACGCTGCTGAGAACGCTTCCAATACCGTCCAAGCACTGCAACAGCAGATTGATGCGGAGAATGCAATCATCGCCAACCCGTCTGCAACCGCGCAGGAGAAGGCGGATGCGAAAGTGCGTATTGATGAGCTGACCAAGCAGCAGACGGAGGCGCTCCGTGCTGCCGGTTATCAGACGCAGGCGGACGCTGCTGCTGCGGCGCTGGATGCGTCGGCCGCGATAGTCGCGCTGAACACACAGATCAGCGGCTTGGCTTTGGAGGTACAGTCTCGTGACCTGGCCGCCAAACAGACGGCGCTTGCCTCGGCAAACGCTGCGCTGCAGCGACAGTCGGCTGTCCTTGCTGCCCTGTCTGCCGCCGATCAGGCATATGCCGCTCTTGAACAGGCTCAGGATGCCTACGATGCTTTGCTGGCAGATCCGTCCACCTCTGGCGCAACGGTTGCTGCGGCCGGGCGTGCGGTGAGAATTGCAAACGAACGGCTCGCGGCACGGCTGAATGCCGTTGCGGCACTCCGCGCGATTGCGGATGCATCCGACATTCTTGCAGACCCTGCTGCGGACGACGCCTCAAAGCAGGCCGCCAATGATAAGCTGACCGATGCAGCCGCCGCGCTTGACCGCGCAAACAACGTGCTTGCCCTGTTGGACGAAGCGACCGTGTCCGACTCGTATCTCGATGCGATCTCTGCCCTTCATCATGCGGAGGCCGCGCTCGGTACCGCGCGTGAGGCGTTCCTAGCCGATCCGGCCAATGCGGAACTTGCCGCCCGTGCAGCTTCTGCGCTTGCGCTGGTGCGCGCACAGCAGGATCTGCTGTCCGCCATGCAGGAACGCGATCTTGCCAAGACGTTGGTGGATCAAATTACGCCCATCGACGATCGGATGCAGGAGCTCGAACCTATCATGAACGACACGACCGGCGTCTATTCGACGGCTGAGAAGCAGGCTGCGCAGAAGGAATATGATGAGCTGGCCGAGCAGCTTGAAGAACTGCTTAAGCCAAGCGGCATGCAGCTTGCGCAGGAGGCCTGCGATGCGCTGTTTGCGGCCGAATCCCGGCTGTCGGCTGCGTCGTCCGCAATCGCCCAGTACAGCAATGCGGCAGCACTTGCAGACCTGCTTGTCGATCAAGATGCCGCGCTTTCCGAGGCGGATGCGCTTGTGGCTTCCATTGAACAGCTGCTTGCGCAGAAGACAGCGGCGGAGCAAACGCGTGACGCCGCGCTTGCCGCCATGGAACAGGCGTATCTGGCCTATCAGGCCGCCTATCTGCTGGCGAATACCGATGACGATACTGACGTGGCGGCCGCGCTTGCCGGATACCTCGCCAGTCAGGACGCATATGAACAGTCGCTGGAGGGTCTTGCCGCGATCAACGGCCGGCTTGCCGTGCTCGGTTCCTTGACGGACGCCCAGTCACAGCGTGATGCTGCGCTCGCACGGAGAAATCAGACCCTGCAAACGCTGAACGATCTGCGCGCACAGATGAACCTCCCGGGTTATGACGGTTCGGACACGCTGCATACCGCGGCGGAGACCAAGACCGTGCCGAACCTGCCGACGGTTCTCGCCGGCGGCGATCTGACCATCCAAGCTGGCGGCGCCATCGGCGCGCCGGGTCAGGCACTTAGCATGCTTGCGGGCGGCGGCGTGCAGATGTTGGCTGGCAGTGGCGCAAATGACGGCATCAACATCAACAGTGTTGGTCCCGTCGCGTTGCTCGGCGCACACGCCGGCGGCGACGTTGCCCTCAATCTGGTTGGGGATCTGACACCGATCGGTAACGCACCGGTTATCTCCGGCAATCGCCTGACGCTGAATGCGATCGGCGGCAACGCGGGCACCTCCGCAAATCCGCTTGTGACGGATGTCAGCGGCCTTTCCGGCAGCGCCAACAACATGTCCGTAGTGAATGCCGGCGGTCTGAATCTGGATCAGCTGATCATCGGCGGACAGCTTGACATTACATCCGGCGGCAGCATTACCCAGACGCCTGGCACGACCGTCCTTGCAGACACGTTGAATATCAACGCCGCTAGCGACATCGGCACACCGGTGCAGCCGCTCCACACGGATGTCAACACCATATCCGCGACCGGCGGGGACATCCATTTGGATAACGCAGGATCGCTCATCGTGGATACCATCCGCGGAGAGAATATCACCATCAGCGTGGGCGGCACGATCGTGACCCGCCCGAATGGTGGCGTCATCGCAGGCAATACGATCGATATCCATGCGTTCGGTGATGTCGGCAGTGAGCAGAACCCGCTGCACACCTATGTGCCGCACAATCCGACGATTGTGACGCAGCACGGCCTGGTCTTCTTCACAAACAGCCATCGTGGCTATACATTCCGAATCCTGCACGATTCTGTCAGTGGCATCTATCTCATTGGCCGCAAGATCCAGATCCACACGGCCATGCAGATCATGGATGCGGCGGATGCTGTTGATGCACATCGCAGCTGTGAAGGCTGTGCCCTGGTCAGAAGCTATCTGAACCATGCAAACGGCCTGACCGCATTCGACATCCGGCTGACAAACTCGTGGTATGCGCCGTATCTGACCTCTGACGAATTGCTTATCATCCTCCCGGTTGATGCGGAGGATGGCGAGGTGATCACCGTCCTGGTCTGCTTCATGGGTCAGCCGTATGCGATCCAATGCACGGTGGACGACGGCTATATTCGCTTCCGCAGTCCCTGCGCCGGGTTCTTCGTCCTGCTTCGTGGCAGCGCAAAGGAGCTGGGTCTGAATGAGGCTGAGTTTGTCATCTGGGATATGGAGGATGAGGAACACGCCGCGTGGCTTGAGAGCATGTTCGAGGACACCGAGAACATGCTGAAGGAGGAAAAGGATCCGTTGTGGGACATCCTGGACTGATTGTCCAACTAAGCACAAAGAAAGGAGCGGTTTTCCGCTCCTTTTCTCATGCCATGTTGGATCGTCTCAGGAAAAATCCGTACAAAATACCGTCGCCGCAACACCGCCGACACGAATCTTTGCGTCAGTGCCGTCCGTCTTCAACTGCGTCCTGATCTCGGACGGACGACCCATTGCTTCGCCCTGGACAATGCGGTATCGACCGTCGCCAATCAGCCCGTTCTGAAAGCAGTAATAGGTCAGCGCACCGTTTGACGTGCCGGTCGCCGATTCCTCGTCAATGCCGCAAAGCGGCGCAAAATTGCGGCAATGCGCCAACGTCCTGCTCTCGGCGCCCAGAGTGAACAAATGAAAGCCGGTTACGTCGTTCTCCGCCGACAGCGCGCTTACAGTGTCCTTGTTCATCCTTGCCGTCTGCAGCGCGTCAAGGCTGCATACCGGCAGCATGATGTCCTTGAGCCCGGTTGATACGATCGCCGGCATGAGCGAATCCGGCCGCTGCGCCTTGGTGAGGCCGAAGGCATGGTACAGACCGTCGCATTCTGACTCACAGAACGTGTGATGGTATTCGGGTCTTGCCATGTCCATCCAAACGCCGTCGGCGTCCACATCGATAGACAGCTCACCTGTCTGTGTGCGCAGCAGGTAGGCGCCGTGCGTAATCCTGCCGCTTTCAAGCAACGCATGAAAGCTTGCAATGGTTGCATGCCCGCAGAGATCTATCTCCCCGGTTGGCGTAAAATACCGGATATGAAAGGCGTTTTGTGAATTGGAATGCACAAATGCCGTTTCAGAATGCTTTAGCTCGGCCGCAAGCCGCCGCATAAGATCCTCGGGGGGGAAGGGCTCCGACGCGCCGAGCAGAACAACGCCGGCAGCATTGCCGCCAAAACGTTCAGGGGAAAATGCGTCAATTACATACAGCTTCATCATGCCTTCCTCCGTTCTCCTCTGTCACCCGGCACGCGCAAAGCGCGCATGGCGTTTAGCACCGCCAGAACGGTGACGCCCACATCGGCAAATACCGCCGCCCACATGGTCGCAATACCCAGCGCACCCGCTATGAGGATGACGCCCTTGACCGAAAGCGCAAACACAATGTTCTCCCGTACAATGCGCATTGTCCTGCGCGACAGCCGAATTGCTGTTGTTAGCTTTTCCGGGTTGTCGTCCATCAAAACGATGTCGGCCGCTTCAATGGCGGAGTCCGAGCCAAGCGCGCCCATGGCAACGCCGACGTCCGCGCGTGCAAGCACTGGCGCGTCGTTGATGCCGTCGCCGACAAACAGCAGCTTTTCGCGCTTGCTGCAAGTCCCCAGCAGCTCTTCGACCTTTTGCACCTTGTCCTGCGGCAAAAGCTCGGCATATGTCTCATCAATCCCCAATTCGTTTCCTATATGACTGGCAACCTCGGCGCGGTCGCCTGTGAGCATAACGATCTTCCGCACGCCGAGCCTCTTGACATCCGCGATGGCGGCGGCCGATTGTTGCTTTACCGTATCTGATATCACAATATGTCCCATGTAGACCCCGTCTACGGCTACATGGACAATCGTGCCCGCATGATGACACGCCCGCCATGTGACGCCAACGCGTTCCATCAGGCGCACGTTCCCGACGTCCACCCGCCGACCGTCAATCACGGCATACACGCCGTGGCCGGAATCCTCCAAAGCATTCTCGATCCTGGCCGCATCGATATCCCGATGATAGGCTTGCCGCAGGGATATGGCAATGGGATGATCGCTGTAAGCTTCGGCGTATGCGGCCAGCTCCAGCAGCTCCGCTTCCGGAATATCCTGTGGATGCACGGCCGTAACGGAAAACGTACCGCGGGTCAGCGTTCCCGTCTTATCAAAAACGGCGATGCAGGCACGGGAAAGCTGCTCGAGATAGGTGGCGCCCTTGATCAGAATGCCGTGTCGGGATGCGCCGCCGATTCCGCCAAAAAAGCTGAGCGGAACGGAGACCACAAGCGCGCAGGGGCACGAAACCACCAGGAACAACAGTGCACGGCGGATCCAGTCCGTCCAGCCGCCGCCGAGAATCAACGGCGGAATGACCGCAAGCAGCACGGCTCCACCCACAACGACAGGCGTATATACCTTGGAGAACCTTGTGATAAACTGTTCGGAACGTGCCTTGCTCTTTGCAGAGTTTTCCACCAGATTCAGGATCTTGGACACCGTGGATTCCGCGTACGGGCGCACAGCGCTTACGCGAAGCACGCCGCGGAGGTTAATGCAGCCGCTGATGACCTCGCTGCCCGGGGCAACGTCGCGCGGCAGCGCTTCGCCGGTCAGGGGCATGGTGTTGATGCTTGAGGTCCCTTCCAATACGGTTCCGTCCAACGGTATTTTTTCGCCGGGACGTATCACAAGGATTTCGCCTGCTGCCACGGTATCCGGCGGCACGGTCTCCGTCCTTCCGCCACGCTCCACCGTGGCATGATCCGGACGGATGTCCATCAATTCCGCAATGGAGCGACGGCTTCGGTCAACGGCCAGATCGGAGCAAAGCTCGCCCACCTGATAGAACAGCATCACGGCTACCGCCTCCGCGTATTTGCCGATCACAAAGGCGCCGATGGTCGCGACGCCCATCAGAAAGCACTCGTCAAACAGCTCGCCGTGTATTGTGTTGAGAACGGCATGATACAGCACATCATAGGCGACGATCCCATAGGGAAGAAGGAACGCCACAAAACGCCATGCCTGCGGAATCGGCAGCAGCCAGCAGGCTATCAGCAGAATTCCGGAGACAATAACCCGGATCAAGACCCATCTCTGCTCTTTTTCCATACGGCTCTATGCCTCCTGCACATGATCCATTCCCTGCGCAAGGATCATGCGGACGTGATCGTCCGCCAGGGAATAGATAACAGTTTTTCCTTCCTTTCGAAAGGCGACGAGCTTCGACTGCTTGAGAATTCGCAAATGATGCGACACCGCGGATTGGCTCATGCTTAGCAGCTGCGCCATGTCGCAGACACAGACGTCAGCTTCAAACAACACATACAGAATCTTGATCCGTGTGCTGTCGCCGAACACCTTAAACAGTTCAGCCAGATCATAGAGAACCAGTTCGTCCGGCATGCAACGGTGGATGCGTTTTACCAGATCGTTATGCACATGCAGGTACTCACAGCAGGGATATTCCTGATCCATACAACAACCTCACATTCAAACGTTCGTTCATACGTTATTATATCATTGTGCCAATACTTGTCAAGTATGCAAAAAGTTGCCGCGGTTGATTGACAACAACGCGGATTCTGTTTTATAATAGCGAAGTTATCAATGTTAACCTTTTTCGAAAGGAGATTATCATGGATCTGTTTTCCAAATGCAAAATTCCCTTGGTAGATGAAACCCGGGCGGAGGGGATCTACCCATATTTTCATGAGCTGGAGTCTCGGCAGGATGTCGAGGTCGTTATGGAGGGCAAGCGCCGTATCATGTTGGGCTCGAACAACTACCTGGGGCTTACCACCAACCCGCGCGTGATTGCCGCCGGCATTGCCGCTCTGGAACGGTATGGCTCCGGCTGCTCCGGCTCGCGTTTTTTGAACGGCACGTTGGAGCTGCATGTTCAGCTCGAGCGTGAGCTGGCCGATTTTCTCGGCAAGCAGGCCGTGATGACGTTTTCCACCGGTTTTCAGAGCAATCTCGGCATCATCGGCACGATTGTTGGCAAGGATGACTATATCTTCTGCGATCGGGAAAACCACGCCAGCATCTATGACGGCTGCAAGCTGAGCTACGGCACAATGCTCCGCTACCGTCACAGTGATATGGAGGATCTGGAGCACAAGCTGCAAAAGGTGCCGCTGGACGCGGGCAAGCTGATTGTCACCGACGGCGTGTTCTCCATGGGCGGCGACATCGCAAAGCTTCCGGAGATTGTTGCGCTTGCGAAAAAATACAACGCGCGCACCATGGTGGATGACGCGCACGGCCTGGGCGTGCTTGGCAACGGTGGCCGCGGCACGGCCGATTCTTTCGGCCTGACCGATGAGGTCGATATTCTGATGGGTACATTCTCAAAGTCCCTTGCTTCACTCGGCGGCTATATGGCTGCGGATGAAAAGGTGGTTGAGTATGTACGGCATACGTCGCGTCCGTTTATCTTTTGCGCATCCATTCCGCCGGCCAGCTGCGCAACGGCGATCGAGGCTCTGCACGTTTTGCGTGAGAACCCCGATCTGCCGCAGAAACTGTTGGATCTGGCCGCCTATATGCGGTGTGGCCTGGCAGAGCGGGATATTCCCATCATCGACAGCAATACGCCGATCATCCCGATCTACACCTATGACATCAAGCGCACGCTCCAAAAGGCAAAAGCGCTGTACGATGCGGGGGTCTATGTCAATCCCGTGCTGCCACCCGCCACGCACCCGACGGAATGCCTGCTTCGGACAAGCTATATGGCCACGCTCAACACCGCGCTTTTGGATGAGGCGCTGGGTATTATGGAGAAGGTGCTCAAATCATGACGACCGATAGGGTAGCGATCGTGACCGGCGCAAGCAGCGGCATCGGCGCATGCTGTGCGGCCAGGTTTGCGCGCGCCGGGTTTCGTGTATACGGCCTTCAGCGGACGGACCGTGTTCCTGAGGGTGTGACCCCGGTGCGGATGGACATAACTGATTCGGCGAGCGTTTCCGCCGCCTTTGCGGAGGTTCTAAGCCGTGAGGGGCGCATTGACGTATTGGTTAACAATGCCGGCTTCGGCATATCCGGCGCGATTGAGTTTACGCCGGAGGAGGAGTATCGCCGGCAGATTGATGTCAACGTATTCGGCATGGTTCGCGCAACCCAACAGGCGCTTCCCGTCATGAGACAGCAACGAAGCGGCACGATCGTTTCAATCAGTTCGGTCGCGGGCGTGCTCTCCATCCCGTTTCAGGCGTTTTATTCCGCAAGCAAATCGTCCATCAACGCGCTGACGCTCGCGCTGACCAATGAGGTGCGTCCGTTCGGCATAAATGTGTGCGCGTTGATGCCGGGCGACGTCAAAACCGGCTTTACCGACGCCCGCAGGAAGGAAGCCGCGGGCTCCGCGATCTATACCGGCCTTGCAAAGTCTGTCTCCGGCATGGAGCGTGACGAACAAAACGGCATGCGGCCGGAGGTGCTGGCGGAACGGGTTTTTCGTCTGGCAACGGCGCGTTCGCCCAAACCGCTGTCCTCCTGTGGAGCCTCATATCGGCTGTTCTGCGTGCTGCAAAAATTGCTTCCCGTTCGGTTTATCAATTTTCTGGTGGGTAAGCTGTATAGCTGAGCGTGAATTCGAAAAAAGGAACCAAAAAAACGTCGGCGCATGCCGGCGTTTTCGTTTGTTTCAGTCCGGTGAAGAATCGTTCAGCGTTCGGAACTCCGCCGCAATGGCATCCTTCAGCAGCGCGTAGGATTCCTCCCCAATCGGCATTTGGCCGTTGTCCATCATCATTGCGGCGCCGTATATCATGGCGCGCACCGCAAATGTTTTTAGTCTGACCAGCGGCCGGGAAAGGCCAAGCTTCTCACAGCACACATCGATCAGCCGCTTGGTCTCCGCGCTCAGGTTTGCGCGCGCAGCGCGGTAGCTGTCATCCATATCTACCGTACTTACGGTGATAATGGAGCGAAAATGAGGATTGTCAACCAAAAAACGCGTATACGCCACAGCCAGATCATACAGGGTGTGCAGCGAGTCCGGCGGCTCTGTTTCTAGAATACGATTTTGGATGGCGTACCACTTTTGGCTGATGTATTCCATGATCGCGACTAAAAAATCCAGCTTGTTCCGAAAATGCTTATACGGCGCAGCACAGGAAAACCCGCTCGCCTTTGCTGCCCTGCGCAGCGAGAAATTGGCGATACCGTAGGTTTCAATGTCGGCGATTCCGGCAAGGATCAGTTGCTCCCTCCCCGATTTTCGGTTAACAGTGTTATCCATAGCTCCAGTATAGCACCAGCCGCTCGTTCTGTCACGGTTTTTGCACGCACAACATAACGTAAAACAGTATTTTGCGGGCGGTGATGGAAAATGGAGATCCGGATGTCTGATATGAAACCCGGGCAGAGCGGTGTGGTTGTTCATGTGGATTTGCCTTTTGAGACGCGATTGCGTTATTACGAACTGGGTCTGATTCCGGGAACGGAGATAGATTGCCTTTTTGAAAGCCCGCTTGGCGATCCCACGGCATACCGTGTTCGGGATACCGTGTTCGCCTTTCGCGCCGCCGATGTTGCGAACGTATCGGTTTTGCATACGGAGGCGACCAGATGATGGGAAAAGACGGCATGCCTACCATTGTTCTTGCGGGCAATCCAAACGTGGGAAAAAGCACGGTGTTCAATGCGTTGACCGGTGGCCGTCAACACACGGGTAATTGGACAGGAAAGACCGTTGACCTCGCATACGGCTGCTGCACCTATCGCGACACCGATTATCGCGTGGTGGATCTGCCCGGATGCTATTCGCTTCGTGCCGGCTCGCCCGAGGAGGCTGTGTCCGCCGAATACCTGCTTCGCGAGGACGCGGATGTGACGGTCGTGATTTTGGATGCGACGGCGTTGGAACGAAGCTGTCGCTTGTTGATGGAAATCATGCAGGTGTCGGTGCGTGTGATCGCCTGTATCAATCTCATGGATGAAGCGCAGCGCCGCGGGCTTCGGATTGACCTTGCCCGCATGCAGGAGCGGCTCGGCGTCCCGGTTGTCGGCATATCGGCAAAGAAACGGGGCAGCGTTCGCGAACTAATGCGCACATTGGATCGTTCTATCCGGCAGGGACAGCCGCAAAACGGCAGCGCGGCGCCCATTCATTTTTCCACAGCGGCCGGTACAGAGGCGCGCGCAAAAGAGATCGCCTCCGCCGCGGAAACCCTGTGCAGCGAGGTGCTCTCCGGCTGCGTTCGCGGGCAAGTCTCGCGTCTGGATCGCATCTTGACCAGCAAGCGCTGGGGCTTTGTGATTATGCTGCTGCTGTTCTCCCTTGTGCTGTATCTGACGATCAGCTTTGCAAACATACCTTCGCAATGGCTGCAGACGGCGCTGTTTCGCCTGGAGGATATTCTTCTTGATTTGCTGTACGGCTGGCACGCCCCTTCGTGGCTGGTCGAAGCGCTGATCCGTGGCGTGTATCGCGTGCTCTGCTGGGTGGTCTCGGTCATGATGCCGCCAATGGTCATTTTCTTCACCCTGTTCACGCTTCTGGAGGATCTGGGGTATCTGCCGCGCATCGCGTTCAACCTAGACCGCTGCTTTCAGCGCTGCCGCGCCTGCGGCAAGCAGGCACTGACCATGTGGATGGTTGATACCGGAATGCGGACGGCAACGAAGCGCCGCGTGGGCGGACGGCGCGGCTGAGCAGGACTGTGATGCAAGATTCTTTGGCCAGATATTTGCTTGCCGCACGAAAGAAGTTGGGCGGCAAACCGCAAGGAGAAGTGCGTGCCGCCTCTGCAAATTTTTGCGCAAACAAACACGAATACCCATACTGCAAGAGGTCGTGTATGGGCTTGCTCAATGCAATGTATCGTCAGAACGCCTTTCCGTGAAGATAGGCGTAATGCTTTTGTAAGACCTTTACAAAAGCGCGTGACACTTAGCGTGACAGGCTATTGTAAATGCAACGCGACTATGATAAAATGACGAAAACTGTATGCAAAATACGGTGGATTTTTGGCGAATTCTTGCAGGGAGTGAGGGAGCTGATGTAATTGAGCAATGAAGTGATAAGGCAAGCAAATACAGAAAAAGCGATCGACGTCGCATTGACTTGCTTTATGACATATGGAATTAACGCCACCACGCAAAGTGCTTTGTCCAAGGAAAGCGGCTTGTCGCTGCGAAGCATCAATCGTTTTTTTAAGGACAAGGATGACCTTATCCTGCGCATGATGGAGAAACTTGCAAGGCAAATATCCGATTATTGCGCGCTGGCTTGCAGCACAATGCACAAGTCAAAACACGTCGGGTCTTGCATTGCTCGAGCGTTATGTGGTTGGTCTGAAGGAATGGTTTCTTGCGAATCCCTTACAGTTTGGATTCAAGCGCGAGGTGGATGTTTACCTGTATCAAAACAACAAGGAACGAGGCGACACCTATCATCGCCTTGCACAGGCCACCTGTCCAAGACCGATCCTGCGAAGGATTATGGAGATAGGCGTGGCCGACGGCAACCAGCGATGTTGACACAGATGTAAACTACTTGTCATCCACTTACTTTAATTTTCTTGCGGACCTCGCTGTGAAAAAGCGATATGTCCTGGAACCGGACCACACGCTGAGGCTGATCGACGACTTCATACAAAAGAGCTTAATGCTGTATCGAACGCCGTCAAACAATTGAATATATGGGCACGGCAGCAAGGTTGTTGCTTCGCAAAGCTATAGGGCCATAACGTATTAAGTATGGCAGCCAGTTACAAAAGGAGAAACAACTGCCAATTTTAGAATTAGCAGTTTTTTTTGTCCGTCAATATGGCGTTTGACATGCCAAGTGCAATATGCACGGGGCGTTATTTTAACAAAACACCGGGGAATTTGCTTTTTTCGCAATGCAAAAGAAAGGTATTCGCTCATGACACCAATTAATAGAAGGAAAAAACTACTGCTTGTTGATGACAGCGCAATCAATATAGCGATTCTTGCCAAAATTTTGCAGGGTGATTATGAGCTGCTTTCCGCCGAAAATGGCCGGATAGCGCTGGATATCCTTAGAGCAACGGATTCCATAGATGCCGTGATACTGGATATTATTATGCCTGTCATGGACGGGTTTGAGGTGCTTCGTCACATGCGCGCAGACAGCCGGACGAGTCAGATCCCTGTTGTTGTGGCCAGCGGACAGGACGATGTGCATGGGGATGACAAGGAAATAAAGGCGCTCTCGCTGGGCGCCAACGACTATGTCACAAAGCCCTACAAGCCGGATATCATCAAGCACAGAATAGCCAACGCCATCTATCTGCACGAGACGGCGGCCTTTGTCAACACCGTGCAGCATGACGCCTTGACCTGGCTTTACAGCAAGGAATACTTTTATCTTCAGGTCGAGGAGATAAAGAAGAAGAACCCCACCGGAAAATACGATATGGTCTGCTGTGACATAGAGAACTTTAAGCTTGTTAATGAGCGCTACGGGACAAGCGTCGGGGACGCGCTTTTAAGATATTGCGCCGATATATGCAGGGACGATGTCGGAAAACACGGCATCTGCGGAAGAATCGGCCCGGATATCTTTGCTTTTTTCATCGAGCATCGGGAGCAGTATACAAATGAACTGTTTGCGAGGGCCGTCGCAAGGATCAATGAGATGGACATTGATCTGAACGTGCAGCTCAAATACGGGATTTATATCGTTGACGATATGACGATTCCTGTCAATCTGATTTGCGACCGGGCACAGCTGGCCATTGCGGAGATCAAGGGAAAATACGAGGTGTATTTTCATTATTATGACGATGCGGTTCGCAAGAAAATGCTTCACGAGCAGTACATTGTGTCGCACATGAAGCAGGCGCTGGCAAACGGGGAGTTTGAGGTCTATTTTCAGCCCAAGTATGAGTTGAAGTCGGAGACGGTTGTGGGGGCGGAGGCGCTCATCCGCTGGAACGATCCCGAGAAAGGCTTTTTGTTACCGGGACAGTTTGTCCCTCTGTTTGAGCGCAATGGCTTTATAACAGACCTTGACCGGTATGTGTGGGAAACCTGCTGCAAAAAGATTCGGGCGTGGCTCGATCAGGGAAATATTGCGATTCCGATTTCGGTAAATGTTTCGCGCACCGATCTTTACAATCCCCACATAGAGGACGTTTTCCTGTCGCTGCTGCGCAAGTACAGCTTAAGCCCGCGCTATATGCACCTTGAGATTACGGAATCTGCTTATACGGAAAATCCCCAGCAGCTGATTGAGACCGTTTTAAGGCTCAAAAAAATAGGCTTCAAAATCGAAATGGATGATTTTGGAATCGGCTATTCCTCCCTTAATATGCTGTCTGAGCTGCCCATCGACGTGGTAAAGCTGGACATCGGTTTTCTGCAAGATCAGGAAAGATACAACAGACGCAGCGTCTTGAGCTTCATTATCAGCCTTGCAAAGTGGATGAATCTGGGCATTATTTCGGAAGGCGTCGAAACGGCGGAGCAGGCGTCCCTCTTGCGTTCTCTGGGCTGTGAGTGCGCGCAGGGCTTTTTCTATGCCAGACCCATGCCGGCGTTGATGCTCGAAAAATTGCTTTTGCAGCAGTTTGAAAAGCTTGTCCCTGCGGTGTCGCATCAGCCGGAGGTGACGGGGCATGCAAACATTTATCATCCTTCCACCATCGTGATGATCGATGAGAATGGCGGCGATTTTGCGTTCATTGAAAGCATGTTTGCCGACAAATATGAGGTGCGGTGCATTCCGTCGTCGGAGTATCTGCACACTTCCATTCAAAAGGATAATTCTCAGATTGAGCTTGTGATCTATGCGCCCAAGGAGAATATCAATCAGACGCTGCTTGTGAGCATCATTGACCGCTTCCGGCCTCAGCAAATCCCCATTATTGCGATTGTGACCTCTCAAAAGGACGTGGACATCGCGATTAATATCGGGGCAACCGACTATATTCTCAAGCCCTTCAATGAGATCGGCGCAAGGAATAGAATCCAGAATGTGATCAGCAGCACGAAGGTTTCCCGCTTTGAGATTGAAAGCAAAATAAACGCGGCAATCAATGATATGAAGAAGCGCGCCGAGCAGGATTCCCTTACCGAGCTTTTGAACCGGGCGGAATTTGAGAACCGGGTCGATGCGTTCTTCTGCGACAATGATGAGCCAAGCGGTTGTTTCATCATGCTGGATTTGGACAATTTCAAGAACATCAACGACGCCTACGGACATGCTGCGGGTGACGAAGCATTGCAGACGATGGCCCGCTCGCTCCATATGCTTTTCCCCGAGATCGAGATCATCGGCCGCTTGGGCGGAGATGAATTTGCGTTGTTCATACCGCATACCATGCCGAAGGAGGACTTGATCAAGAAAGCGCAGATGCTTTGTCGCTCGTTTGATATTAAGCCAAATCATATGACAGCAACCTGCTCTATCGGCTTGTGCGTTTCACCCGAAAACGGGCGGGGTTTCCGATCGCTTTACGAATGCGCCGACATTGCGCTGCTTCAGGCAAAACGAGACGGCAAAAACCGTTATTGCTTCTATCAGCCCGGTATGGAGATGTCCATCGATGAAAGGCCTGAGAAAGAATCCGCGGCGCTGCTCGACAATACCGCTGACGCTGTGTTTGTTTGCGATGCGGTAACAAGCCAGTTGATCTATATCAACGATACGGCCTGCAGCCTAATTGGCAAGGGTAAGAACAGCTGCTTGGGCGCGCGCTGCTATCAGCTGTTTTGGGACAAATGCCAAAACTGTGACCGCT
>CAYYUV010000007.1:0-45655 GCA_964474405.1 uncultured Oscillospiraceae bacterium
ACATTATGCAGGTGAATATCAACGCGGGCGGCGACAAGGCGGTGCTGGGCAGCCGCATCCGGCAGAAGACACAGGAATACAATGCGTTTTCGAAGACCTGCGGCATCCGGGCGCAGATGGAACGGGTAAGGGTGGTGGGGTATGATAGAAGTATGTCGGCACGCGTTCGTACGGCGATGACGCCATCTTCTGGCGAGTCTATGATTGGTGGCCTAAACAGATTCTCCGCTTTATCAGGCGATCTAAAAGAGCGCTCGAGACAGGTAGACATGATCCTCGACAAATACGAGTTCTCGCATGCGAGTAAATGGAGCGGGACGACAAACGTATTGCCGAAAGAGAAAATGTCCAGTGCAATGGGCAGAAAAGAATGGAACTGTAATATTACTTTGCGCGATGATTCCAGCATTAAAACCACCGTACACGAGCATTTGCATGCGAGATCATGTAGTTATTTTGACCCCGTCGTGTACGCGAACAATAAGCGGATTGAGGAGGGGGCAGTTGAGCTTCTTGCGGAAGAGATTTGCAGGGCAAACGGCATTAATTATACGGAAACCTATCAAAAGTGGGTAAGCCCACTTAGATCGATCAATAGTGTGGCTCAAATACGAGAAACGGATTTTGATTTTGCAAAAGCTCTCATTGACGTCGATCTTCCGAGCCGGTATAATTGGCTTAGAAATGCAGTAGATGATTACATTGCGACGCATACTCTTTCGAGTGACGATCTTCGTGCGCTAAATATCTCAACAAACACTATGTACGGAAAGGAGTGATAAGCGTGAGGAAATGGGTAATAGATGCTCTAGATGATTTTGAAGACAGAATATTCCAAACGGGAAAGTATGCGCCAACAGACGAGCAGATTCTTTCGCTGACAGCTCCCGAGTATTCGGTCGGTGACTGCAAGCAAATTGAAGCCGAGTTCAAACAATTTGTTGCGGACAACGAGGTCACGGTCGATGAGCTCCAGAAGTTTTCCGAGTCTGGAGCGGGCGAAGTGTTGTATATGATTTGTTCGGGGGGGTTCTAACAATAGGGCTATGCGTATGAGCCGCTTCGGCGGCTCTTTTTTTGTGCAAAAAACACTTGCTTTTTTTACGCGGACGTGATTTGCAGGTAGTAGGGGATAGGGTAGCTCCCGAAAAGTGTGTCACGCACCTGCCCCCAACATATAGCGTGACGGATGTAACGTGGCAGCATCATCGCCGGCAGTACGCCGGTGTGGTGCTGCTGTTTCATTTTGGCGAGAAAACGCCGTCAATAAAATCGTATGGGAGGCAAAGAACATGAAACGGGAAGACGTGGAGGCCATTATCGGCACGGGCGCGGACAAGGACGTAGTAACGAAGTTGCTCGACGCGATGCATGCGGAGATTACGCCGTACGATCAGGCCGGGAACAGCAGCTTCTGTTGCTTGAGCGCGGCAAACAGCGGGGACAGCGTGTCCGCATCCGTCGCTTGCAGTTCGAACAGCAGATGATACGATTCCTCCTCCGACGCCGCCAGCGCGACGGGCAGAGTGGATGCATCCCCGTCCGGATCGATCAGATCGGTCAAATAATCCCGCGCACCGTACATCGCGAAGGGAAACAGGGCATGCAGCCGTGCAAGCGCCGCGCCCGCTACTTCTGCCCGCGGAAGCGTCAGCTCCAGCCAAGCGGAGCCGTCTATCCGAATGCCCAGATCCGCGCAGTGCGGCAGGGATTTCAGCTCGACCACAGGCAGAGGAAACCATTCCGTTTCATATTCGCCGTCCACGCGCACCTCATGCCGGTTATACCATCCAAGAGAGGCCGAAAACCCCAGCGCATGCACAACCGCAAGCGCGGCCGTGCCCGCCCGTTGCAGCGGCAGATATTCCGCGTTCAGCCTGTCATGGGTCAGACGGCACGGCTCTGCAAGCGTGATCCAGTACCGCCGCGTAAGGCGGCCGTCCTCCGGCACCGTGTTTTCAAGGATGCCCCCGTTTTTCTCAATCACGCGGGCAGAGGCGACGTTCCTGTCGTCACAGGTCAGCAGCACGCGATAGATGCCCATGCGCGCGCATTCGGCAAGCGCGAGCCGCAGCATTTCGGCGGCATAGCCGCGCCTTCTGAGATTCGGATGCACGCTGTAACCGATGTGCCCGCCAAATTGCGACAAAAAAGCGTTGAGCCGATGCCGGATGTCGATCATGCCGACGAGCGCGTCCGTGTCCGCATCAACGGCAAGAAGGGTGGTAGCCGGCACCAGGCCGGGACGCACCGTATCCTCGCACCGATTGTCCAGAAGCTGCTGATACCATGCTTCAAACGAGGCGGCGTTGCCGAGGCCTGCGGTGCCGTCCAGCGAATCGCCGCAATCAAGGAAAGCCTGAAGGTATTGCAGAATCTGCCGGCGATCCTCCGGACGGGGAGAACGAAGACGGATGGAAAACATGCTGACGGCCTCCTGCTTTTTTAGCAGTATACCACGCCTGCTTATGCGGAACAAGCGGTCATCGCTCAGCAAACAAATACACATCGCGTAACGAAATCTGCGCGGCATGCCATAGTTTTGACGCAGACGGCGCATACTTTTGCTATGGTGACCGTGCTTATCGTGCTGTTTGTCGTGCTGTTTTTGATCCTGCTTGCCGCGTTGCCGGTGCCGCTGCGCTTTGCTGCCCGGCTGTCGCCGAGAACGGGGCGAATCTGCGTGACGGCGCGCGTGCTTGGCGTCATTCCGATCCGTGCCGATTTTCGGCTGAATCTGGCAGCGGATCCGTATTTTACGCTGCAATGGCTGAAAAAAAACGGAACGGTGCGCACATTCCTGCTCTTTGCCGCGCCGGAGGTGGAGCTGCAAGCTGCCGAGGATCTGTTTCGGCTTAAGCGGGTGGAAGCACATATTCTGATCGGCCTGCGAAACGACGCCGCGCTGACCGTGCTGACCGCCGGTTTTCTGCGGGCGGTGGGCAGCGCCGCGTTGCCGCTGCTGCCTGCGCCCATAGGACTGTCGGTCACCCCGGTGTTTGGCCGTTCGCTGCTTAGGATAAATCTGGAAGGCATAGGAACGCTGTTCCCCGCAAAGAGTATTCCTATCCTGTTGAAGAAAAAGTGAGGAAATTATGATGCAATCTGTGGAAGCGCTCATCCGTACCACGATGGAACAGCTCAAGACCATTGTGGACGTCAATACCATCGTCGGCCAGCCCATCTATGCCGACAGCAGCACGCTGGTCGTGCCTGTGTCGAAAATTGCGTTCGGCTTTCTGACCGGCGGCAGCGACCTGCCCGTCAGCTGCACCATCCAAAAGTGCGGCGCCGAGGTAGAGCAGAAGGGGGACAGCTCCTTTGCGGGCGCTGCGGTCGCGGGTGTGACGGTTACGCCAAAGGCGTTTTTGTGTGTGCGGGAGGGGCAGGCCTCTGTCCTGCATGCGGAATATTCCTGCACGCTGGATAAGCTCGTGGAGATTGTTCCGCAGATCCTATCCGAGGTGAGCCGTGGCATGCGCGCCATGCGTGATCAGCAGGCGGAGCAAAAGCGCGCGGAGCAGAAGAAGCAGCAGAGGGATTCTGAGGCATGAAACGCGCGGTCGCGCTTTTCGTACTCGCCGCCGCGGCCATGCTGCTGCTGCCGGTGCGTGCGCGAGCGCTGGACATAGCGGCGGGCGGCGCCATCCTGATGGAAGCGACGACCCGCCGCGTGGTGATGGAAAAGGATGCGGACAAGCGCATGCCGATGGCGTCCACCACAAAGATAATGACGGCGCTTGTCGCGGTTGAAAGCGGGGACCTGGATCGCATGGTTTCCGTACCCGACAGCGCGGTCGGCACCGAGGGCTCATCAATGTATCTCAAACGGGGCGAGAAGCTGACGCTCCGTGATTTGCTGTACGGATTAATGCTGACCTCCGGCAACGATGCGGCCGTGACCATCGCCTGTGCTGTTTCCGGCAGCGTTTCCGCGTTTGCCGCGCGCATGAACCAGCGCGCCAAGCAGCTCGGCTGTGAAAACACAAATTTTGTCAATCCAAACGGGCTTCAAAATGCCGACCATTACACCACGGCGCGCGATCTGGCCGTCATCGCCTGCTGTGCCATGCAGAACGAGACATTTCGCCAGATTGTCGCCACCGATTACCATGTTGCCGAAAGCGGCTTTTCGCCCCGCACGCTGAAGAACAAGAACCGTCTGCTGTGGGAGTATGAAGGCGGAAACGGGATAAAGACCGGCTATACCGTTACCGCGGGAAAATGTCTGGTCTTTTCCGCCTGTCGCGACGGCTTGCAGCTGGTGGGTGTCGTGCTGGACTGTCCGACAATGTGGGCTTCGGCAAAGGCGATACTGGATCAGGGCTTTGCTGCCTTGACGATGAAACGTCCGTTTGATGCGCAGCTTGCTTTCGGAATGGTTGAGGTTCGCGGCGGCAACAAAAACTCCTTGGCAGTCGTGGCAAAACAGGGTATACTGTATCCGGTGGCAAAAGACGGAAGCGACGACGTCAAGGTATCCGTTTCCTTTACGGCGGAGGTGCTCGACGCGCCGGTGGCATGCGGCGCCGCGGTCGGCACATTGTCGGTGTTTGTGAACGGGCAGTCGGTTTTTTCGACGCCGCTTATAACGGCGGAGAGCGCCGATAAGCTGCACTATCCATATTATTTGCGGGAGTGGTTCCTGCAATATCTGTATTAGGACAATCCGGGGAATGGGGAAGGGGTAAACAAAAATGGTTCGTTTGCAAAAATATCTGGCCGATGCGGGCATAGCCTCGCGCCGCGCCTGTGAGGAACTGATCACAAGCGGCCGTGTTCAGGTCAACGGTCGCCAAGCCGAGCTTGGCATGTCTGTCGAGCCGGGTCGGGATGCCGTTGCGTTGGACGGCGTCCCCGTTTTGATGCAATCCAATCGGCGCGTGGTAATCGTCTACAAGCCGCGCGGCGTTGTCAGCACGTCCAGCGATCCGCAGGGTCGCCGTACGGTGCTGGATCTTGTCAGCGATATTCCCGAGCGGCTGTACAGCATCGGCCGGCTGGATATCAATTCCGAGGGGCTGCTGCTGATGACCAACGACGGGGAGCTCGCAAACCGGCTGATGCACCCCCGCTATAAAGTAAACAAAACCTATTACTGCGTCTGTGACGGCAAGCTGACCGCGTCGGAGCTGGCAGCGCTTCAGAACGGCGTTACGCTGGACGACGGCATGACCGCGCCTGCGCGCGTCCGTGATGTACGGCCGACCGCGACCGGCGGCACATCGTTTTCCATCACCATTCACGAAGGGCGCAACCGCCAGGTTCGGCGGATGCTTGAGGCGGTTGGCCACCGTACCCTTCGCCTCAAGCGCGAGGCCTACGGCCCCTTGACGCTGGAAGGGCTGCACAGCGGCCAGTGGCGGGATTTGACGCCCGCCGAACTGGCTGAGCTGACGCGGGAGCCGAAGGGCTCGGATCGCGCGCCCGGACAGACGGCAAAGCGGCAGCCTACAGGATCGAATCGGGCGTAAAGGTTTCGATCGAAAGCAGATAATCCAGCGCGCAGGCGCCCTCCGTCAGGGCGTACAGCGCGCTGTCTTTGTCTTGAACCGCGATGGCCTCCGCCGCTATGTCAAAGCACAATTCCGCCGCATCGACGGCGCTGTGATTGAGAAACAGCTTCAGCTTTTCTCCACGATGATCGTAAAGGCCGGTCAGTACCGCGACCGTCTGTCCGGCGGTGTCATAGTCGTCTGTGCTCAATGCGTCGCGGGCTTTGTCAATCAGCCGCCGCATGCCGTCCGCGGTATCGTTGAGATATCGGATCGGCAGCAGAAACAGAAGGATCAGCAGCATGCAGGCGCACAGTGTAAAAATACGGCGTACCGTCAGGAACATTTCGTATCCTCCTTTCCCTTGGCAATCAGCACGCGCGCGCCGTCGCCTTTTTTGCCGCGCACCTGCGTGCGAATCTCGCCATCCGGCGCAAGCTGCATGTAATATACGTCCTCAGCGCGGCGCACGCCTTGGCTTTTTAACGTATTCTTGACAAACGATTCTCCAAGCTGAAGCCGTTCCAGCGTGCGGAAGCAGATTCGTCCGTCCAAAATGAGCATATGAGAAAGCTCTGCGCGATCCGGCGCCAGGTTCAGATCCTGCAGCGTGGGCTGCTGAAACGCGCCCTTTTGCAGGATGCTCATGCTGCCGTTGGTCTCAAGTATGGCATATGCGACCTGCCCGATATCGAAGATATCCTTGGCGCGCAGGCAATCCACAAGATCGTCAACGGTATAGTTGGCTTCCTTCATGGTGCGCTCCTCCAGCACGCCGTCCCGCACCAGAATCAGCGGGGATCCGCAGATGCATTTTCGAAAGCCGGGCAAATGCACGCACCCCTTTGAAATCGCCTGCTGAACCAGAAAGAGCGCCAGAATCGGCACTACGCTGTACAGCAGCGGAATGTCCACGTCCGCAATGGCACAGCTGGCAAGGTCGGCGATAGACAGCGTAATGAGCAGGTCATACGGCTGCAGATCGGACACCTGACGCTTTCCTGTCAGCCGAAGAATCAAGAGAATAAACGCGTACAGCAATACGGCGCGCACAAATAAAATCAGCATAATCATATTTTAACGGGAATGCGGAAAAAATATATTGAATTTCCACAAGGAAAAAAGGAAATTGCGTCGAATAATACAAAAAAGGGGTAGGATAGGGCAAACCTATCTGCGATGACATTCCAAAGGAGGAAAGAGTATGCTTCACACCCTCATGTCTGCCGCTGCAGAAGTTGCGGAACCGACCATCGGCACCACGGTTCTGCTGGGCTTCGGCACTGTGTTCGTTGGGCTTCTGTGCCTGATTTTGCTGGTAACCGTTATGGGCGCGGTGATACGCGGCTTTACCGGCAAGAAGCAGCAAAAGGCCGTGGCTTCCGACGCAGCCGCCACCGTTGCTCCCGCCGCCGGCCTGTCCGCTGCCGAGCGCCGGCAGCTTATAGCCGCCGTTTCGTGCGCGCTTGCCACCGTGATGGGGCGCGATGTAACCGGCATCCGTATTGTTTCGTTTAAAAAAGTCAATTGATTGGGAGGTATATAGCAATGCGTAAATTTATGGTCAATGTTAACGGCAGCCAGTACGAGGTCGAGGTGGAAGAGCTTTCCACCGATCAGATTTCTGCATCCGCGGCAAAGCCGGCTCCGGCAGCGGCTCCCGCACCCGCGGCGGCCCCCGCACCTGCGGCAGCGCCTGCACCCGCTGCAAAGCCCTCCGAGGGTGAACAGGTCAATTCGCCGATGCCCGGCAACATCCTGCAGGTCAACGTATCCGTGGGCGATGCTGTCAAGAGCGGCCAGGTGCTGATGATTCTCGAAGCCATGAAGATGGAGAACGAGATTCTGGCGCCGCGCGACGGCAAGGTTGCCTATATTGGCGTTCAAAAGGGCGCTCAGGTTGAGTCCGGTACGCTGCTGGTTACCATCGCATAAGGGGCAGCATTATGTGGGACGCTATCTTACGATTTCTGGAAGGGACGGGGTTCGCTCAGATTACATGGCAGCAGCTTGCGATGATCATTATCGCATGCATCCTCCTGTATCTGGCGATCGTCAAGAAATTTGAACCTTTGCTGCTCGTTCCCATTGCATTCGGCATTCTGCTGACGAATCTCCCCGGCGCCGGGCTGTATCATCCGGAGTATTTCAGCAAGCAGATGGCCGACGGTACGTTTGGGGTGGATTGGGCCGCGCTCGGCGATCCGAAGCATTCCGGATTGCTTGACTATATCTATCTTGGCGTAAAGCTTGGCATCTATCCGTGCATCATCTTCATGGGCGTCGGCGCGATGACGGACTTTGGGCCGCTGATCGCCAATCCCAAGAGCCTGCTGCTTGGCGCAGCCGCGCAGCTCGGCATCTACATGGCCTTCCTGCTGGCGATGCTTGTGGGCAAGGTTGCGGTGCTGATCGATCCCGCCTCCACGCTGTCGTTTACCCAGCTACAGGCTGCGGCTATCGGCATCATAGGCGGGGCGGACGGGCCTACGGCAATCCTGGTTGCCACCAAGCTCGCGCCCGAGTTGCTTGGAGCCATCGCCATCGCCGCGTATTCATACATGGCGCTGGTACCGGTCATTCAGCCGCCGATCATGCGCGCGCTGACCACGCACAAGGAGCGCCGCATCGAGATGAAGCAGCTCCGTTCCGTTTCCCAGACCGAGAAGATCCTCTTCCCGATCGTAGTCACGGTTTTTGTGGGCTTTTTGCTTCCGGACGCCGCGCCGCTCATCGGCTCGCTGATGCTCGGCAACCTGTTCCGGGAATGCGGTGTTGTCGAACGCCTGAGCCGTACGGTGCAGAACGAGCTGATCAACATCGTCACGATCTTTCTGGGCGTGTCTGTCGGCGCAACGGCTGTCGCCGCAAACTTCCTGACCGTCAAGACGATTCTCATCATTGTGCTTGGCGTCATTGCGTTCGGCGGCGGTACCGCGGGCGGCGTGATGCTGGCCAAGTTCATGAACCTGTTCCTCAAGAACAAGATCAATCCGTTGATCGGATCGGCAGGCGTTTCCGCCGTGCCGATGGCGGCCCGTGTTTCTCAGACCGTCGGTCAAAAGGAGAATCCGAGGAACTTCCTGCTGATGCATGCTATGGGCCCGAATGTGGCCGGCGTCATCGGCTCGGCGATTGCGGCCGGCGTGTTCCTGTCGCTGCTCGCCAGATAATTGCGGAGGTCTCATCATGCAAAAACTGTTGATTACCGATACCATCCTGCGCGACGCGCATCAGTCGCTGGCGGCGACGCGCATGCCGATTTCCGACATGCTGCCCGCCTGCGAGGTTCTGGATTCCATCGGCTATTGGTCGCTGGAGGTCTGGGGCGGCGCGACGTTTGATTCCTGCCTGCGCTTCCTCAATGAGGATCCGTGGGAGCGGCTTAGGCTGCTTCGCAAGGCATTGCCCAACACCAAGCTGCAAATGCTGTTCCGCGGCCAGAATATTCTGGGATACAAGCATTATGCCGACGATGTGGTCGAGCAGTTCTGCCGCAAGGCGATTGAGAACGGCATCGACGTGATCCGCATCTTCGACGCGCTGAACGATGTGCGAAATCTCGAGGCTGCCATTCGCTTTACCAAAAAGTACGGCGGCATCTGCGAGCCTGCCATCAGCTATACCGTTTCCCCGGTTCACAATGAGGACTATTTCGTCCGCATTGCAAAGGAGCTGGTTCAGATGGGCGCGGATACGATCTGCATCAAGGACATGGCAAACCTGCTGCTGCCCTATGACGCTTATTCGCTGGTCAAGCGCTTAAAGAGCGAGGTTGACGTGCCGATCCACCTGCACACCCACAACACCACCGGCACCGGTGACATGACCTATCTGATGGCGGCGCAGGCCGGCGTGGATATCATTGACACCGCGCTGTCCCCCCTCGGCAACGGCACATCACAGCCGGCGACTGAGCCGATCGTGGCCACGCTGAAGGGCACCGACCGCGATACCGGTCTTGATCTCAACCGACTGTCCGAGGCCGCCAAGCATTTTCGCGTCGTGTGCGACCGCATGATGAAGGAGGGGCTGATCTCCACCAAATCCTTGCGCGTGGACACCAACACGTTGCTGTATCAGGTGCCCGGTGGCATGCTGTCCAACCTGATTTCCCAGCTCAAGCAGGCCAAGGCCGAGGATAAATACTATGATGTGCTGCAGGAGATCCCGCGTGTTCGCAAGGACTTTGGATATCCGCCGCTTGTGACCCCGACCAGCCAGATCGTTGGCACACAGGCCGTGTTTAATGTGCTGACCGGCCGATACAAGACGTTTCCCAAGGAGTCCAAGGCACTGCTGCGCGGCGAATACGGCACCCTGCCCGGCGAGGTCAACGATGAGGTCAGACGCATGGCCATCGGCGACGATGCGGTCATCACCTGCCGTCCCGCCGATCTGCTCAAGCCTGAGCTCGACACCTACCGCGAGGAGATCAAGGATCGGATCCGTCAGGAGGAGGACGTGCTGTCCTACGCGTTGTTCCCGCAGGTTGCGTTGAAGTTCTTTGACGCGCGCGACGCTGCAGAGGCAGCCGAGAAGGCCGCAACGACCGATGCCGCGACCGACGATCCCGCTGCTGTCCGCACGCTGTATGTCGAGGATGTCAGCATCGGGTAAACGCGATGAGACATATCCCGAACATACTGTCCGCGCTGCGCATTCTGATGGTTGGGATCTTCGTGTGGCTGTTTCTGTCCGGAGCCTATCTTTGGGCGCTTGCTGTGTATGCGCTGGCCTTCTTTACTGATGTGCTGGACGGATATCTGGCCAGACGGTTCCACTGGATCACGGCGATAGGAAAGCTGCTGGATCCCGTTGCCGACAAGCTGATGATCTTTGCGGCGCTTGCCTGCATCTTTGTGGGCAAGCTGAATCAGACCTCATATCTGATCATCCTGACCCTGGCCGCGCTTCAGCAGGCGCTGATGATTCTGGGCGGCCTTGTGATGCTGAACAAGCATGTCGTGGTTCAGGCTGACTGGTACGGAAAGGTCGCCACAGGCATCTTCGCCGCCGGCGTCATTCTCTCACTGCTCAGCTTCCCCTTCCCGGCCTTTGAGCCGTGGAACATCGGCGTGCTGGCCGTGGCGGTCGCGCTGTCGTATATCGCGATGATTCACTATGCCATCACCCAGCTTTTTCGCCGCAAAAAGGCGGATGCTGCGGGCATGGACGGCGTTGCGCCCGCAACGACTCACGCAAAAGAAAAGTAATACTTGCAATTGCGGGTAAGCTATGGTATAATCCGCATGTTGGTTATGAACTGTGAAGGAGTGGGCGGGTCCCACTCTTTCGTTTTGAAGGCGAGGTTTTGGTTTGAAAACGACGGAAACGTGTGAAGCACTTCTGAAAAGCACGGTGGAACAGCTTGGCTTTGAGCTGTGCGACGTGGAATTCAAAAAGGAATACGGCGATTGGGTGTTGACCCTCTTTATTGATAAAGAAGGCGGGGTCAACATTGACGACTGCGAACGCGTAAGCCGCGCGGTCGAGCCGGTTCTTGACGAGAACGATCCCATTGAGCAGCAGTATACGCTGTCTGTTTCCTCGCTCGGTCTCGATCGGCCGCTCAAGCGGGATCGGGATTATGCGCGTGCAATGGGTAAAGAGCTTGAGGTGCGGCTCTATGTCCCGCGTGACGGCAGCAAGGAGCGCACGGGGACGCTGACGGCATATGACGCCGACACGCTGACACTCACGCTGGAGGACGGCTCGTCCTTTGTGGTTGCAAAGAAGGACGCGGCGCTTGTGCGTCCGCATATCCGGTTTTAACATAGTTGGGAAAGGGAAAAGACATGAACGCAGATTTCATTGAGGCACTGAACGCATTGGAAAAGGAGCGCGGTCTGTCCAAGGAGGTGCTGCTCAGCGCAATCGAGCAGGCGCTTATCCTTGCATACAAGCGCAATTACAACTCTACGGGCAATGTCCGCGCGGAGATTGACGGTGACACGGGGACGATCCACATCTATGCCTCCAAAACGGTGGTAGAGCAGGTCGAGACGCCGACGGTTGAGATTTCACTGGAAGCCGCCCACAAGGTCAACCCGCTGTTTGAGATTGGCGACGTGTTGGAGGAGGAAGCCAACACGCGTGATTTCGGGCGCATCGCGGCGCAGACAGCCAAGCAGGTTGTCGTTCAGCGCATTCGTGAGGCCGAACGTGGCAACATCTATGAGGAGTATGTCGAGAAGGAGAACGAGATCCTGACCGCCATCGTGCAGCGTGCGGAAAAGGGCAACGCGTTTGTCGAGCTGGGCAAGACTGACGGCATCCTCATGTCAAACGAGATGATTCCGGGCGAGACATATGAGAACAACGCCCGTTTGAAAGTATATGTGCTGGAGGTTCGTAAGGATAACAAAGGGCCTCAGGTGCTGGTCTCCAGAACGCATCCGGGTCTGGTCAAGCGCCTGTTCGAGCTGGAGGTGCCGGAGATCATGAGCGGCGTCGTCCAGATCAAAGCCGTTGCGCGCGAGGCGGGCTTCCGCACCAAGGTTTCGGTGTTTTCCACCGATCCGCAGGTTGATGCCGTGGGTGCCTGCGTGGGTCAGCGCGGCGCGCGTGTGGAGCGCATTGTAGCTGAGCTGCATAACGAGAAGATTGACATCATTGAATGGGACAGTGACAGCGCCATCTACATTGCAAAGGCGCTCAGCCCCGCCAAGGTGCTGATGGTCTATACCAATGATGAGGAGAAGGCCGCCAAGGTCGTCGTTCCCGACAACCAGCTTTCGCTGGCCATCGGCAAGGAGGGGCAGAACGCGCGTCTTGCCGCAAAGCTGACCGGCTGGAAAATCGACATCAAGAGCCAGTCACAGGCGGCGGAGGCCATGAATATGGATGAGGATGATGAGGAGCCCGAGGAATAACGGAGGTTTTCGGTGAAGAAAATACCCATGCGCATGTGCGTGGCATGCAGGCAGATGATGCCGAAAAAGGATTTGATCCGCATTGTGCGCACCCCGGAGGGAGAGGTCGTCCTGGATCCCACCGGTCGAAGGAACGGACGCGGCGCGTATCTTTGCCGCAGCCGCGACTGTCTTACTCGGGCGATCAAGATTCGCGCGCTGGAGCGTGCGTTGGAACAGCCGCTGACGGCGGAGACGGCGCAGGCGCTGACGGAGGCATTTTCTGATGTCTATCCGAATCCATGACGCGCTCGGCCTGTGCCAGAAGGCAGGCAGGTGCCAAAGCGGCGATTATGCGGCGGAGAATGCCGTAAAGGCCGGAAAGGCGTTTCTTGTGGTGCTGGACGGCCGCGCGTCCGATAACACGCGCGATAAGTATGCGGCGCTCTGTGGCCGCAGGGAGGTTCCTCTCGTCCTTGTGGACGGGGTTGGGCATGCGATCGGCCGGGAAGGCCGCATTGTGGTAGCGGTCACGGATCGCAATTTTGCAAAAATGATCGGGGATGCGGCAAAGCCGCAGATGCCCGGCCAGGGGGTATAATATATGGCAGCAAACTTTATGGATTCGGCAAAGGAGATGCGGGACAATCTGCAGCAACTGTTTGGCCGGCTGGAAACGGTTCGGACGGACACTTCGACGCTGTTGGACGCCGCGCGTGTTGCGGAGGATGCGCTGATTGAGCGTCAGACGCAACAGGAACGGGAACGTCAGGAGCGCGAGCGTGCGGAACGGCTGCAGCAGCTTCTGTCGTCCGACGGCGATCTGGCCGTTCACGTCGGCGGTAAGGATGAACCGCATGTGGAGGAGCCGGCTCCGGCGCCGCAGCCCGTGGTCGAAAGCCACGTGGATGTGGAAGCGCCGCCGGCCGAATCTGAGCCTGCGCCCGCTGCTGAGACGCAGCCAGCGCCAGCCCCCGCGCCGGCAAAGCCGGAGGGAAGCGGGTACGTTGCAAGCCGCATTCCGGAAGCGGCCTATCCGCGCGGCACAGACCGTCAGCAGACGGGGACGCAGCCGCGCTACGGCGACCGCCAGCAGACAGGGACCCAGCCGCGCTACGGCGACCGCCAGCAGACAGGGACCCAGCCGCGCTACGGCGACCGTCAGCAGACGGGAACCCAGCCGCGCTACGGCGACCGTCAGCAGACAGGGACCCAGCCGCGCTACGGCGACCGTCAGCAGACGGGAACCCAGCCGCGCTACGGCGACCGCCAGCAGACGGGAACCCAGCCGCGCTACGGCGACCGCCAGCAGACGGCGACGCAGCCGCGTACCGGCACGATGCGCACTGACAGACCCGGGCAGGGAACAGCGGCCGCGCGTCCCGGTCAACCGCGACCCGGCATGCCGCCGCGCACGGGTCAACGGCCGGATGGCACCCCCCTGCCGCCCGCGACGGAGAATCGCGGCGCTTTTGAACAAAAGAAGACCTATGATAAAGATAAGAAAACGAAGAGTAAGAAAACGATTTTGAAAGAAACTGCACCACAGGCAAAAGCCTGGGACGACGATACGCCGATGGGCAACCGCCGCACCAGCGCAAAGAGAAAACAACAGCAGCTGATGCCGAAGCCGGTCCCCGTCGTGATTGATCATGCGATCATAACGACTGAGACGATTACCGTCAAGGATTTGTCCGAAAAGCTCGGCAAGCCCGCAACGGAGATCATCAAAAAGCTGTTCCTGCTCGGCGTTATGGCTACGATCAATCAGGAGATTGATTATGACACCTGCGAGCTGATCGCGTCGGAATTCCGCATCACGGTGGAGCAGCAGCTGTCCAAAACGTTTGAGGACGTGCTGGCCGACACCGCCGACGATACCGACGAGCCCGAAACGCTCGTCATCCGTCCGCCCGTCGTCACCATCATGGGTCATGTCGATCACGGCAAGACCTCCCTGCTTGATGCATTCCGTAATTCCAGCGTCGCCGCGGGCGAGGCTGGCGGCATCACACAGCACATCGGCGCATACACCGTCATGTGCAAAGGCCGTCAGATCACGTTTATCGACACGCCGGGTCATGAGGCGTTCACCGCCATGCGGGCGCGCGGCGCGCAGGTGACGGATATCGTCATCCTGGTCGTCGCCGCCGACGACGGCATTATGCCCCAGACAGTGGAGGCGATCAATCATGCAAAGGCCGCAAACGTCCCCATCATCGTTGCCATCAACAAGATTGACCGGGAGAATGCGGACGCTGAGCGCGTGAAGAAACAGCTGACCGAGTACGGCCTCGTGACCGAGGAGTGGGGCGGCGACACCATCTGCGTGCCGGTATCCGCCAAGAAGCTCATCAATCTGGATCAGCTGCTTGAGATGGTGCTTTTGCAGGCTGACGTGCTGGAGCTTAAGGCCAATCCGAACCGTCTGGCCAAGGGTACCATCGTTGAGGCAAAGCTGGACAAGGCGCGTGGCCCCGTTGCGACCGTGCTGGTTCAAAACGGTACGCTCAAGAAGGGCGATACCATCGTCGCCGGCACGGCCTACGGCCGTATCCGCGCCATGATGGACGATAAGGGACGCGTCGTATCTGCGGCAGGCCCCGCAACGCCTGTTGAGGTGCTCGGCTTCAATGAGGTTCCGTCCGCCGGCGACGTCATCAACGCCGTCGATGCCGATAAGCTTTCCCGGCAGGTGGCCGAGGAGCGCAAGGACAAGATCAAGGCCGCGCAGGTCAAGTCCATGCAAAAGGTTTCGTTGGACGATCTGTTCAGTCAGATGGCCGAGGGCGATCTCAAGGATCTTAACATCATCGTCAAGGCCGACGTTCAGGGCTCGGTCGAGGCGGTCAAGCAGGCACTGGAGAAGCTGTCCAACGACGAGGTACGCGTGCGCTGCATCCATGGCGGCGTCGGCGCCATCACGGGCTCGGACATCATGTTCGCATCCGCGTCAAACGCCATCGTCATCGGCTTCAACGTTCGTCCGGATACCTCCGCACGGCAGATGGCCGAGCGGGAGAAGGTGGATGTGCGTACCTACCGCATCATTTACAACGCCATCGAGGATGTGCAGAACGCCATGAAGGGCATGTTCAAGCCGGTGTTCCACGAGGTTGAGCTCGGCCGCATCAGCGTGCGCAATACCTTCAAGGTTTCCGGCGTCGGCACCATCGCGGGCGCCTATGTCCAGGAGGGCAAGGTGCTCAGAAGCGCACAGGTGCGCGTCGTGCGCGACGGCATCATCATCCACGACGGCAAGATTGCATCCCTTAAGCGATTTAAGGATGATGCAAAAGAGGTGCTGACCGGTTATGAGTGCGGCATCTCGATCGAAAACTTCAACGATATTCAGGAAGGCGATACCATCGAGGCCTATGTGGTCGAAGAGGTACAGCGGTAACAAAGAGCTATGCCTAAGGTTCGTATGGAACGGCGCAACGAGGAGATTCGCAAGACGCTCAGCACGGTGATCTTTGACATGAAGGATCCGCGCGTCTCCCCCATGACAACCGTGGTATCCGCGGAGGTCACGCCCGATCTTAAGTATTGTAAAGCGCGCATCTCGGTCTATGACCAGGATGAGCAGGCGCGCATGGAGACCGTCGATGCGCTCAACCGCGCCGAGGGTCACATTGCGCGCGAGGTCGGTCAGCGGATGCGCATCCGCTGCATCCCTCAGTTTAAGTTCATTCTGGATGATTCCATTGCTTACAGCGTGCATATCTCCGATATTCTCAACAAGCTGAACGGGGAGGCGCCAAAGGAGTGAACCGTCTTGCCGATGCGGCTGCATTCATAAAGGACGGCGACGGCTTTTTGCTGATCAGCCACGTTTCGCCGGACGGCGACACCCTGGGCTCGGCGCTCGCGCTGTACCAAGGGCTTTTGTCGCTCGGAAAACGTGCTTTTATTGCGTGCGAGGAGCCGGTGCCCGTGACCTATCGGCAGCTTCCTTTTGCGGATCGGGTATGTTCGGCGCCGGAGGAGGGCTTCTCCTGTGTGGTGTGTGTTGACTGCGCGGATTTGAAGCGCTGCGGCACGCTGGAGCCGCTTGTAAAGGCCGCCGCGCGGACGCTCTGCATCGATCATCACGGCACAAACCCCGGCTTTGCCGATGTGAATTGCGTTGAGGACTGCGCTGCTACCGGCGAGATTGTGTTTTCGCTGCTTTCCCTGCTTGGCGTGCCGCTTACGCAGGATATTGCGGTGTGCCTGTATACAGCGCTCGCAACCGATACCGGCAATTTTTCCTACTCAAACACCACGCCGGACACGTTCCGCATTATGGCGGAGCTTCTTTCGGCGGGCATAGATTTGCCGCGCTGGAACCGGGTCTTGTTCCGCAGTCACCGCGCCGAGAAGATGCGTGTGTTGGGGCTTATGCTGCCGCGCATGGAACTGCTGGCGGGCGGCCGATTCGGCATTTCGTATCTGACCTATCAGGAATTGACGGCACATGGCGCCACCTCCGCGGACTGCGAGGGGCTAATCGACTATATCCGCGACATCGACACGGTCGAGGTCGCATGCTTTGCGCGGGAATCGCAAAACGGACAGATTCGCGTCAGCATGCGCTCCAAGGATCGCTTTGACGTGGCCGCCGTCGCGCAGCAGTTTCAGGGCGGCGGACATGTTCGCGCCGCGGGCTGTACGCTTTTGACGGACCTGCAAACAGCGCTGGATCTTCTGAAGACCGAGATCCTTCTGCGGCTCTCCTAGCGCGCGTTATGGATGGGATTGTATCTGTTTTGAAGCCGCCGGGCATGTCTTCCAGCGATGTGGTGGTGGACATTCGGCGGTTGTTTCATGAAAAGCGGGTCGGGCATCTCGGCACGCTGGATCCCGCAGCCGCCGGCGTTTTGCCCGTGTGCGTCGGCCGTGCCGCACGCCTGTTTCCGTATCTGGTTGATAAGGAGAAACGGTACCTTTGTGAAATCGCGTTTGGCGCAGCGACCGATACGCAGGACGCAACGGGCAAGGTGATCGCGCGTTCGGACGAGGTTGTGGACAAGCAGCAACTTTTGGACGCGCTGCCAGCATTTACCGGCAATATTCTGCAAAAGGCGCCCGCCTATTCCGCGCTGAAATTCAACGGCCGCAAGCTGTATGATCTGGCATTGGCGGGGGAGGAGATTCCGGATAAAATTCGCCCGATCACCGTGTCCAGCATGACGCTGGCTGAGCGCACGGGGGAGAACCGTTATCTGCTGGATATTGTCTGCAGCCGCGGCACATATGTGCGCACGCTATGTCACGACATCGGCGCATATGTGGGCGTACCGGCTCACATGCGTTTTTTGCTGCGCACGGCGAGCGGGATGTTTGTTCAGGATCGGTCGTATACCATTTTGGAGCTTGCGGAGCGGCAAACCGCGGGGGAGCTTACGCAAACGCTCGTTTCCTGCGAGGAGGCGCTTGCGTTTTTGCCGCAGGCTGCATTGGCAAAGGATCGTGTGCAGCCGGTCAAAAACGGGCTTTCGTCGCATGTACCCGGCCTCGCGGACGGGGATGTGCGTGTTTACGGCGCCGGTGAGTTTTTGGGCGTCGGCTGCGTTGCAGGGGAACAAGTGAAGCTGAAGGTGCATCTGTACGGTAATGAAGCGGAATAAGACAGTCATCGCATTGGGAATGTTTGACGGGGTTCATCGCGGCCACCGGGCGCTGCTGCGCGGGGCGGCTGCGCTTGCAAAGAGTTGCGGCGCGGAGCCCGTCTGCTATACGTTTGAGACGCATCCCGCCGCGCTGTTCGGCGCGGACGTATCCTATCTGATCTCTGCGGATCAGCGGCGCCGCGCGCTGCTTGCAAACGGCGTGACCAAGGTGGAGATGGTTCCGTTTACCAGGGCGCTTGCGGATCTTTCGCCGCGCTCGTTTGTGGAACGCATGCTTGAGACGTATGCGCTTGCTGCAGTCGTAGTTGGCTTTAACTATACCTTTGGCCGCGGCGGCGCGGGCACGCCCGATACGCTGGCCGCGCTCGGCAGGGAATATGGCTTTGGTACCAAGGTGGTGCCGCCCGTGCTGGAGGATGGCGAGCCCATATCCAGCACCCGCATCCGCCGTGCTTTGGCGGCGGGCGAGCTGGAAGCCGCCTGTGCGCTTCTCGGCCGTCCGTATACGCTGCTGGGCACCGTGGTCAAAAACCGCGGCATAGGCCATACGCTGGGCTTCCCCACAGCAAACCTGGACTGTGGCATCCCCGTGCCGCTTCCCGACGGCGTATACGCTACCGCCACGGTTGCGGAGGACGCGGTTTTTCCGTCCGTCACCAACATCGGCTGCAATCCGACCGTCGGCGGCCGGATGCGCACACTGGAGACGCATATCCTGGGCGGCAACTTCGATCTTTACGGCAAAGAGCTCCGCGTTTGCTTCCTTGAAAGGATTCGCGGCGAGATCCGCTTTGCCGATACGGAGAAGCTTATCAGCCGCGTATCAGAGGATGCCAAAACGGCGCAAATTGTTTATGAACAGCGCAAAAAAAGTGTTTACAACCCTGCCCTTTTGTGGTAGAGTACATAAGGTTAAACCGTAAGCTGGGTTGATGCGACTCTCCGACGCTCTGCTCTGCCTGCGGGGATACGAAATAGCAGGAGGAAGACATAATTATGACCAAGCAGGAAATCATCGAAACGTATGCACTGCACGAGGGCGACACCGGTTCTCCCGAGGTGCAGATCGCGCTGTTGACCCAGCGGATCAACCATCTCAACGAGCATCTGAAAATCAACAAGAAGGACTTTCATTCCAGACGCGGCCTTCTGAAGATGGTTGGTCAGCGCAGAGGCCTTCTCAACTATCTCAAGGAGAAGGACATTGAACGTTACAGAGCGATTCTGGCGAGCTTGAATCTGAGAAAGTAACGGGGAAGGCGGGGTGTGTTCATCCCGCCTCTTTTCTTTCCCACAGCGCGCCGGGTTTTTGGGGGAAAGCGGCTTCCGGTCTCCTGCTGTGCCGCCGGTACCATCCATTCGGTATCAATGAAAAAGATAAATAAAGAGGAAACAAGAGGAAGTACAACACATGCAAAAAACATTCGAAACCATGATCGGCAATCGCAAACTGACTGTCGAAACCGGCAAATACGCCGAGCAGGCAGGCGGGTCCTGTCTCCTGCGCTGCGGCGGCACCGCCGTGCTGGTCTGCGCCACCGTCGCCAAACAGGCGCGTGACGGCGTGGATTTTCTGCCCCTGTCCATTGAGTTTGAAGAGAAGCTTTATTCCGTGGGCAAGATCCCCGGCGGCTTTATCAAGCGCGAAGGCCGGCCGACCGAGAAGGCCATTCTGACCTGCCGTCTGATCGACCGCCCACTGCGCCCGCTGTTCCCCAAGGGCTTCTATAACGACATTCAGGTCATTGCGACCGTGCTTTCCGTCGAGCAGGACGTCACGCCGGATATCCTCGGCATGATCGGCTCCTCCATCGCGCTGTCCATCTCGGACGCGCCGTTCATGGGGCCCACCGGTGCGGTGTCTGTCGGCATGATTGACGGGGAATATATCCTCAATCCTGACCTTGCTACGCGTGAGGCCAGCTGTCTCTCCCTGACCGTCGCCGGTACGCGCGATGCGGTCATGATGGTGGAGGCCGGTGCGAAGGAGGTTTCCGAGGAGGAGATGCTTGGCGCCATCCTCTTTGCGCATGAGGAGATCAAGAAGATCGTTGCCTTTATCGATGGCATTCAGGCCGAGGTTGGCAAGCCCAAGCGTGAAGTCGTCATCCATCAGCCGGACGCCGAAATGGCCGAAAAGGTTCGCACTTTTGCCATGGACAAGGTCGTTTGGCAGATGGACACCTTTGACCGTGCCGAGCGTGAGACGCGGACCGAGCAGGTCAAGGCGGAGACGCAGGCGGCCTTTGCTGAGGAGTATCCCAACCAGCAGAAGGATATCGACGCCGTTCTTTACGCCATGACAAAGGAAGTCATGCGCGACAAGATCATCAACAAAAAAATTCGCCCCGATGGCCGTGCGCAGGATGAGATCCGTCCCATCTGGTGCGAGACCGGCCTGCTTGAGCGCACGCACGGCAGCGCGGTGTTCACCCGCGGCCAGACTCAGGTTCTGACCATTGCGACGCTCGGCACCATTTCGGAAGCCCAGATTCTGGACGGCCTGACGCTCGAAGAGAGCAAGCGCTACATGCACCAGTACAACATGCCCCCGTACAGCACCGGCGAGGCGCGCCCCGTGCGCAGCCCCGGCCGTCGCGAGATCGGCCACGGTGCGCTTGCTGAGCGCGCGCTGCTGCCCGTTTTGCCGACGGAGACGGAGTTCCCGTACTGCATGCGTCTGGTCAGCGAAGTCATCAGCTCCAACGGTTCCACGTCTCAGGCCTCGATCTGCGCAAGCACGCTCGCGCTGATGGACGCCGGCGTCCCGATCAAAAAGCCGGTCGCCGGTGTGGCGATGGGTCTGATCAAGGATGTGGACAGCGGCAACCTGGCCATCCTGACCGACATCCAGGGTCTTGAAGACTTCCTGGGCGATATGGATTTCAAGGTCGCAGGCACGCGTGACGGCATCACCGCCATTCAGATGGATATCAAGATCAAGGGCATTGACCGCGAGATCCTGACCCGCGCCCTCGAACAGGCGCGCTGCGGCCGTCTCTTCATTCTCGACCGCATGAGCGAGGCACTGGCCGCGCCGCGGGATACGCTGTCCCCGTTCGCGCCGCGCATCATCACATTCACCATCCATCCCGACAAGATTCGTGACGTCATCGGTAGCGGCGGAAAGACGATCAACAAGATCATCGCCGATACCGGCGTCAAGATCGACATCGAGGACGACGGCACGGTCTATATCGCTTCTCCGGATGAGGCGGCAGCGGCGGAAGCCAAGCGCATCATCGACGGCATTGTCAAGGACATTGAGGTTGGCGACGTCTACCTGGGCACCGTGGTCGGCATCAAGGACTTTGGCGCGTTCATTAACCTTACGCCCGGCAAGGATGGCCTGCTGCACATTTCGCGCATGGCCAACAAGCGCGTTGAGAAGGTCGAGGACGTCATGCACATGGGCGACCAGGTTCTGGTTCGCGTCATCGAGATCGATCCGAAAACCGGCAAGGTCAGCCTGACCCGCAAGGATCTGCTGCCTGACGGCGACAAGAAGGAAAAGAAGGACGAATAACTTCTTTCCGATATTCTGAGTGATAAGGGGCGCAACATGCAGCGTGTTGCGCCTTCTTTTCCGGCATTTGCGCGCATACGATGGTATGACGGAGGGTTGCTTCGGACATGCTGTATGCGAAAAAAACCGCTGTATTGTTACAGAATGCGCTGCTTCTAGTTTTGGTGCTCGTGTTTGGCGTCTCGCTGACGCTGACTGGGCGCATGACAGCGGGAACCGTTATGCACGGACGCCGCAGTGACGCGGTTGCGCTTGCGGTCACGGTGTACCATGCATCCGATCTGGTGGATCGGACGTTGGATATTCTGGCCACGACGCATACTCCCGCCGCGTTCTTTGTTTCGGCGGCAGCGGCAAGGGAGCGGCCGGATCAGATCGCGAGGATTCTGGCCGAGGGGCATACCCTTGGCACACTCGGTTATCTTCCTTTGTATGACGGCGGACCCGCTGCCATGACGAGGGATGTGCGTCTTTCGGCTGCGGCGCTCGGCGGGGATGCCGGCGGGGTGAAGTATTATCTAAGCTGGCTTCGCGATGCATCCGCATCTGCAAAGGCGGCAAAGGCTGCGGGGCTGATTCATCTCAAGGGCACGCAGGATCTTTTGACGGCGCGCGGCAGCGCGGAGGATATCCTCAGCCGCGCAGAGCAGGCAGAGGGCGGCAGCATTCTTGTGGCGCAGCCGACACAGGCGTTTGTGACCGCTTTGCCGGCATTGATTTACTTGATATCGGAACAATATACTTGGGTATCGCTTGATGCGATTCTGGAGGAACCTTATGCTGAGAAAGACACTTGATAACGGCATCCGTGTGATCATGGAGCAGATGACAGGCGCACATTCCGCCGCGATCGGCGTGTGGGTCAACGCAGGATCGATTCATGAGCAGGAGCAGGATTCCGGCATTTCCCATTTTATCGAGCACATGCTGTTCAAGGGCACCAAGCGCCGCAGCGCGCGCGATATCGCGGTGGAGATGGACGCCGTGGGCGGCAATCTCAACGCCTTTACCGCCAAGGAATGCACCTGTTATTATGCGAAGGTTTTGGATACGCAGCTTGCGCTTGCGGTCGATATCCTCGCCGATATCGTGCTGCACTCCACGCTTACGCCCGAGAACATTGAGCGGGAAAAGGGTGTGGTTCTCGAGGAGATCTACATGACCGAGGATACGCCGGAGGATCTGGTGTTTGAGGTTGCCAGCAAGGCATATTTTGAGGGCTCGTCCCTGATGCGCCCCATACTGGGCTCGGCGGATACCGTCCGCAGCTTCACCCCCGAGCGGCTTCGGGACTATATGGACAAGCATTATACGGCCGAGAATCTCGTGATCGCCTGCGCGGGGAGCTTTGATCCCGACGCACTGCTGTCCCTCCTGGAGCAGGCGTTTGGGGACACCGGCAGCAGCCGGCGATACCCCGCTGTCGAGCATGCGCCAAACCGCGGCTTTCGTGAGCTCTACGTTCAAAAGGACATTGAGCAGGTGCATACCTGCCTGACCTTCCCTGGCTTTCCCCTTGGCACACCCGATTACTATGCGCTGGCCGTGCTGTCCAACGTCATCGGCGGAAGTATGTCGTCGCGCATGTTCCAGAAGATCCGTGAGGACAAGGGTCTAGCCTATGCGGTCTACACCTATCCGATGTGCTATCGCGGCATCGGCTCGCTCTGCGTATACGCCGGCAGCGGAGAAAAGCAGGCGGCTGAGGTGCTTTCCTTGATGCTGGAGGAGCTGGCAGACGTCGTGGGACACGGGATCACGCAGGAGGAGTTCATCCGTTGCAAGGAGCAGCTCAAGGGCAGCTATTTGCTCGGCATGGAGACCGCCAGCGCGCATATGAACGCCATCGGCAAGTGTCTGCTGCTGGAGGATGAGGAATATTCCGTCAACGCTACCATTTCCCGCATCGAATGTGTTACAATAGCGGATATCGAGCGCATCATCCCGCAGGTTCTGACCTCTGACGCTATGACAGTGGCGGCGGTTGGCCGTCTGACCGGCTGTGAGAAGACCATGCGGCGCGCGTGCGGAAAGTGGTGGAAGGCGTATGGACAAGCTTGAAGAGATTTTTTCCATGCAGCAGACGCTGGATCGGGATATCGCGGAACGGCGGCATCTCGATTTCTCGTATGAAACATGGATGCAGAAGGATATTCTGGCTACGATGGACGAGCTGACAGAGCTGCTCAATGAGCTCAACTACAAATGGTGGAAGAACCCAAAACCGCTTAATCGGGAAGCCATTTGCGAGGAGCTGACGGACGTGCTGCATTTTTTTGTCAGCATGTGCATTCGCAGCGGCATGGACGCGGACGCGCTGTATGCCAATTATTTGGAAAAGAATCGGGAGAATTTCGACAGGCAGAACGGTCTGTCCGCCAAAAAGGGTTATGAGGTGACGGATGGCAACAAAGAAACGAAAGCTGAATAAACGTTTTTTTATCCTGCTGGCGCTTGCCGCGCTGGTCGTTGTGGGCATTGTTGCATACAAATTTCTTGCGCCGGAGCGCGGACGTCTGAAGGCGACCAGCTTTGATATGCAGCTGACGACCGTCTCGGTCATCATCCGCGAAGAGGTTCCCGTCACGGTGGGGGATTATTCGGAGATCCGCTTTCTCGTCCGCGAGGGGGATTATGTCTATGATAACCAGCAGATTGCAGATCTATACGCCCGCGGCTATGAGACGCAGTTGTCCCAGATTGTCACGCTGGAGCAGACGATCTATCAGCAGCAGCTTACGCTGCTCAAGCTGCAGACCGACGGCGACACGCTGCCGCCCACGCTGACGGAATTCAACGATCGCATTCAAGAGATGATTGCGCGCATGACCGAAGTCACGGAGGGGATTTCCGGCGAGGATTACCTGACGCTGGAGGAGGACTTGGCCGAGATTTTGAAGGCAAGGCGCGATCTTTTGTCTCAGCTTGTTACCGCGGACACCGCGCTGATCAACAACATGAACCAGCTTTATGCGCTGGAAGCCGCCTTTGCACAGCGCACACCGCTGTTAAACACGGGCAGCGCGGGCTATATCAGCTTTTTCATCGACGGCTACGAGGACGCGTTGGTGATCGATCAGCTGACCAGCGCGCAGATCCGCCGGATTCTGGCCTCGCCCACCTCGAACACATACAATGATTCGGCGCTCTACCGTATTGTGGCAACCGATCATTTCTATATCGCGATGTCAGCCAAGGCGGATTCCGCCGCACGGTTGTCCAACGGCGAGACCTATCATGTCACGCTGAACGGCGAAGGCACGGAGTATGAATGCACCGTTGTTGCCGAACGCCTGTCCGCGACGTATGCGGTATATGTGCTTGAGGTCAACGCGGATGTCAGGCCCGTCCTCAACGGACGCACCGCAACTTTTACCTTCGAAAAGCAGGTTTCCGGCGTCTCGGTTCCGGCGGATATGCTGTATTATATTGACGGCGTTCCGATGCTCGACATCAAGTCGGGCAGCGACTATATCCCCGTTGCGGTCAGCATCATCGGCTACAACGAGGAGGAGGATATCGCCGTGATCAAGGCGCAAAACAGCGCTATCACGCTCACAGCCGGGCTGAAGTATCAGGAGAACAAGGACGCGGAGGACGCGAATGACGAGGAGACCCCCGAGGATACGGCATCGCCCTCAACAAGCCCGTCCGCCGGCACGGATTCTGCGGCGCCGACGCCGTTTGCCGTACCGTAACCGTTTGGAGGCATAACGATGGATATTTCGGAGCAGGTAGCATCTGTACGTACACGCATATCGGACGCCTGTATGCGCGCGGGACGCAGGGCGGAGGATGTGCGCCTTGTCGCGGTAACCAAGTATATCGACACGGATCGCATTCTGGACGCCGTTCGCGCGGGCGTTTGCGAGGTCGGCGAAAACCATGCGCAAGAATTTAAGGAAAAATTAACTTTCTTTGAACAATGCGGTGTGCGCCCCCATTTTATTGGACAACTGCAAAGCAACAAGGTAAAATATATCTGTGGACGTGCCGCTACGGTACAGTCCGTGGATCGCATGTCTCTGGCGGAGCAGCTGAACCGCTATGCGCTTTCGCATGAAACCGTACAGGATGTGTTGATACAGATAAACATCGGCGACGAAGCCCAGAAGGGCGGCCTGCCTGCGGCTGAGCTGGATCCGTTTCTCGATCAGCTTGTGGAAATGCCTGCGCTTCGTGTTTGTGGATTGATGTGTGTGCCGCCCGCCGTATCCGGTGAGCAGGTGCGCCCCTATTTCCGGCAAATGCGTCTGTTATTTGAAGCGATGCAGCAAAAGCATCGCGCGTTGCCGCTGTCGATCCTATCCATGGGCATGAGTCACGATTTTGAGACGGCCATTGAGGAAGGGGCGACGATGGTGCGTGTTGGTTCCGCCATATTCGGATCGCGGCCGCGCATCTAGGTCGAACGGAGGAAAACATGGGACTCTACAACAAGATATTGGATTTTATCGGCATCGAGGAGGCGGACGAAGCTCGGGACGAGTTTTTTGAAGAAGATCCGCAGCAGCCGGCCAATGATAACGTCGTCAGCATGAACCGGACGCGCCGCCCTCAGCGGGAGAGCGCGCACCAGGCTCAGCCGTCTTTTTCGTCGTCGCATGCGGATGCTCCCGTGGTTCCGAACGTGGCCGCAATGAAGATGATCGTCTATCATCCCGTCAGCTACGAGGACGCCAAGGATATCATCGACAATCTCAACGCCAAGAAGCCGGTCATCATCAACATGGAGGAGCTGGACATCCCGACGGCCCAACGCATCTTTGACTTTGTGCTGGGCGGCGCGCATGCCCTGCATGCGACCACGTCGAAGATCAGCCGACAGATCTTTGTCCTGACGCCCAAGGGCTGCGACGTCATCGACAACAGCGAGGACGATTACGGCGATATGTAGCGCAGCCGACTGAATGAAACCGACGGTTCGGCGGCAGGTGCCGCCCTTTTTTAAGCATGATACGAGTGGAAGATATTGCAAATAAACGCTTCAAAAAATCGCTGATTGGCTATGATCTTGAGCAGGTGGATCGCTATCTGGACGAGATCATCGCTTTGCTCAACGCGATGGAGAAGGAACGGCGTGAGATGGTTCAGACCATCGAATACCTGGAGGGGGAACTGGCTGCCGCCGACGTCGGCATACACCGCCTTCCCAACGATCCCGTCGTGCTGCCGATTTCGCCGCACGAATCCGACGGGGATGCATGAGCATGCCCGGCTTAGACAGACAACCCATTACGGTGCTGCCGCCGATGACGGCGGAGGCAATGCGGGCGCAGGGCTATGCTGCGCTCGATTTTGTCTACGTTGTCGGCGACGCGTATATTGACCATCCGAGCTTCGGCGCTGCCATCATCACCCGCGTGCTGCAACACAACGGCTTTTCCGTCGGCGTGATCAGCCAGCCCGAATACCGCGATGCTTCCGCCTTTCGTAGGCTTGGTCGCCCGAAGCTTGCATTTCTTGTTTCGTCGGGCAACCTGGATTCCATGGTCAACCATTATTCCGTCACGCGGCACCGACGCGCGGAGGATGCGTATACGCCGGGCGGCAAACCCGGCCGCAGACCCGATCGCGCGGTCATTGTCTATGCAAATCGCTGCCGCGAGGCGTATCATGACGTCCCCGTCATCATTGGCGGCATTGAGGCGTCGCTGCGGCGCTTTGCACATTATGACTACTGGGATGACAAGGTGCGCCATTCCATCCTTTACGATGCCTGCGCAGACCTGCTTTTGTACGGCATGGGCGAGCGCTCCATTGTGGAGACCGCACGCCTTTTGGACGCGGGAACGCCCGCCGATCGGCTTCGGGACATTCGTGGGAGCTGTTACCGCGCTGCGTCCGCAGAAGGGATCGACGGTGTTCTGCTGCCGTCGTTCGACGAGGTCAAGACAGACAGGCACGCCTATGCACGCGCGTTTATGCAGCAGTATCGGGAGCAGGACGCCCAAAAGGGGCGTACGCTCATCCAACCGCACGAGAAAGGGGTTCTGGTTCAGAATCCGCCCGCGCTGCCGCTCACTACGGCCGAGCTGGATGCGGTTTATGCGCTGCCCTTTACCCGGCAGCCGCACCCCGATTATCGCGAGCATATCCCCGCGCTGGACGAGGTTGCGTTCTCCATCACGTCCGCCCGCGGCTGCTTTGGCGGCTGCCATTTTTGCGCGCTGACCTTCCATCAGGGTCGCGTCATCTCCGCGCGCAGCCATGCATCTATTCTGGCGGAAGCCGGCAGCATGACGCGGGATCCTGCGTTTCGCGGCTATATCCATGACGTCGGTGGGCCTACGGCCAATTTCCGTCAACCGGCGTGCAAAAAACAGCTGACCGCCGGCGTTTGCAGCGACAGGGACTGCATCGGCTATTCCGCCTGTCGCAACCTTTCGGTTTCTCATATCGACTATGTGCAGCTTTTGCGAAAGCTGCGCGCGCTGCCCGGAGT
Source organism: uncultured Oscillospiraceae bacterium (assembly GCA_964474405.1). GTDB lineage: Bacteria > Bacillota > Clostridia > Christensenellales > CAG-138 > CAYYUV01. The sequence goes on from CAYYUV010000007.1 coordinate 27,936, forward strand.
CAAGAAGGTGTTTATTCGCAGCGGCGTCCGCTATGACTACGTTCTGTATGATAAGGACGATACGTTTTTGCAGGAGCTGGTGCGCTATCATGTCAGCGGCCAGCTAAAGATCGCGCCGGAGCACATTTCCGATCGCGCGCTGTATTATATGAACAAGCCCGCGCCCGCGCTGTATGAGCGGTTTTTGCAAAAGTATGATGCGCTGAACCGCCGTTACGGGCTCAAACAGTATGTCGTGCCGTATCTGATGAGCTCGCATCCCGGCTGCACGCTTCAGGACGCGGTGGAGCTCGCCATATATCTCAAAAAGCATCGGATCCGACCGCAGCAGGTACAGGATTTTTATCCCACGCCCGGCACGATGTCTACCTGCATGTATTTTTGTCGGTTAGACCCGCGGGACATGACGCCGGTGCATGTACCTACCGATGAGGAGAAGCGGATGCAGCGCGCCCTGATGCAGACCTTTTTGCCGGCCAACGCCCCCTTGGTGCGCAAGGCGCTTGCCAGGATCGGACGCCGGGATCTGATCGGCTTTGGACCCAATGCGCTTGTGCCGCCCGAAAAACCGTCGGATACCGGAAAAAAGCCCGAAAAAACAGCGCCCGGCCGTAAGATTAAGGTTGACAAACAGCGGCAGAATAGATAAAATAACTGATGGTTGATTTTTGAGGTATGCAGATGGAATTGCAGGTCAACAAAGCCCGCGTGCGCGTGGGGGAGAGCTTCCCGTTTTCTTGGGATGTTCCGCTTTCCAGCGAGCAATATGCCGGGCGGACATTGCAGTTTGCTGCGCCTGCGCATGTGGAAGGGACGTATCTGTTCGACGGCAAAGCGTTTTTTGTCGAAGCAACAGCAAAGATTGCGCTTCAATCCGTGTGTGTCCGTTGCCTTGAGCCGTTTGTGGAAGCGCTGACGTTTCCCATTCATGAACGGTTTTCGCGCGACGGCGGCGACGACGATGGGGAGAGTTACCGTCTGGAAGGCGATATGCTTTCTCTGGATGCGGCATTTTGGGACAATATGTTTCTTCAGCTGCCGCTTGTCAGCGTCTGTTCCGAGGACTGCAAAGGGCTGTGTCCCGTCTGCGGCATCAACAAAAACCGTGAACAGTGTACCTGTTCGGACGCGTCGGCCTCCAGTCCGTTTTCGGTGCTGAAAGGCCTGCATCAAGAGAATGAGGAGGTGTGATCATGGCAGTACCTAAGAGAAAAACATCCAAGGCGAGGAGAGATTCGCGCAGAGCCAACAACTTCAAGTTGGAACAGCCCAATTTGACGGAGTGCCCGCAGTGTCACGAGCTCAAGCCCTCGCACACGGTTTGCAAAAAGTGCGGGTATTATGATGGCGATAAAGTCATCGACATGGACAAGGACAGCAAAAAGGCATAACGTATCCATGATCCCACAAGCAGCCAGGAACAAAGACTTTCTGCAAAAGAGAGTCTTTTTTCGTTGCATCCCACAGTGGTTGACGCTATAATGAGACAAATAACGGAGCAACAGGAGAAGTAGTAATGAAGCTTGCACTTGATGTCATGGGCGGCGATCATGCGCCCGAGGCGGTGCTGGACGGGTTGAGAACGGCGCTTTTATCTACGCCGGCCGAGACCGTGTTCCAGCTGTATGGCGACGGCGAGGTCATCAAGGCTTATATCCGCGACCATGCGATGGACGCCAGCCGGCTGACCGTCGTTCCCACCGGCGAGGTCATAACCTGTGAGGAAGCGCCAACCCTTGCCATCCGTCGCAAGAAGGATTCGTCGCTCGTTCGTGCGCTGAACGCCGTGGCCTCCGGCACGGCCGACTGCTTTTTGTCCGCCGGCAGCTCCGGCGCGATCCTTGCGGGCGGCACGCTGATTGTCCGTCGGATCGCCGGGGTCAAGCGTCCCGCTCTGGCGCCGCTTCTGCCTACGGTTACGGGTGGTCATGTCATGCTGATCGACTGCGGCGCCAACACCGACTGCAAGCCCGCGTATCTTCAACAGTTCGCGCTGATGGGCAAGGCGTATATGCAGCGTGTGATGGGCGTGGAGGAGCCGCGCATCGGTCTTTTGAACAACGGCGCCGAGGCCGAAAAGGGCAACGAACTGACCAAGACCGTGTATCCGCTGCTGGCCGCCATGCCGCAGATCCGCTTTGTCGGAAATTGCGAGGCGCGCGACGTCATGAGCGGTGACTTTGATGTGATCGTGTGCGACGGGTTTGACGGAAATATTGTCCTCAAGAGCATTGAGGGCGCGGCAAAGACCATGAATACGCTTCTAAAGCGCGATCTGCTTGCCACCCCAGTTTCCAAGTTTGGCGCTCTTTTGTCGAAACGTGCATTTTCGCGCTTCAAGAAGCGTATGGATTATACAGAGGTGGGCGGCGCGCCGCTTCTGGGCGTGGGGGGCGGCGTCATCAAGGCACACGGCAGCTCCAACGCCAATGCTATTTTCCATGCCATTTTGCAGGCGCAGAAGCTGTCCGACGCAAATGTGACCGGTCAGATTGCGTCGAGCATTGCGGAGCTGCCGCTTGAGGATTGACAGAACCGGTTTTTTTCGATAGAATGGCCTTTAGGGAAAAAGCTTTTGCCATCAAGCGCAAACGGATAAAAGGAGAACGATCATGAGTTTTGAAAAGATATGCGAGATTATCGCCAAGCAGCTGGATCTGGATGCTTCCATCATCACGATGGAGAGCCGCCTGATTGAGGATCTGCATGCAGATTCCCTGGATATTGTGGAACTGATCATGGACATGGAACAGGAATTCGATGTGGAGATTCCCGATGAGGAGCTGCCGAAGATCCAGACGGTTGGCGACATCGTAAAGTTTCTGAGCAAATGATCACGCCGGTATGGAACCGGGCTGACCCGCATCCGGCTACGGTGCGGGTTCTTTTTGCATGATGGGGGAACGGATGCGCAGACACCCGCTGGAACAACGGATCGGTTACGGTTTTCTGGACGCCTCCCTGCTGGAGACGGCGCTAACGCATGCGTCCGTCGCAGGGGATACGCACGCCGCGCGCCGCGACAATGAGCGGCTGGAGTATCTGGGCGATGCGGTGCTGGAGCTGTGCGTGTCGGAGCATCTATACGCTGCCTATCCCGATATGCGCGAGGGCGCGATGACCCGCGTGCGCGCGGTAATGGTCTGTGCCGATTCGCTGTATCGGGTAGCCGTTGCGCTGGATCTCGGGTCGGAGCTGCATCTGGCGCACGGGGAGGAGGCCATGGGCGGCAGGCACAAGCCGTCGATCCTTGCCGACTGTGTAGAAGCGATTCTGGGCGCGGTATATCTTGACGGCGGGCTGGAGCCGGCGCGTGCGTTTGTGCAGGCGCATGTGCTGCCGCTGATGCCGGCCGCGGGTGATGTGCCCGAGACAAAGGATTATAAGTCGCGGCTGCAGGAAAGCCTGTCCGCTGACGACCGCGCTGCGCTTTGCTATAAGCTGACGGGCGAGGATGGCCCGGATCATCATAAAACATTTTCGATGCAGGTCATGCTGGGCGACAGGGTTCTGGGCTGCGGAACCGGCCCTTCCAAACAGAGCGCGGGTCAACAGGCCGCGCGCGACGCGTTGCAAAAACTGGGGATGGGGGATCGGGCTTGCGACTGAGCACACTCAACATATCGGGCTTTAAGTCCTTTGCAAAGAAGACGGAGCTGCAGTTTGGCTCCGGCATCACGGCCGTTATCGGTCCGAACGGCAGCGGAAAGAGCAACATAGCCGACGCTGTCCGGTGGGTGCTGGGGGAGCAGAGCGCCAAGGCGCTGCGCGGCACCAAGATGGAGGATGTGATCTTCGGCGGGACGCAGACGCGCCGTCCGCAGTCCGGCTGCGAGGTTACTTTGACCTTTGACAATCGCGATCATGCGTTGCCGATGGACTTTGACGATGTGGCGATCACACGCCGCGTGTTTCGCTCGGGGGAGAGCGAGTATGCCGTTAACGGCCGCACCTGTCGCCTCAAGGATGTGCTGGATCTGTTCCGGGACACCGGCATCGGCAAGGACGGTTATTCCATCATCAGTCAGGGCAGGGTGGACGAGATCCTGTCCAATCGCTCCAACGAGCGCCGCGCCGCCCTCGAGGAGGCAGCCGGCGTTATGCGCTATCGCGTCCGTAAAGAGGAGGCGGAGCGCAAGCTGGATCAGACTCAGAAGAACATGGAACGCATTTACGACGTTCTGGGCGAGCTGGAGGCGAGGATAGAGCCGCTGCGCGCTCAGAGCGAGACTGCCCGGCAGTTTCTGAAGCTCCGTGACGAGCTGAAGGATCTGGACATCAATATGTACCTCTATCAGACCGACCGTGCGCGTGAGCGTATGGACTCCCTGAGGGAGGCCGTTGCCGAAATGGAGCGCGAGCTGGCCGTCAATGCGGCAAGCGATCAGGACATGGCCGCTTCCTGTGCCGAGCTGGAATTGCAGGTGCAGCAGCACGATGCCGAGCTTGCTGTGCTTCAGAACAAGCTGCTTTCCATGCTGTCCGGCGTGGAGACGCATGTCGGCGAGTGCAAGCTGCTGATCGAGCGGCGCGACAATGCCAAGAAGGAACGCGCCCGCCTGGAGGACGAGATTCAAGACGCCAGCGAACAGATCCGGCATCTGACGGAGGCCGCGCAGCTGTTGGATCAGGATACGCCGGACGCGTGCCGGCTTACCGCGCTGGAAGAGCATATTCGCGCGCTGTCCGCCGCTGTCGATGCGATGGACGAACAGGTTTTGGAGCAGGCGGAAGCCATCGACGCGATGAAGAACGCTATCATGGAGGAGTTGAACCGACTGTCCGACGCGCGGAGCGACCGCAGCCGTCTGGATGCCATGGAAGCGGCGCTTCATGATCGTCTTTCGGCGCTGGACGCGGCCGACAGCCGGGGAGAAGAGCAGACGGAGGCGCTGACATGTGAGATGGCCGCCGCCGCGCAGATGCTGTCCGAGCTGGAGGACAAGCGTGGAAAGGCGCAGCGGGAGCTGGCAAATGCACAGAAGAACCGCGCTGCCTGCGAGCAGGCATTTTTGACCATGCAGCAGGAGCAGCGTGAGCTGGATCAAAACGCCGCCGCGATCGAGAGCCGTCTGCATGTCGTGCGCGAGATGGTTCGTTCCCGCGAGGGATATCAAAACAGCGTCAGACAGCTGATGAAGGACGCCGCTTCCGATCCGCAGCTTTCGTCCTGCATCACGGGCGTTGTCGCGGAGCTGATCGATGTGCCGAAGGAGTATGAGCAGGCCATCGGTATGTCACTGGGTGGGTCGCTGCAGAACATCGTCACGCCCAACGCGCGCGACGCCAAAAGAGTGATCGAATATTTGCGCACGCACGAGATTGGCCGCGCCACCATGCTGCCCGTCTCGCTGCTGACGCCAAATCCCCTGACCGAGCGGGAGCGTCGTTTTCTGGATGCCGACGGCTGTATCGGGCTTGCCAGTGAGCTGGTCGGCTGCAAGGACGGCATGCAGCGCGTGGTGGATTATCTGCTTGGGAGAACGGTTGTCGTTCGGGATCTGGACAGCGGGATCGCGCTGAAGGAGCGTTCCGGCGGCGCGTTTCATATCACGACGCTATTGGGAGATTTTATCAGCACCGGCGGCACCATGACGGGCGGCAGCACCTCAAAGCGCAGCTTTGGCCTGCTTGGCCGTGAGCGTGAGCTGAAGGAGTTGGAGGACAAGCTGAAAGACGCGTCCGTCGCCCGTGCGCGCAAGCAGACGGAGGCGGAGGATGCAAAGCATCAGATCCTGCTTGCCGATATGCAGATCGACGCATTCGGCACTGCTGTGCATGATGCAGACGTGGCGCTGGCGCGGGAAAAAGAAAAGGCCGATATGATTCTGCGCGATCGCGAGACCGCGGCAGAGCAGGCCGAATCCCGCCGGGAGCAGCGCACGGAGATCCGCGACGCGCTCATGGATATCGCGGCGCGCAAAGCACAGTCGGAAACGTTACAGCAGGATATCGAGCGCAACAACACGGTCTCCCGTGAGGACGTGATCCGCGCCCAACAGGCGCTTTCCGCCGCCCGGCAGGAGCGCGAGAAGAAGGCGCAGGAGCTTACGGAGCTGCGTATCTCCGAGATGGCGCTGCGCAAAGAGGCGCATGCGCGTGCGCAGGAGCGGGAACGTCTTTCCGGTGAGATTGTTGCGCGGCAGCGGAGCATCACCGCGTGGCAGTCGGAGTTGTCGTCGCTGGATCAGCGCCAAGCCGAGGCGGACAAACGTCTTGCTGAGATGGAGACAGGCGTGGCTGGCGAGCAGGCGGATGCCGAAGCCGTTCGTCAGGAGCAGGAACGGCTGGAGAAGCGCAAGCACCAGCTTTCCGAACAGCTTATGCAGCATCGGCAGACGCGCGACACGCTGAACGAGGCCTACCGTCAGACGGGCGACCGCAAGCACAAGGCCGAGCTGGCTCTTGGCAAGGCGGAGCTGGAGACGGCGGCGCTTCAGGATCGCATCTGGCAGGACTATGAGCTGACGTACGACAACGCACAGGCGTTTCGGCATGCGTTTCCCGTCGGCGCCACCGGTGCACGCATTGCGGAGCTTAGGCAGCAGATTCGGGCGCTTGGGGACATCAACGTGTCGTCCATTGAAGATTATGAGCTGGTTTCCGAGCGGTATGAAGGGCTGACAACCCAGTATGCGGATCTTGAACAGGCCAAGACCGATCTGTATACGATCATCGGCCAGCTGACCGACACCATGCAGGGCGTATTTACATCCGAGTTTCAAAAGGTGCAGGTCAATTTCACCGAGGTCTTTTCCGAGCTGTTCGGCGGCGGTGTGGCGGAGCTTCGCCTGGCCGATCCCAAGGACGTGCTCAATTGCGATATCGACATCATTGCCCAGCCGCCGGGTAAAAAGCTTCAGCTGCTGTCGCTGTTGTCGGGCGGCGAGCGCGCGTTGACCGCGATTGCGCTGCTGTTTGCGATGCTGCGGCTCAAGGCGCCCGCGTTCTGCGTGCTGGACGAGATTGAGACCTCGCTGGACGAGGCCAATGTCTCCCGCTTTGCGGAATATCTCAGACGGTATTCCGAAACAACACAGTTTATCATCATCACCCATCGCAAGGGCAGCATGGAGGTGTGCGATACGCTCTATGGCGTCGCTATGGAGGAGAAGGGCGTATCCACCATCGTATCCGCCCGGTTTGGAGAGGCATCATAATGGATCAAAACAGCGGCATCCTTGCGAAATGGCGTGAGGGTCTCAAAAAAACGCGCAGCAGCTTCTTTGCGGGGCTGTTTTCGCAGGAGCGCATCAACGATTCGTTTTTTGAGGAGCTGGAGGAGGCGCTGATTCTGGCGGACGTCGGGATGGACACCGCGGAGAAGCTGATCGCGCGGCTGAAAACCGCCGTCAGGAGCGACCGAATTGCAACGCGTGAGGAGGCGCGCGCCGTTTTGCGTGCGCTGATCGCCGAGCTGCTTGTGCCGGGCAACGCGTTCTTGGCGGATGCCGGTCCCTGTGCCGTGCTGATCATCGGCGTCAACGGCGTCGGCAAGACAACGACCGTCGGCAAGCTTGCCTGGCAGTACCGCCAGGAGGGCAGAAAGCCCATGCTGGCCGCGGCGGATACCTTTCGCGCGGCCGCGGCGGAGCAGCTTGGCACCTGGGCGGAACGCGCGGGCGTGCCGATGGTGCGGCATCAGGAGGGGGCGGATCCCGCAGCCGTCGTGTTTGACGCGGCGGCGTCCTTCCGTGCAAAGGGCTGTGACCTGCTTCTGTGCGACACGGCGGGTCGGCTGCACAACAAGCAGAATCTGATGAATGAGCTGGGCAAGATCCAGCGCGTCGTATCCCGTGAGCTTGCCGATCTTCCAATGGAGGTTTTGCTTGTGCTCGACGCCACCACCGGACAGAACGCGGTCATGCAGGCGCAGGCCTTTTCGGAGGTCACGGCGCTGTCCGGGATCATCCTGACCAAGCTTGACGGCACGGCCAAGGGAGGCGTTGTCATCCGCATTGCGGATCAGCTGCATATCCCCGTCCGCTTTGCCGGCGTAGGCGAGGGTATAGACGATCTGGCACGGTTTGACGCCGAGCGGTTTGCCGAGGCAATTCTGTAAAATATCGCTTGACATTGTCGGGAATATCGGTATAATGACAAGGTGTAAAGGAAAAACGCTTTACACCTTGAGGTTTTTTGGATGGAGCATTTGCTGGAACTGGCGCGTTTGCTGGATCGTTACGGCCGGTTGCTTACGGATCGGCAGCGGAGCATCGTATCCGACTATGCCAACGAGAACTACACGCTCGCCGAGATCGCGGAGAATGCCGGGATTTCGCGTCAGGGCGTGCGCGACACGTTGGTGCGCGCAGAGCAGACGCTTCGCATGTATGAGGATCGGCTGGGCCTTATCCGGCGCCTTGACGCCCAGCAGGAACTGCTGCGTTCCATGGAGCGCAGCGCGGCCAGACTGCCGGATGGGGCGGAAAAAACGGCGCTGCTTTCTGGCGCCTCACGGATCGGCGGCCTTTGGGAGGACGAATAATGGCGTTTGAAGGCATCTCGGAAAAATTGCAGCGCGTATTCAAGAAGCTGACCGGCCGCGGCCGCCTGTCTGAAAAGGATGTGCGCGACGCCATGCGCGAGATTAAGCTCGTGCTGCTTGAGGCGGATGTGAACTTCCTCGTTGTGAAGGATTTTGTTGCCCGCGTGACGGATCGCGCCGTCGGCCACGATGTGCTTGAGAGCCTGACGCCCGGGCAGCAAATCATAAAGATTGTCAATGAGGAGCTGACGGCTCTGATGGGCTCGACCCAGGAAAAGCTGGATTTCGGCTCCAAAAAGCCGGCGGTCATCCTGATGGCCGGTTTGCAGGGCGCAGGCAAGACCACCATGTGCGCCAAGCTTGCCGGTTACATCAAAAAGCAATACGGCAAGTCCGTGCTGCTTGTGGCCTGCGACGTCTATCGCCCCGCCGCTATCGATCAGCTAAAGGTCGTAGGTGCGCGGGCCGAGGTTCCCGTGTTCGACATGGGGCAGGGGGATCCCGTGACCATCGCAAAGGCGGGCGTGGCCGAGGCGCAGAAAAAGCTGTTGGATGTGGTCATCGTCGATACCGCGGGACGCCTGCATATCGATTCCGACATGATGGAGGAGCTGCGGCGCATTCGCGACGCCGTTTCGCCGGCGGAGCTTATGCTTGTGGTGGACGCCATGACCGGTCAGGACGCCGTCAACGCCGCCAAGGCGTTTCATGAGGCGGTGCCGCTTACCGGCGTTATTCTGACCAAACTGGACGGCGATACGCGCGGCGGCGCGGCGCTTTCGGTTCGTCAGGTGACCGGCAAGCCCATCAAGTTTGCCGGAACGGGCGAAAAGCTTGTTGATATCGAGCCGTTTCATCCCGACCGCATGGCCTCCCGCATCCTTGGCATGGGCGATATGCTCACGCTGATTGAGAAGGCGCAGCAGACCTTTGACCAGAACAAGGCGCAGGAGCTTGAGAAGAAAATGCGCACCAACAGCTTTACGCTGGAGGATTATCTCGAGCAAATGGATCAGATGAAGGACATGGGCTCGATGGAGGAGCTGATGGGCATGATCCCCGGGCTTTCCGGCAAGATCGGCAAGCTCCAGATCGATCCCAAACAGATGGCGCGCACGCGTGCGATCATCCAGTCCATGACCCCGCGTGAGCGGCAGAACCCCGACATCCTAAACGCGGGACGCAGAAAGCGCATTGCCCGCGGCAGCGGCACCACCATTCAGGAGGTCAACCGGCTGATGAACCAGTTTGAGCAGTCGCGTCAGCTGATGCGCCAGCTCTCGGGCGGCAAAATGCGCGGCAAGAAGATGCGCGGTCTGCCGTTCTCCTTCTAGGAATAAGCGGAAACCCGCTTTCCATACATACACAAGACAGATTGGGAGGAAAAAAGATACCATGCTCAAAATCAGACTGCGCCGTATGGGCGCCAAGAAACAGCCCTTCTACCGCATCATCGTGGCGGATTCCCGCGCACCCCGCGACGGCGCCTTTGTCGAGGAGATCGGCTACTACAACCCGCTCACCACGCCCATTGAGCTGAAGGTAGACAACGAGCGTGCCGCCGAGTGGATCAAGAACGGCGCACAGCCGACCGATACCGTTCGCGCGCTTCTCAAGAAGGCCGGCGCCATCGGCGAATAAGGGGCAGACATGAACGAACTGGTTGCCTTCATCGCCAAGAGCCTGGTTGACCAACCGGATGCCGTGCGAGTTGAGACGCGTGAGGAGGATGACTGCACCGTGATCGAGCTTTCCGTGGCGGAAGGCGATGTAGGTAAGGTCATCGGCAAGCAGGGGCGCATTGCCAAGGCGATTCGCACGCTTGTCAAAGCCGCATCCGTTCGCAGCGACAAGAAATACATGGTGGACATCCTGTGACAAACGGCTATCTGCGCATCGGACAGATCGTGCGTCCGCACGGGGTTCAGGGCGCGGTCAAGCTTGCTCCGCTCACGGACGATGTGAACCGCTTTCGCGGCATGCGGGAGGCATATTTGGAGCAGCATGGGCAGACGACGCCCGTGCTGCTTTCGGTGCTTTCAATCCGTTCGGACGCCGTAGTCGTTCAGATGGAAGGCTGTCATTCGCCGGAGGATGCCGAGCGCCTGCGCGGCGCATATCTTTCGGTGGATCGCGCACACGCGGTACCGCTTTCTGAAAACACCTATTTTGTGACGGATCTGATCGGCTGCCGCCTGACGGATACCGACGGCGTGTGCTACGGAAAAATCACCGACGTGCTGTCCACCGGCGCCAACGATGTCTACGTCGTGGATGACGGCAAGCTGATGCTGCCCGCGCTGAAAAAGCTTTTGGCAAATGTGGACGTCGAGCAGCGCGTCATCACCGTGCATACCGCTGTGCTCAAGGAGGTCGGCTTGTTTGAGGATTGACATTCTGACGCTGTTCCCGGAGATGTTCGCGGGGGTGTTTTCCGCAAGCATGCTCGGGCGCGCGGCGGCTGGCGGGCTGATTGACATTCATCTGCACAATATCCGTGATTATACCGACAACAAACACCGAAAAACCGACGACTATCCGTTCGGCGGCGGCGCAGGCATGGTGATGATGGCACAGCCGATCTATGACTGTATGGACGCCGTGCTTGCGGGGGAAAGCGCCCACCGTATCCTGCTGACGCCGCGCGGCCGTCTGCTGACGCCGGCGCGCGCCAAAGCGCTTGCGGCGTGTGAACGGCTTGTGCTGCTGTGCGGTCATTACGAGGGCGTGGATGAGCGCGTGATGCCCTTGATCGATGAGGAGCTGTCAATCGGCGACTATGTGCTGACCGGCGGCGAGCTTCCGGCGATGGTGCTGGTGGACTGTCTGTCCCGCTTTATTCCGGGCGTGCTTGGCAGCAGCGAGAGCTGTGAGGACGAATCACATCAAAACGGGCTCCTGGAGTATCCGCAATACACGCGTCCCGCCGATTTTCGCGGCATGGCGGTGCCGGAGATCCTGCTCAACGGGCATCACGCCAACATCGAGGCGTGGCGGCATGAGCAGGCGCTGGAGAAGACCCGCTGCATGCGGCCGGAGCTGTTGGGTACGCACGGCATTCCCTGCGGCAAATAAGGGGTTGCATTTGTAAAACCCATATGATATAATGCGCTTTGGCACGGGCGGTCCGCTGTACGTTGTTGTGACATGAACGCCTGCTGAAACGAATTCTAAGGAGGAAAAATTCATGTCAGACATCATTCGTGAACTGGAAAAAGAACAGGTTCGCACCGATCTTCCCGAGATCGAAGTCGGCGACGCGGTTCGTGTGTTTGTCAAAGTTGTTGAAGGCACCCGTGAGCGTTTGCAGAACTTTGAGGGAACCATCATCAAGATTCAGGGCGGCGGCGTCCGCAAGTCTTTCACCGTGCGCCGTATGTCCTACGGCATCGGCGTAGAGCGTACGTTCCCGTACAACAGCCCCCGCATCGGCCGCATCGAGGTCATGCGTCACGGCCAGGTTCGCCGCGCCAAGCTGTATTACCTCCGTGACCGCGTCGGCAAGTCCGCCAAGGTGCGTGAGCGTATCGACGAGAAGTAAGCAATCGACCTGCCCCGACCTGCGTCGGGGCGTATTTTTATCTTTATGCAAACGATTCAATGGTACCCCGGCCACATGGCAAAAGCGCGCCGGCTGCTTCAGGAAAATGTGTCGCTTTGCGACGTCGTGATCGAGATTGTCGATGCACGCGCGCCGCTGGCTTCGCGCAACCCTGATTTTGATGATTTGTTCCGTCTAAAGACGCGCATCGTCCTTTTGAACAAGGCTGATCTTGCATCGCCGGCGCTTGTGCGGCGCTGGATTGCGTATTATGCGTCGCAGGGCATCCCGGCAGCGCAGATCGTTTCCATCGGCAGCGCGGGCAAAAAGCAGGCGGTTGCGCTTATCGAGCAGGCAACGCGCGAGAAGGTTCAAAGAAAGGCCGATCGCGGTATCCGCATGACCGTGCGCGCCCTCGTGGTCGGCATTCCGAACGTTGGAAAATCCACCTTTATCAATCGCATGGCCGGGCAGACCCGTGCCAAGACCGGCGATAAGCCGGGTGTGACGAAGGGCAAGCAGTGGGTGAAGATTACGCCGTATCTGGAGCTGATGGATTCGCCCGGGCTGCTGTGGCCAAAGCTGGAGGACCCCATTTTGGCGGAGCATCTGGCCTATCTGGGTTCGATCAACGATGAGATTATGGATCTGGAACAGCTTTCGTCTGCGCTGCTTGTGACGGTTCGCCGGCTGGATCCGGAGGCGCTATACGCAAGGTATTCAAAGCTTTGCGCCGATACGCCGGATGTCTCGCTTCTGGAGGGCGTGGCTCAAAGCCGCGGGTTTTTGCTGCCGGGCGGCGTTTTGGACACCGAACGCGCAGCGCGCATCGTGCTGGATGAGTTTCGCGCGGGACGCATCGCCCATCTGACGCTTGAGACCCCGCCGGAGGAGAGCTAGCATGGCGCGGCTGTCAAAGGAAGAGCAACTGGCGAGGATCACGGCTCCCGATCAGGCGCTTTGGCAAACAGGCGCGGTGCTCGCGGGCATGGACGAGGTGGGCAGAGGCCCGCTTGCGGGACCCGTGGTGGTGGGCTGCGTCGTCATGCCGCCCGAGCCGCTCATTGTGGGCATTAACGACTCCAAAAAGCTTACGCCCGCCTGCCGCGATGCGCTCTATGCCCGGATACGGGAAACCGCGCTGGCGGTGGCAACCGCGTGGGTCGATGAACAGGAGATTGACAGGGTCAACATCCTTCAGGCGACGCGTCGCGCGTTTTTGGAGGCGTTTGCCGCCATTGACTGCCCTGTGACCGACGTCATGATCGACGCGCTGGACGGGCTGACGCTGCCCGTCAGACAGCATGTGCTTATCCATGGCGATGCGCTGTGCTATTCCATCGCGGCGGCGTCGATTGTCGCCAAGGTGGAGCGGGATCGCTACATGATCGAGCAGGACGCCCGTTATCCCATGTACGGCTTTGCCGCCAACAAGGGCTACGGAACGGCGGCGCACATTGCCGCCATCCGGCAGTACGGACCGTGTCCTTTGCACCGGCGTTCGTTTATACACAGTTTTTGGAACGGGGAGGAAAGCCGATGACCGTGTATCAGACAGCCGCGGGCGAGGTGCGCCTGGTGACCGAGAAAAAGGCGCTGCCCGCCGCGCCGGAAGACGGCGTGATCTATGTGCTGGACGACCGGCGCAATGTGCGCATGCCAAACATGGAGATCCGCTTTTCCTACCGTCAACATGCCAAAAGCGAGCGCGACGCCGTGCTTGCCGTGCTTCGAAATATCGAATGCAACGATCCCACCGGCTGGCAGCGCACCGAGCGTTCCATGTGCCGGGAATGGGAGATTCATAACCTGGCCTATCGCCTGCATCTTTGCAGACGAAGCGCCCGCCATGTCGATCTCGACAACAAGGATGAGCGCGCCGGGCTGTTGCTGTTTGTTTTGAAGCGGGGGCTCCCGCTGCTGGGCAGGCGTCATGGCCACGGACGCTCGTAAACGGGGTCGCCGGGGTGAACTGGCGGCACTGATTTATCTGTGGTGGCACGGCTATCGGCTGATCTGCCGCAACTACGCGTCCTTCCGGCATGAGATCGATCTTATCATGCAGGACAGACGATCCGGTATGCTCGTCTTTGTTGAGGTCAAGACCCGTTCGCGCCTGGATTACGGCCGCCCGGCCGAGGCCGTGGATGCGAAGAAGCAGCGCTATCTTCGTCTGGCTGCGCAGGGCTTTCTCAAAAGCCATGGATGGGAGGATCGTCCCGCACGGTTTGATGTCGTCGAGGTGATGCTGCCGGGCGCTGTCATTTCTCACATTCCAGACGCATTTATGTGACAATTTTGTACATTGCATTTGTATACTGTCGATGATATAGTAACAATAAGTAGTTTTTGGCAGGTATACTGTTTTGTGGAAGAAAATTCTGGTCATCGCATGCTGTGCTGCAGCCGTCGCCGCCATCGTTTTCGGCATCGTGTTTTTGACGCGGTCGAACGATTCGGCGCCGGAAACGGTGCAGCTTTCGCTGTCGTCTGCTGAGGTCGATGTGCCGCCGGACGGCTGGCAGGTCGTAAGCTATGAGGGGGCGTATTCCGCCGCATTCACCGCTGATGGCGTGGCTACGCTGACCGCGGCTGAGGCGGACGATCTGCGCCTTGTCTATGATTATCCGGTCGAAGGCGGCGCGCGATATGTCCTCACGGCCGAGGTAAAAACCGTGAATGTGGCGGGCGCGCGCGGCGCCGGCCTGTCCATCGACAATTATGCGATCGATCAGAGCTGTGTGTATTCGACGCGTCAGGTGCTCGGCACCTCCGATTGGGTAACCGTTCAGCTTGGCTTTACCACCGCAAAAAAAACGGCCACCGCCCGCATTGCCCTGCGCATTGGCGGCTACGGCGAGGCGGCCATGGGCAGCGCGTCGTTTCGTAACGTCACCTTGTCCAGCGCGGAGGATGCCGATGTCGTCTATCAGACGCTGACCGCGTGGACCTCGTCGTCCGCTTCTACCGATTCCGGCAGTAGCGACACAAAGAATGCGGAATATCTGAAGTCCTTTTTCAGTATCATCGTCTGGGCGGCGGTGCTGTGCTTTGTTGTGCTGTACTTTGGCGTCTATCGGAGTTATGACCGCATTTGTACCGTGACGCAGCTCAAAAAACGCCGCATCCTGCTCGTGTTCTGGGCAGCGGTTGCCGCGGGGCTTGTGATCCGCTTTGTGCTTTGCCAGCTCTATAAGGGACATGACAGCGATCTTGGCTGCTGGATCTCCTGGGGTAACGATATTGCAAACAACGGCACGGCGCAGTTTTATACCGCAGCCGGACACGAATGGTATGATTATCCGCCCGGGTACATGCTGATTCTGGCCGGCATGTCCAAGGTGATGGGTTTTCTCGGCATTGGGTCGTATACGCCTGTCGGCATGTTCTGCTACATGATTCCGCCGTTTGTCGCGGACATTCTCTGCGGGCTGCTGCTTCTGCGTTTTTGCAGGGAGCGCAGGGTGCCGGACGGTGCGGCGCTGACGCTGTCGCTTTTGGTGGTGCTGAATCCCGCGGCGGTATTTCTTTCCGGCGCATGGTCACAGATCGATTCGATCCTGACGCTGCTGCTGCTTATGACGTTCTATGAGCTGGGCAGCGGCCGCCGCATTGTTGCGGGGCTGGTGTACGGATTAGCTATTCTGATTAAGTGGCAGGCGCTGATCTTTGGGCCGGTTCTGGCGATCGCGTTTCTGCTTAATATGCGCGGATGGAAGGATCTCCTTTACACCGCACTGGCTGTTGTGTGCGCGCTGCTTGTTGTTTTCCTCGGCGGTCTGCCGTTTCAGGGCGACCAGCCGTGGTACTGGCTTGTCACAAAGTTCTTGGATGCCTCCTCCGGCTATGACTATGCCACCGTCGAGGCGTACAACTATATGGCGCTTTGCGGCGGTAACTGGGTTTCAGCCCAGGCCTCCATCTATGGCGGGGCCATGACATACAAGAGCTTTGGCACGCTTGCCATCGTCGTGGCGGTGTTGGCAGGCGGCGGTGTTCTGGCGCTGGAGCAGCGGCGCATCCGGCGCGCGGGGCTGTCCCCGTCCGAGAATCGCGGCGCGGTATATCTGGCGGCCGCGCTCTGCATGGCTCTGATCTTTACCTTTGGACATTATATGCATGAACGGTATGTGTTCCCGTTGCTGTTTTTGCTTCTGTTTGCCTTTGCGTGGTATCGGGACAGGCGGCTGCTGTTGGTGTTCGTGCTTTTCACCACCACCACCTTCCTTAACGAGATGTCCGCCATGTATGTGATCTCCAAGCTGGCCTCCGCCGTTGTGCGCGGGCAAAGGGAGCATACCGAGCTTTTGCGCTTTTTCTCGGCGGTGGAAACGCTCGGCTGCCTGTATTTTGTTTGGGTATGTATGGATATGTTGCTGCATGTCAAGGATAAATTGATGACCGGTCTGCCAAAGCTGATCGGGCCGGACGGAGAGGAGGAGACCTGCGATGAACAAGGGAATGACTGAGCGGCTGACCCTGCCGGGCGACCGGCCGCACAAGCTGAACAGGCGGGACTGTATCCTTGTAACGGCGCTGACCGTCGTATATGCGCTCGTGGCCTTCTTAAACCTTGGCACAACCAGCTTTCCCACCACCGTCTGGCGCGGCGAAACGGGCGATTCCGTGTCGCTGACGCTTGAAGACGGCGCGGCTGTTTCCGCGGTGTGGTTTAACGGCAACATTGCCGAGGGCACCGTGACGGTCACGGACGGAAACGGCGGCTCGTATACCTATGAACAGCTTAACGGCAACATGTTCAAATGGGACACGTCGGACATGCTTCTCACCGGGCCGGATTTGACGCTTGCCGTCACAGAGGGACAGGTCTATCTTAACGAGATCGCGTTTTTGGATGCCGGGGGAAGGCCGCTGGCTGTCCGCGCCTGGGATACCGCCGCCGCCGCCCTTGTGGACGAGCAGGACACCGTGCCGGATGCCCCGTCCTATTTCAACGGCATGTATTTTGATGAGATCTATCATGCTCGCACCGCATACGAAAACATTCACAACCTGTATATCTATGAGTGGACGCATCCGCCGCTCGGAAAGCTCATCATCTCCGTCGGCATCCAGATCTTTGGCATGGTGCCGTTCGGCTGGCGCTTTATGGGGACGCTGTTCGGCGCGCTGATGCTGCCGGTGCTGTACCTATTTGGAAAGCGCATCTTTAAGCGTACCGACTTTGCGTTTTTGACCGCTGCGCTCTTTGCGGTGGATACGATGCATTTTACGCAGACGCGCATCGCAACCATCGACGTCTATGCGCTGTTCTTTATTCTGCTCATGTATTTCTACATGTATGAATACCTGCGGCGGGATTTTATGTCCACGTCATTTTGGCGGCTGGTGCGGCCGCTGGCGCTGTCGGGCGTGTTTTTCGGCCTTGGCGTTTCGTCTAAATGGACGGGATGCTACGCAGGCGCGGGGCTTGCGGTGCTGTTCTTCGGGCGGATTGTGGCGGACGCTGTCCGCTTGTATCGGGATAAGCCGGATCGGGCGCGCGTATCTGCGTTCTGGCTTCGGACGCTCGCCGTCTGCGGCCTGTGCTGCGCATTTTTCCTGCTGGTGCCCGCGGTGATCTATTTCCTGTCGTATATTCCGTATTATCGGTATGAAGCCAGTCAAAACGGTGGGGTATACACACTGCGCCAGTGTGTGGAGCGGCTGCTCCGCAATCAAAAGGATATG
>CAYYUV010000007.1:45755-77012 GCA_964474405.1 uncultured Oscillospiraceae bacterium
GGTATACACACTGCGCCAGTGTGTGGAGCGGCTGCTCCGCAATCAAAAGGATATGTACGGCTATCACAGCGGGCTGGAGGCGGAGCACATGTGTTCCTCCATGTGGTACCAGTGGCCGTTTACGGCGAAGTCTGTGTGGTTCTATTTTGAAAAGGTCGGCGACAGGTATTCCAACATCTCCAGCATCGGCAATCCCGCTGTCTGGTGGATATCCGCTGTCGGCGCGTTGGGGCTTTTGGTTGAGCGCATTTGCGGCCGCGTCAAAAAGGATGTGGCGCTGCCCGTGCTGCTGGTAGGGATTCTCGCCAACTATCTGCCGTGGATCCTGGTTACGCGCTGCGTGTTCCTGTACCATTATTTTTCAACGATCCCGTTTGTCATGATCGCGGCCATCTATCTGCTGTATGTGCTGGAAAGCAGAAATCCGCGTCATCGATGGGTCAAGTGGGCATGGCTGGGACTTGCCGCCGTGTTTTTCATCCTGATGTATCCCGCGGTGTCGGGCACGCCGACGTCGCAGGCTTACGCCTATTTTATTGAGCATATTCTGCCGGGAGGGTGGATGTATTATGGCTGGATCTGAGGGCCGCCGGACGGCTGGCCAGTTTTTCAAATTTGTTCTGATCGGCGCGTTGAACACGCTGGTAGATCTTGCGGTGACCCTGCTTCTCAACGGGCTGCTCGGGTGGTATTATGTAGCCAAGATCGTGGGCTATGCCTGCGGAATCGGCAACAGCTATCTGTGGAACACGCTGTGGACGTTTCGGCAGGAGCGCCGCCGCGATGCGCGCGAGGTATTCTCGTTCCTGGGTGTGAACCTTGTCACGCTGGTGATTTCGCTCCTGCTGATGGCACTGCTGCGCAACGGCGTCGGCATTACGGACGCGTATCTTGCGTCGGCGTTCCCGGGCATTCCGTCATGGGTCACGGGCGACCGGGTCTGCACCGTGCTGTCTACGGGCGTCTGTCTTATCATCAATTTTGCGCTCAACAAGTTCTTTGTATTTCGCCGCGGACGCGCTGCGGCAGCTGCTGCGTCAGGCAAGGCGGACAACAAGGCGACAGCCGCCGGGGAGCCGGACAGGGAAGCATAGCATACGCGACATCCGGGCAAAGGGGGATTGCGAAGGATGCTGTCAAAAATACGAAGCTACGGTTTATGGGGGTTGTCCGGACAGCCGGTTCTGGTTGAGACGGACATCAGCTCCGGCCTACCCTCCTATGAGACGGTTGGCCTGCCGGACGCCGCCGTCAAGGAATCGCGCGAACGTGTGCGCGCTGCCGTGAAGAACGCCGGCTTTTCCTTTCCGACCGCGCGCATTACGGTCAGTCTGGCGCCCGCCGATCTCAAGAAGGTCGGCGCCATGTACGATCTGCCGATCGCGGTTTCCATTCTGCATGCGTCCGGTCAGATCCGGCTTGCCGATCTGGAGGATATGGTGATTCTGGGTGAGCTGTCGCTGGATGGACAGGTGCGGCCGGTCACGGGCGTTCTGCCGATGGTGATCGACGCCTACAAGAGCGGCTGCCGCGTCTTTGCCCTGCCGGAGGAGAATGCGCGCGAGGCCGCCTATATCACCGGCACGACCGTTCTGCCCATTCGCTCGCTTTCCGAGCTTTGCGCCCATCTTGAGAAAAAATCATCCGTTACGCCCTATCCGCCGCAACGGTTTTCCGCGCTGCAGCTGCATTGCAGCGCCGATTTTGCCGATATTCGCGGACAGGAAGCCGCAAAGCGCGCCGTGGAGGTTGCGGTCGCGGGCTGCCACAATATTCTTTTGTGCGGCACACCCGGTTCCGGCAAGACCATGCTGGCCCGCGCGGTGCCGTCCGTCATGCCAGAGCTCACGTTTGCCGAAGCGTTGGAGATCACGCGCATCCATTCCGTTGCCGGTATGCTTAAGGGGACGGAGGGGCTGGTGCTGGAGCGCCCGTTCCGCGCGCCACATCACGGCGCATCCTCGGCGGCGCTGGTTGGCGGCGGCGCACGCGCCCTGCCAGGCGAGATCAGCCTGGCGCATCTGGGCGCGCTGTTTCTCGATGAGATTGCGGAGGTGCGGCGCGATGTGCTTGAGGCGCTGCGTCAGCCGCTGGAGGACGGGGTCATCACCGTGTCGCGCGCCGCGGCAACGGTGACCTATCCCGCTTCATTTATGTTGATTGCCGCCATGAACCCCTGTCCCTGTGGCAATCGCGGCAGCCGCACCCGCGCCTGCACCTGTACGCCGCAGCAGATCAGACGGTATGCGCAGCGCCTGTCCGGGCCGCTGCTGGATCGGATTGACATTCATATTGAAATGACCGAGGTCGGGTATCGGCAGATCGCGTCCGATACGCCGGCGGAGTCCTCCGCCGTTGTGCGAAGCCGGGTCAACGCGGCGCGCGCGCGGCAGCGAGAACGGTTCCTGCACGACGGAATTCTGGTAAACGCACAGATGACAGCGCCGCTTATCAAGCGGTACTGCGCGCCCGAGGGCGAGTCGGAAACGCTCATGCGGCGCGCCTATGATTCGTTACAGCTGTCGGCGCGTGGCTATCAGCGCATTTTAAAGGTCGCCCGCACCGTTGCCGATCTGGCAGGCAGCAGCCAAATTCTGCCGGAGCATTATGCGGAGGCAATCCAGTATCGCAACGTGAACATCTTGGGGGAGCAATGACATGACAGAGCAAGAACGGCTGACCCTTTGGCTGCATTACGGCATTGAGCGCGACACCGAGCTGTTCTGCCGGCTGCTGGACGAGTATCCGGATCTTTCCGAGCTGTTTTCGTGCGTCCGCAAGGGCGATCCGGCGCCCGAGGGCGTGCCCGAAGGCGTTCAAAAGCGGCTCAGACAGGCCGCGGCCCCCGGATTTTTGGATCGCTATGTTGGCTGGCTGGATAAAAAAGGCGTTCGCTTTTTGCCGATCACATCGGAGGGCTATCCTGTCCTGCTGCGGGAGATCGCCGATCCGCCGTCGGCGCTTTTCTGCCGCGGAAACGGAAGCTTTCCCCTGACGCTGCCCATTGCGGTGGTTGGCTCGCGTCTCGCGAGCGATTACGGCCGTCAGGTGGCGGAGCTGTTTTCCCGTCAGCTGGCGGAACGCGGCGCCGCCATTGTCACCGGCCTTGCCTCGGGCATCGATTCTGCCGCTGCGCATGGCGCGCTGAAGGCTGCGGATGCGGCCTGCCCTGTTGTCGGCGTGCTTGGCTGCGGCATCGATGTGGTGTATCCACCGCAGAACGAGAAGCTGTTTTGTGAGGTGCTGGAGCGTGGGCTGATCGTCACCGAGTTTTTGCCCCGGACGGAGCCGCGCGCATACCATTTTCCCATTCGCAACCGTATTGTCAGCGGGCTTTCCCTGGGTGTTCTGGTCGTCGAAGCTGCCGAGCGCAGCGGCACCTCGATCACGGCGGCCTGCGCGCTGGATCAGGGACGCGAGGTGTTTGCCGTCCCGGGTCGCATTACGGATTTGATGAGCGTCGGAACCAATCGCATGATCCGGCACGGCGAGGCAAAGCCTGTGTTCTCCGTCAGCGATATTCTCTGTGAACTGACCGATCTTGCGGAGGAGCTGCCGCTAAACCCGGATGCCAGGGTCATCCCCATCGGGCAGCTTGATCCGACGGAGCGCCGCGTTTACACCGCGCTTTTGACCGGGGAAAAGAATGCCGACGAACTGGCGGTGCTGCTGGCCGTTCCGCCTGCAAAACTGAATTCGGCCTTGACATCCTTGCAGTTTTCGGGAATAATGAAGCAGCTACCCGGCAGATTATATGCGCTGGACCCCGTCTCGGCGGTGGTACGGCAGGAGGAATAAACGGAGGAACGTTATGGCAGACAATCTAGTGATCGTTGAGTCGCCGGCAAAAGCGAAAACGATTTCCAAGTTTTTAGGCGGCAAGTATAAGGTCGTTGCTTCCAACGGCCACATCCGCGATTTGCCCAAAAGCCAGATCGGCGTGGATGAGGAGCATGATTTTGCGCCCAAATATATCACGCTGCGCGGCCGTGGCGACGTGCTTGAGAAGATTCGCAAGGAAGCCAAGGAATCCAAGAAAGTGTATCTGGCGACAGACCCTGACCGCGAGGGTGAGGCCATATCCTGGCATCTGGCAAAGATTCTGCATATCGATGAGAGCAGCAAGTGCCGGATCGTGTTCAACGAGATCACGCAGACCGCCGTCAAAAACTCCATCAAGAATGTGCGCAGCATCGATATGAATCTTGTCGAGGCGCAGCAGGCACGCCGCATTTTGGATCGGTTGGTCGGCTACAATGTCAGCCCGGTTTTGTGGAAAAAGGTTCAAAAGGGCTTGTCCGCAGGGCGCGTGCAGTCGGTCGCCACCCGGATCATCTGTGACCGTGAGGATGAGATAAACGCGTTTGTGGCGGAGGAATATTGGACGATTGCCGCAACGCTTCAGTCTGGCAAGCGTCGCGCGTTTGAAGCCAAATATGTGGGAGAGAACGGGAAAAAGCGCAAGCTCACCTGCGAACAGGAAGCAAACGACGTGCTCCTTCGCATCAAGGATCAGCCGTTTATAGTCGGCGAGATCCGTTCCGGTGAGAAGAAGCGCCATGCCGCGCCGCCGTTCACCACGTCCAGCCTGCAACAGGAGGCCTCCCGCAAGCTGGGCTTTACCACCAAGCGCACGATGATGGTCGCCCAACAGCTCTATGAGGGCGTGGAGCTTGGCGACAAGGGGCAGACCGGCGTCATTTCCTATATCCGTACCGACTCTGTCCGCGTGGCCAAGGAGGCACAGGATGCGGCGCTTGCGTTTATTGGCGAGCGCTTTGGCGCAAAGTATGCGCCCGCCACGCCGAACGTGTACCGCGGCCGCAGCAACGCGCAGGACGCGCATGAGGCGATCCGACCGACGGATATTATGAACGAACCCAAGGCCATAAAAGCGTTTCTTTCGAGCGATCAGTTCAAACTGTATAAGCTTGTTTATGAACGTTTTCTGTCGAGCCAGATGGCGGAAGCAAGCTATTTGGCCAGTCAGGTGCTGTTCGATGCGAACGGCTGCACCTTCCAGGCAAACGGCGTTCAGACGCTGTTCGACGGCTTTACCGCGG
This sequence comes from uncultured Oscillospiraceae bacterium, assembly GCA_964474405.1. Classification (GTDB taxonomy): domain Bacteria; phylum Bacillota; class Clostridia; order Christensenellales; family CAG-138; genus CAYYUV01. The sequence goes on from CAYYUV010000007.1 coordinate 50,819, forward strand.
TTTATACCGAAGGCCGCGACGAACAGCAGGAGACAGAGGTTCAGCTGCCGCCAATGCAGCAGGGGGAGCGCTTTGACGCAAAGGAGGTAGCGGCCACCCAGCGGTTTACATCGCCGCCGCCACGCTTTACTGAGGCAACGCTCGTCAAAACGCTTGAGGAGCGGGGCATCGGGCGTCCATCCACCTATTCCCCGACAATCACCACCATTGTGGATCGCGGCTATGTCATGCGCGAGAAGAAAACGCTTGTGCCCACGGATCTCGGGTTTACCACGACCAAGTTTATGAAGGCCAATTTCCCCGACATCGTGGATGTGAAGTTTACCGAGCAGATGGAAGCGCAGCTTGACGGTGTTGAGAACGCCGGCAACTCCTGGGTGGAGTTGCTGCATGCGTTTTATAAGCCGTTTCTTGTGGAGCTCGATAAGGCCAAGGAGGCCGCGCCCGAGCATCCGCCCGTAGTGGAGTCCGATGTAATCTGCGAAAAATGCGGCGCACGGATGATCTATCGCATGGGACGGTTTGGAAAATTTCTGGCCTGTCCGAATTTTCCCGAATGCCGCAACACCAAGGCCATCGTCGAAAAGCTGGACGTTCCCTGTCCGAAATGCGGCGCTGCCATCATCAAACGCAAGGGCAAGAAGGGTAAATTCTTCTATGGCTGTGAGGCGTATCCGAACTGTGATTTTGTCAGCTGGGATAAGCCGGTTTCCATGAAATGCCCCAAATGCGGCGGCATGATGGTGCAGAAGATCGGCCAGAACGGCAGCTTTATCGCTTGCATGGATAAAAACTGCAACTACATCCATCGCGGCGCTGCACCCAAAAAGCATGAGTGACGCGGTATCGGTCATCGGCGCGGGTCTGGCCGGTGCGGAAGCGGCTTTTCAGCTTGCAGAGCGTGGCCATTCGGTCACGCTCTTCGACATGAAGCCCGACAAACGCACGCCGGCGCATCAATCGGAGGACTTTGGCGAGCTGGTCTGCTCCAATTCGCTGCGCTCCGACCGGTTGGAGAATGCCGTAGGGCTGCTGAAGGAGGAGCTGCGGCTCCTGGATTCGCTGATTCTGCGGTGCGCGGATGAGACGCGCGTTCCGGCCGGCGGCGCGCTTGCCGTCGATCGCGAGGGGTTTGCCAGACGCATCACCGATACGCTCAGATCCCATAAGAACATCACCGTCGTTCAGCGTGAGCTGACGGCGCTGCCCGCGTCGCCCGCCGTTGTGGCGACAGGTCCGCTGACCGCGGGCGCGCTGTATGCGGATATGGAACAGAAGCTTGGCACTGCGCTGCATTTTTTCGATGCAGCAGCGCCGATCGTTGCCAAAGAATCCTTGGATCTGTCGATTGTATATCCCGCTTCGCGCTACGGCCGCGGCGAGGATTATCTGAACTGTCCCATGACACGATCCGAGTACCTCGATTTTTGGCAAGCGCTTGTGACGGCCGAGACTGTACCGCTGCACGCGTTTGAGAATCCGCGCGTGTTTGAAGGCTGTATGCCTGTGGAGGTCATGGCCAAACGCGGCGAACGCACGCTTGCGTTTGGCCCGCTCAAGCCCGTGGGACTTGAGCGGGACGGCTGCCGGTCATATGCTGTTGTGCAGCTCAGGCAGGACAATGCCGCAGGTACGCTCTATAACCTGGTCGGCTTTCAGACAAACCTGTTATTTGGGGAGCAAAAGCGCGTGTTCTCCATGATTCCCGGCATGAAAGACGCCGAATTTGTGCGCTACGGCGTGATGCACCGCAATTCATTTTTGCCGTCGCCACGGCTGCTGAATCCGGACTTTTCGCTTCGCGCGGACCCGCTGCTGTTCTTTGCGGGTCAGCTGACGGGCGTGGAGGGCTATGTCGAGTCCGCAGCCAGCGGGCTTGTCGCGGGTATTGCACTGTCGCGAAAGCTGCGCGGCCTTCCGCCGGTTGATTTTACGGCCAAGACCGCGACGGGCGCGCTCGGTCACTATGTGTCCGGCTATGCGGGTGCGGATTTTCAGCCGATGAACATCGTGTTCGGCATGATGGAGGAGCTGCTGCCCCGGATTCGCGACAAGCGCATGCGAAATCTGGCGCTGGCAGAGCGCGCGCTCACAATCGTGAAAGAAAAGAAAACGATTGTGAAAGCGGGTGCATCGGCATAAAATCTGTGATACGATAAGAAAAAACAATCGTTCGGAGGGACGTTTATGGATTTACAGGGAACGACCATCATCGCCGTGCAGCGCAACGGCAAATGCGCGGTTGCCGGAGATGGCCAGGTCACCATGGGCAATCAGACGATCATGAAGGGAACCGCCCGTAAAGTGCGCCGCCTGTATCACGACAAGGTTGTGGTGGGGTTTGCGGGCTCCGTTGCGGATGCGTTTACGCTGTGCGAACGCTTTGAACAGAAGCTGGAGCAGTACGCGGGCTCGCTCGCACGCGCGGCGGTCGCGCTTGCGCAGGATTGGCGCAGCGACAAGGTCATGCGTCAGCTGGAGGCTATGCTGATTGCGGCGACAGAGGAGGATCTTTTGATCATCTCTGGAACGGGCGAGGTCATCGATCCCGACGACGGCATTGCCGCCATCGGTTCCGGCGGCATGTTCGCACTGTCGGCTGCCAAGGCACTCAAGCAGAACACCGAACTTTCCGCCGCCGAGATTGCCGAAAAATCGCTCCGGATTGCGGGTGAAATCTGCGTATTCACCAACGGCAATATCATCGTGGAGGAAGTATGAAGCAGACATTGACGCCCCGACAGATTGTCGAGGCATTGGATAAATACATCATCGGCCAGAATGAGGCCAAGCGCGCGGTCGCCGTGGCTCTTCGCAATAGGTACCGCCGCAGCTGTCTGTCCGAGGACATGCGGCAGGAGATCACCCCGAAGAATATCATCATGGTCGGCCCCACCGGCGTAGGCAAAACTGAGATTGCCAGACGGTTGGCCAAGCTGGTTGACGCACCGTTTATCAAGGTGGAAGCGACCAAGTTCACCGAGGTCGGCTATGTCGGCCGCGATGTGGAATCCATCGTTCGCGATCTCGTGGAGGAGGCCATCCGCATCTGCAAGAACAAAAAGTTTGAGGAGGTGCGCCTTGTCGCGGAGGCCGCGGCGGAGCAGCGGCTTGTTGACCTTCTGTCGCCGCAGGCCAAAAGGCGTCCGGCACAGCCCAACCCCTTCCAGCTTCTGATGGGGGCGGCGAACGCCACACCGCAGCAGCAGGAGGAGCCGCCCGTCTCCGAGGAGGAGAAGCAGAAGCGGATGAGCGCGCGTCAACAACTGCTTGAGCGCCTGCGTGCGGGCGAATTTGAGAATGAACAGGTAGAGATCGAGGTGGAGGAGAGCGCGCCGCAGATGATGATCGGCGTCGGCGTCGATCTCAACATTCAGGACATGCTGGGCGATCTGATGCCAAAGAAACATAAGCGCCGCAAGGCAACCGTCGCCGATGCAAGGCGCATCCTTGTTCAGCAGGAGGCAGATCGCCGCATTGATATGGATGAGATTACGCATCTCGCCCTCCGCATGGCAGAGGAGGATGGGATTGTGTTCATCGACGAAATGGACAAGATCGCCGGCGCCGGCAGAACCGCTTCCGGCCCGGACGTATCGCGCGAAGGTGTGCAGCGGGACATCCTGCCGATCGTCGAAGGCACCACGGTCACGACCAAGTACGGCCCGGTCAAGACGGACTACATGCTGTTCATCGCTGCCGGGGCTTTTCATGTGTCAAAGGTGTCCGATCTGATTCCCGAGCTGCAGGGTCGCTTCCCGATCCGGGTTCAGCTCAAGGATCTGACGCAGGAGGATTTTTATCAGATTTTGATTCAGCCGGAGAACGCCGTGACCAAGCAGTACGCGGCGCTGCTTTCGGCGGATCATGTCAATCTTTCGTTTACGGAGGATGCTTTGCGTGAAATCGCAAAATTTGCACACCGCGCCAACGAGTCCAGCGAGAATATCGGCGCGCGTCGGCTGCATACTGTGATGGAGAACCTGTTGGACGACATCTCCTTCAACGCAGGCGGCGACCATCCCGATATCGACCTTGCAATCGACGGCGCTTATGTCGATACGCACCTGAGCCGGGAACTGTCCGAGGACAGCGTTCACAAGTACATCCTATAACGGGATGCGGAGCGCCGTCGTTCCCTTCCCGCTTGGAAAGGGAGGGACATGGCGCGTTTACGCCGTCTCATTGCGTGTTTGCTTTGCGTGCTTGTTCTGGCCGGCTGTCGCAGCCGTACGGTGCCTACGCAGGTGATCTCGGTTCCGCTTCTCGTTTCGGCCACACCCACCGTGGAGCCGGAGCCGTATCCGACGCCGACCCCTACGCCGTCGCCAACGCCAACGCCCACGCCAACGCCTACGCCCACGCCGGATCCGTGGCTGTATACCACCTATTTTGCGTGTTCGGATGCGGACATCCTGCTTGCTGCGCGCGTGGCTTATCTGGAAGCCGGCGGAAAGAACGCGGACGCTTATCGCGCCGTTCTGTCCGTGATCTATAATCGTTGTCTGGCGCCGCGCTTCGGCGGCGGCGTGACCAGTATTGAGGAGGAGGTATACCGTAAGGGACAGTTCTCGGTTATCCATCACAAAAACTTTGACAACATCGTCCCGCCCGACGACGTTGTTTGCTGCGCAAGAGACGTGTTTTTGACCGGAAGCACCAGCATACCCGAAAACGTGCTGTTCTTTTGCGCATCGCGGCTGGGGGAAAACTGGGGCGGCAGAACCATGTACAAAAATATAGGAGGGAACCTGTTCTTCTTCGGAAGGACGGGGAAATGAAACATGAAACATAAACTAAAGATTATCCCGCTGGGGGGCGTTGGCGAGATCGGAAAAAACATGACCGTGCTGGAGTACGGCAACGATATCGTTGTTGTGGACTGCGGCCTGATCTTTCCGGATGAGGAGATGCCCGGCATCGATGTCGTTATCCCGGACATGACCTATCTGGAACAGAATAAGGACAAGCTGCGCGGCTTTCTCATCACACACGGGCATGAGGATCATATCGGCGCGCTGCCCTATGCGTTGCAAAAATTCTCCGTGCCCGTATACGGCACAAAATTTACCGTTGCCCTGATTGAGCATAAGCTGGACGAAATGCGTGTAAAGAACCGCACGCTCAACTGCATCACCGCAGGCGACACCGTCACGCTTGGCTGCTTTAAGGTGGAGTTCATCAAAACCGGCCATTCCATCGCCGGCGCCGTGGCACTGGCCATCACAACCCCCATCGGCGTTGTGGTCCACACCGGCGATTTTAAGATTGACCTGACGCCCATCGAGGGTCGTCCGATCGACATCAACCGCTTTGCCTATTACGGAAGTAAAGGCGTGCTGGCGCTGATGAGCGACAGCACCAACGTCGAACGCAGCGGCTATACCCAGTCCGAGCAGGAGATCGGCAAGACCTTCGAGCATTACTTTGATATCGCGCAGGGACGCGTCATCGTGGCGTCCTTTGCATCCAACGTGTACCGGCTGCAACAGGTGGCGGATGTCGCCGTCGCGCATGACCGCGTCATCTGCTTCCAGGGGCGCAGCATGGAGCAGATTGTGCGTATTGCGCAGCGCCTGGGGTATCTGAACATTCCCGAGGAGCGCATCGTCCGCGTGGAGCAGCTGAAAAACTACGAAGACGTTCAGGTCTGCGTCATCACCACCGGCAGTCAGGGCGAGCCCATGAGCGGCCTGTTCCGTATGGCAAATTCCTCGCATCGGCTGAACATCGGCGACGGCGACACGGTCATCATCTCCGCCTCGGCCATTCCGGGCAATGAGCGCGGCGTGTCCCGCGTCATCAACGCGCTGTATGAAAAAGGCGCATATGTGGTCTATGACCGCATGGCTGACGTGCATGTTTCCGGCCATGCCTGCCGCGAGGAATTGCGGCTCATGCTGCACATTCTTCGCCCCAAATACTTTATTCCGGTTCATGGCGAATACAGGCATCTGAAAATGCATGCAAACCTCGCCGAGGAGATGGGCGTTCCGCAGGAGAACGTGTTTGTCGCGGAGATCGGCAATGTGGTGGAGCTGTCCGTCCGTAAGGGCGTTGTGTCGCAGACCGTGCAGGCGGGCTCTGTCATGGTCGATGGTCTGCAGAACATTCAGGATGTCGTCATCAAGGATCGCATCCAGCTCTCGCAGGACGGGCTGGTGGCGGCGGTCATCACCTTGGACGGGGAAACGGGGCGTATGGTCGCGCCGCTGCAGATCATCTCCCGCGGGTTCGTATATATGAAGGAGGCGGACGATCTGGTGGATCATGCCATTGCCGCGATCTCGGACGAGGTAAAGCGCTTCGAGGGCGCGGACAAGTCCGACTATGCCAACATCAAAAACGCGATCCGTCTGAAGCTCAAGAATTTTTTGAACGCCAAGACCAAGCGCACGCCGATCATCCTGCCGATCGTCATCGAGATCTGACAGGGCGGGGAAGGGGGTCTGTACCATGACATTCGATACCGCATACCGGCTTGCTGACGAACTGAAAAACAGCGAGGAATACCGAGCCTATCTTAGCGCGCGGGACGAGGCGTTCGGTTCCGACACAACGCGCGCGCTGATCGAGCAGTATCATAAGCTCCGCCTTCAGACGCAATCGAGGCTCATCGGCGGTGAGCGCGACGAGGAGCAGATGCGTCAGCTGCAAAAGCTCGGCGAGGTGCTGCAATTTGATGCGGCTGCTGCGAACTATCTGATGGCGGAATACCGCCTCAATACCGTGCTGGGCAGCGTGTACAAGATTCTGGCCGAGGCGGTCGAGATCGATCTTAGCGCGCTGGAGGGCTGACACTTGAAAATCAGCGCGTTCCGCGGTATACTGTTTCCATGGCAAACAGCAAGACACATCGTGAACCGTCCGCCTCGATGAAGCAATGGCTCCGCGTCTGGCGGGTGATCCGTCCGGCGGTCGTGGCGTTGATCAGCGTGACCGCCGTTACGCTGGCTGTTTTCGGCGCGGTGCGGTATGTTCTGTCCAACTATGTCGAAGCGGTCGATCCGGAGGACGCGACGCCCATTGAGGTGGTAATTCCCTCCAACAGCTCGGCCGGCTCCATTGCCTCCCTCCTGTACAATGCCTGCGGTCAGGACAAGGACGGGCTGATTGTCAGCACCGCCTCGTTCAAGATCTATGTCGATTTTGTCGGGAAGGCCAACAGCCTGAAAGCTGGCACCTATCTGCTGTCCAAGAACATGACCATCTCCGAGATCGTGGACGTGCTGGTTGAGGGCAATCCGGCCAGACAGACCGTGCGCTTTACGGTTCCGGAGGGCTATGCCGCGGAGGACATTGCGCGGTTGCTGGTGGAGAACGGCGTCGTGACGGATTCCGCCTCCTTCCTCAACCTCTGCAAGGACGCCGCGCTCTTCTCCAATTATTCGTTCATTGGGGATCTTATGAACACCGCCGAGCGTGCGTATGTGCTCGAAGGATATCTGTTCCCCGACACCTACGAGGTCTTTGCCGACGCCACCCCGCAGGACATCATTAAAAAGCTTCTGGAACGGTTTGAACAGGTCTACACAGACGCATACATTGCACGCGCGCAGGAGCTGGGACTGACGATGGACCAGGTGGTGACGCTGGCCTCCGTGATCGAGCGCGAAGCGCAGCTGGAGGAGGACATGTATCGCGTGTCCGCCGTGTTCCACAACCGCATGGCCGCGGGTACGCCGCTGGAATCGTGCGCCACGCTGTCCTATGCGCTGGGCGTCAAGAAATACACGTTTAGCCAGGAGGAGATCGGCACGGTTTCTCCGTACAACACCTATCGCAATAAGGGCCTGCCGATCGGACCGATATCCAATCCCGGAAAGACCGCCATCGAGGCGGCGCTCTACCCCGACGAGGCATATCGCACGGCAGGCTATCTCTATTTCTGCAATCAAAACCCGGCGGAGACGTCGGCGCTCGTATTTGCCGTCACATACGAGGAGCATTTGAAAAACGTGGAGGCCTATCAGCAGTATTGGAATTGACCCGGGCTTTCGCCCGTATGACATGCCCTGTCCCTTGTCGGACAGGGCATGCGTTTGCCTTGGGGCGCGCGCGAGGCCCAAAAATTGGCACCCGACACTCACATTTTCAGCAGACGCTGCTGAACCGATACATACGGTTTATATCAGTGTCAGACGCTGCTGATCGGACGCTTGCAAAACAGACATGAATCCCCGTTTTTCAACATACCCTGTCCAAAGGGGGGCAGGGGTATGTTTTCTTTTTTTTCGCTGCTGCGCGAGGTGCTCTTTTTCTTTGGCTATGTTGGTGCTGGACGCGCGTTTTTGCCGCCCCTTGCACCGGATGAGGAGCGCCGGCTGGTCGCTTTGCTTGAAGATGGGGATGAAGACGCGCGGGAAAAGCTGATATTGCACAATCTGAGACTGGTCGCACATATTGCAAAGAAATATGCCCGCGGCGGGCGTGAGCAGGAGGATCTGATTTCGATCGGCACAATCGGGCTGATTAAGGCCGTATCGACCTTTCGCGTGTCGCGCGGCGCGTTGTCTAGCTATGCCTCCCGCTGCATCGAGAACGAGATTCTGATGAGCCTGCGCGCCGAGCGGAAGCAGGTCGCCGAGGTATCGATCGAGGAGCCGATCGGCGTTGATAAGGAGGGCAACGCGATGTCCATGCTGGATCTGATCGGCACGGACGGCGAGGCAATTTTTGACGAGGTTCAAAAGCGCTTCGACGCGGAACGGATCAGCGACGCCATGCGCCGGTCGCTGACCAAAAGGGAGCGCATCGTGCTCTCCATGCGTTACGGACTGTGGAGCGGCGGATGTCTGCCCCAGCGTGAAATTGCCAGCGCACTTGGCATCTCGCGGTCGTATGTATCGCGAATTGAAAAAAAAGCCATGCTGAAGATGATGAAAGCCCTGAAATTGTAAAAAAAGCTTGTTGACCTGCATATCGCATGATATAATAGCGTGATTGTTTATAGGGAGGTGCGGCATGGACGAAAGATTGAGAAAACTCCGCGCGGTCATGGCGGATAAGGGGTTGGACGCTGTTCTGGCCACGAGCGTGACTGCGATCCGTTATTTTTCCGGTTTTACGAGCGTCGACGCCACGCTGATCATTACGCAGCGCAGAGCGGTGCTTTTGACGGATTTCCGCTATACCATTCAAGCCAAGGAACAGGCCGGGCGTTATTTTGAGATCGTTGAGATCAAGCAAAATGCGTTTTCACAGTCCATTCAAGAGATCCTTGACGCTGAGAATGTCCACGCTGTGGGCTTCGAAGAGGATACCATGAGCGTGGCCGTTTATGACATGCTGGTCAAGCTCCCCTATACGTTTCATAAGCTTGCATCGGAGATGCATGAGCTGCGCATCAAAAAGTCCCCACAGGAGGTTGCCTGCCTGCAAAAGGCACAGGCCATTGCGGACAAGGCTTTTGCCGCGCTTTTGCCGCGCATGCATATAGGCATGACCGAGAAAGAGGTTGTGGCGGAGCTGCTGTATCTGTGCAGCAAGTTTGGCAGCGAAGGCCCGTCCTTCGATCCGATCGTGGGCTCCGGCCCCAACGGCGCCATGTGCCATGCGGTTCCCTCCGATCGGAAGCTTTGCGAGGGCGATCTTGTTGTGCTGGATTTCGGCTGTCTGTATGAGGGATATTGCTCCGATATGACGCGCACCGTTGCCGTGGGCGAGGTGGATGCTGAATCCAAAGCCGTTTATGACATTGTGCTCGAGGCGCAAAAGCGCGGTCTGGCCGCCGTGAAGGCGGGCGTCACCGGCAAGGCGCTGGATGCCGTCGCACGCGACTACATCGCCGAAAAGGGCTACGGCGCGTGCTTTGGTCACTCGCTCGGTCATGGCTTTGGCCTGCTGATTCATGAGGAGCCGCGCGCTTCAACCGCGAGCGATACCGTGTTTGCGGCCGGCATGACCATTACCGTCGAGCCCGGCATCTATATCGAAGGCAAGTGCGGCGTTCGCATTGAGGACTGTGTCGTGGTGACAGAGGACGGTTGTCTGGATCTTGTGTCCAGCCCCAAAGAACTGATTTCCATCCGCTGATGCGGGTTGGACTGCGTTTTATTTTAAGAAGACAAACAGGGAGGATCAATACCAATGATTATGGCAGGTGACTTTCGCAAGGGCGTGACGGTGGAGATCGACGGCAACGTTTGGTCGATTGCGGATTTTCAGCATGTTAAGCCCGGCAAGGGTGCTGCGTTTGTGCGCACGCGTCTGAAGAATGTGATGACGGGCGCCGTATTGGAGCGCACATTTAACCCGACGGATAAGTATCCGCGCGCGCACATCGAAACCAAAGATATGCAGTATCTGTATTCCGATGGCGAGCTCTATTACTTCATGGACAACGAGACGTTTGAGCAGATGCCGCTGAATCATGATCAGGTTGAGGATGCCATTGATTTTATCATGGAGAACGACCCGGTCAAGGTTCGCTTTTTCAAGGGCAGCGCATTCTCCGTAGAGGCGCCGAATTTTGTGGAATTGACCGTCGTGGAGACGGAGCCGGGCTTTAAGGGCGATACCGCGACCGGCACCACCAAGCCTGCTACATTGGACACCGGTTACAAGCTGTCCGTCCCGCTGTTTGTCAACGAGGGTGACCGCATCCGCGTTGATACCAGAAGCGGCGAATACATGGATCGCGTCTGAACCATACTAGAACGAACTGACGGAGCGGAGGTGCATATAATGAGCAAGATTACCGAAAAGGTGGCCTATCTGGACGGGCTGATGGATGGCATGGAGCTTCCGGATGATAAGTACAAGAAGCTGTTTTCGGCCATCGTTGACACGTTGAAGGAAGTGGCGGAGGAATTGGCCGACCATGAGGACATTCTGGCGGATCTGGATGACAATGTCGATGACATTCTGGACGAGTTGGAAGAGCATGAGGAGGCGATCTTCGGCGACGAGGACGACGAAGACGACGATGATGATGATGACGAGGATGACGACGGCTTTTTTGAGATCGTCTGTCCGAGCTGCGGAGAGACCATCTATTTTGATGAGGACATGCTGGATCGTCCCGACGGTCTGATCTGCCCGAACTGCAATGAACCCATCGATATCACAATCAGTTTGGGTGACTGCGACGACGACGAGGACGAGACGCCCGAGGCATAACGTGCTCTTCGCCGGAGGAGTCGGCGCTTTCAAGCGCGGCAAGCCGTATCCTGCGCTTTGCCGCCAATCTACGATCGATATACAGCAATACCCGCCGCAAGGGCTTTTCCCCTTTGGCGGGTATGTTTTTTTGCTTTGGAAATCCTTGCTTCCGCTTTACAGAGCTTTGCCCCCTATCGCGTGAGCGGGTCCGGAATGCGGCGCTTGGCATCCAGAACATGCTGCCCAAGCAGCTCGGCCGCCTGATCGACGTCGCGGGCGCGGCAAGCTTCGAGAATCAGGGCGTGCTCACGGATGGAATAATCCCGATCTGCCTTCGTTGCATAGAACGCATCGCGCAGATAACGGTCAATGTTGGCGTGAAGAATGTCCATCATGATGTCCGCCACACGGTTCTTGGCACAGCGGGAAAAGACTTCGTGAAATCGCTTGTTCAGTATTTCCTGCCGGAATTCATCGTCGGTTGCACGCTGCTCCTCCAAGATGCCGTCCAATTCCTGAAAGTCAGCGTCCGTCATTGCCGGCACGGCCAGCCGCAGCATGGCAACCAGAATGGATGCGCGAATGTCGATCATATTCATGACCGTGTCACGGCTGAGCTGCGTGACCGATGCGCCTCGGTTGGGATGGATGGTGACCAGTCCCTGCGCTTCAAGCTGACGGAGCGCCTCGCGAACGGGGATGTGACTGACGTTCAACGCGGCCGAGATCTCGTCCTGCTTGAGCTGCGTGCCGCCCTTGAGCTCACCGTCGATAATGCCCTGCTTGAGAACCCGATAGACCCATTCCTGTGTCGCGCCCAACCGCGGGCCGACAACGGAAGCCAGCTTGGTATAATCCATGGATGCGCCTCCCTCGCCGAATTTTCGTATATTCTGTTTTTTACTATCATAATATACAGAATTTCCAGCGTCAAGGGGTTGTATGATGAAAAAGCATCATGTCTGACATGACCTTAGTCGATATCTGGCTCATCCTCGGCCGTCTCACCGAGCAGAACGGGATATCGGACCGAGCTTTCTCCGACCAGAGCCACGCCGTCGATCGTCAGGCGCGGGTGTACCGGGATCAGATAATAGGTGTATACGCCGGAGAGTCCCGAAACGTCGTCCTCAAAGGTTTTGCGCGCAGCGCTGGCGGGGAAGGTGTAAGAAAGCACGGAGTATCCGGATGCATCCTCGCGGTACAGCCGGTATTCCACATACGGGGACATGGGTTCATAGGAAACAAATACGCTTTGATCCACATGAATCACCGTGATGTCCGTCGGCGGAACGGGCATGGACCAATAGCCTGATTCCGACGTCGGTTCCGTCCCGCGCACATAGTACTCGTAGACGACCTCGCTGTCCGGCGTCAGCGTGCCCGCGAGCGTTGCAGTGTATTCGGTCTTGAGCGTATAGTTGTCCAGGCGCACGCGTACAACGGACATGGGGATCTGAAAACGCGGCTTCTCCTTTCCCGCATACATGTCTGCAATCACGTCGTGCAGCAGATACGCCGGCCAGGTGCCACCGCCCGTATCGGGTGCAAACTCGCTGCCGCCCGCGCTGTCGTCACAGCCCATCCAGAGTACCATCGCATATTCGGCGTTATAGCAGCACAGCCACAGGTCGCGGTTGCCGTCCTGATCGCCGACGGTACCCGTTTTGGCCGCCAGCGGCATATTTAGATCGGACAGCACATGTCCCGTGCCGTCGTCGACCACGCTTTCGAGCATGCTGGTGAGGATAAACGCATTGCCCACGCCCATTACCCGCGTCTCTCGTCCCTGATACGTAAAGATGTTCTCCCCCGCGCGGCCGTCAATGGCCGATATCAAATAGGGCTTGCGGTAGACCCCGCCGCTGGCAAAGGTTGCGTATGCGCCCGCAAGCTGATAGGGCGATACGCCATAGGTGAATCCGCCCAGCGCCAGCGCCAGACGTTTGTCCAGCGTGTCAAAGGGGATGCCGACGCGCGAAGCAAAATTCTTGCAATAATGGATACCCAGCTCCGAAAAAAGCGAAACCGCCGGTACGTTCAGCGATTTTGTGACCGCCTCGCGCATGGTTACCCAGCCGCGATAGATGCCGGACGCGTTTTGGGGCGCATAGTCGACAAAGGTTGTCTGCTCGTCCAATAGCATGCTGGTGGCGGTATATCCGGCCTCCAGCGCGGGAGCATAGACAAGAATCGGCTTGATGGCGGAGCCCGGCTGGCGCCGGATCCGTGTGGCATGGTTGTATGCAAGTGCTATGTCGCTGTCCCGGCCGCCAAGCAGCGCCGCAACGCCGCCGCTCGATGCATCGACGATGACGATGGCGGCTTGTGCATCGCCGCTTTCGAGCGTCGGAAAATACCGTTCGTCCGAAAACCTGGTCTCAACAATCTGCTGAATTTGACTGTTCATGACGGTTCGGATCGTGTATCCGCTCTCAAGCAGGGAGATCATATCCAGGCCCGTGGTTTCGCAGGCGGTTGTGAGTACCAGATCAACATAGTAGCCTCGGCGATTGATCACGGGGTCGGGGGCATAGACAAACGCTTCCCGTGAAGCCAGCTCGGCCTCTGATTCGCTGATCATGCTGTAATTGGCCATGAGCTCCAGAATGACGTTGCGCCGTCCGACCGCTGCCTCCGACCGTTTGATGGGCGAATAGGTGCGCGGGGACTTGAGCACGCCCGCCAGCATCGCACTCTGCGCAAGGGACAGATCCTTTGCGTGCACGCCGAAATAGCCGCGGGCGGCCGCCTCGATGCCATAGCAGCCGTTGCCAAAATAGACGTAATTGAGGTACAGCTCCAAAATCTCGTCCTTGGTGTATTGCTGTTCCAGCAGATACGCAAGGATCGCCTCGTCCACCTTGCGCGTGATCTGCTTCTCGCTTGTCAGATGCGACAGCTTGATCAGCTGCTGCGTGATTGTCGAGGCACCCTCGACATAGGCCTGCGCACGCAGATCGTTCAGAGCCGCGCCCGCAATGCGGATTACATCAATCCCCGGATGCGTGTAGAACCGCGCATCTTCTGCCGCAATAAACGCGTTTTTGACATAATCCGGCAGGACGGAAAGGGAGACGTCCACGCGATTCTCCGTGTTGTAAAGCAGGGAGATCTCGCGCCCGTCCGCGTCAAGAATATGGAGCGATTGGGCTGTGTCCGTGATCTTTGACGTGTCCAACATGCGCCAGGCAGGCCGCGATGCGACAAAGACCGCAACGGCCAGCACAGGCGCAAACATCAGCGTGAGCCCCACAATCAGAAACCGCCGCTTTCTTTGGCGGCGGTACACGCTGCGATAAATTCGAAGATGACGCATGCCGCTCATGTACCATATTATGGCATAGAAACGGCGTGCCTATACAGGCAACCGCGTCAGCGAATCAGCCAGCGCCGGATGCGGCGCTCATACAGCTTCAGCGCGGCGCCATAGGTAAGATCCAGCAGGAAGAATCCAATCTCTGCCAAAAGAACCGCGAGGATGGGGGAGAGCGTAAGCAGGGAAAAAATGGATTGCCCCGCGATCACATACAGCAGCACGCAGCCGAGCGCTACGCCAAGGTTGCTGTAAACCACCATGGCGACCGTGCGCAGCCACACAATCTGGATGTTGCGATACAGCAGCCCGCGCACAATGCCGTAATGCCCGACAATGGCGACATAAAAAAACCAACAGATGCGGGACGGCAGCAGAAAAAACCCGATCAAAACGGATGCAAAAAAGCACAGCCAAGCGCCGCCGTACAGATTCTCGGTCACAGGAATGCAGATGAACAGCCCGGCCATAAAGCAGCAGATGAGCTTGAGGTACGGCACGGTTTCCGCGGCATACAAAAACAGCACCGTCAACGCCGTGACCATACCGAAAAGCGCGACCCTGCGCGCGGGCGACAGTCTGGTGTTCTTCGCCATTGTTATCTGCAACCCCCGCAATTACACAGACAGTTCATGCACATCAGCGTAGAGCAGATATCACATGCGTCACAGTCGGAATTGCCGCCCGATCCGCCTTGCGCAAACGGACGGTTGTTGTTGATGAGCGTCGTATAGGCGTTCTTGTATTCGTTGTTGGACGGCTCCTGCTCGTATGCCGTTTTCATATGTGCGCGCGCCTTGTCATACCAGCCCCAACGCAGATACAGGATGCCGTACAGATAGTTCCATTCCGCGTTGTGCAGGGGAATGCCGTCCAGAATGCTCTTGGCGGCGTTGAGATTGTTTTGATTGATATGTGCCCGCACGCGCGAAAATTCGGAAGCATAGGCGCCCGTATATGCGCCGTCCCCCTGACCGCCGCTGTATCCGCCGGTATAGGCGCCGCGCGCGCCCGCGTTCTCCTCCGGTCGCCGCTGCAACATGTCATAGGCCTGATTGATCTCTTTCAACTTTTCGTTGGCCAGATCCTTCAGGGGGTTGTCGGTGTACTTGTCGGGGTGGTACTTTTTTACCAGATCCAGATACGCCTTGCGAATCTCGTCCTGCGACGCGTTCTCGCTCACGCCCAATACCTTATACGGGTTCATGCATTCGCTCCTTTTAGGATATGCTCCGTCCTGAGCGGACAGCCCAGATGCAGAATATTATACAGCAGATCGGCGTTTCGCTTCACGGTGACAAGGTCAAACGCCTTGGCGGCCTCGTCCAGCGATTTATTCAGGACAAACTCCAGCTCATCCGCGTCGTATTGGCGCATCAGAAAGGGATTGTACCGGCCCTTTTTTCGATCCTTGGGCAAATCGTCGCAAGCATCCGCAAGATAGATCCACCGTCCGAGATTATAGAACATCCACGCAAGCGGTCGCGTGTTCTGATCGTGCGGCATGGGCGACAATGTGACGATCGCCTCCATCAGCCGGGCAAATACGTCCGCGACCCGGTCGCTGTCAGAGCAGCGCTCCCGTTCCAAAGCACACAGCTCATCCAGCCGTTCCTTTATCGCAAGACTGAGCGTGGGATACTGCCCGTGCAGGCGGCGGATGCCGGGCTTTAGCAGCAGCGCGGCTGCACCCTTGGCGGGATTTCGGTCATCGCGCCAGTCATCCAGACATTGATAATAGGAAAGCAGCGTCTGAACGTCCGCAGCGTAACAAAGCGCATCGCTTGCCTGCATCGCGTGTTTTCCGCGCTGGCCGCAGTGATGCAGGCAGCGCACGCGGCGGGAAGAGGGCGCTTCGCCGTACACGGAGTCCAAAAGCAGCGCAAGAAACGTGCAGTCATAGCTCAGCATCAACGGCGCAACAACACCGTGCCGGCGCCTGACACACCGACAGAGACCGCAGTAATAGGCGCGGTAGCAGTCCATCTCGCGTACCCTGCACTCGCATTCCATGGGGCGGATATATCCGAACATGCCGTTAGTATACCATATTTCCCGCGGACTTGAGTGGCAAAAATGCAAATTAATGAAACGGAATTATGTACAAACTATGAAATATATATTGTAAAAACATAAAATAACTCTTTTCATTGGCAACGCATTCTGCTATACTCAACGTGTACGGGTACGTACAAACCGATTCCTGGTTATCAGGAAAAAAATGAGGAGGTAAGATTCATGAAGAAAATCATTGCTTTGGTGATTACCCTGGCACTGATCTTCACCGTTGTTGCCTGCACGTCCACTCCGGCGGCGCAGGATCCCGCGACGCAGGAGCCCGCAGCAGAGGAACCCGCAGCAGAGGAGCCCGCAGCAGAAGAACCGGCGGCTGAGGAGCCTGCGGCGATCGAGTACAAAGTGGCCATGATTACCGACTACGGCGATATCACGGACCAGTCTTTCAACCAGACCACGTATGAGGCCTGCAAGGCTTTCTGCGAGGCCAACAGCATCGAATTCACCTACTATAAGCCCGCGGGCGACAACACGGCTGACCGTGTTGCCATGGTAGAGACGGCTGTCGATGCCGGCTTCAATGTGATCGTAATGCCGGGCTATGCGTTCGGCGGCACCATCGTTGAGGCTGCTCCGCAGTATCCCGAAGTGAAGTTCATCGCTCTGGACGTTGCCAAGGGCGACCTGCTTGAAGCGGGCGTCGGCGCGGCTGGCGAGGCCTATGATTACAATCCCGACAACTGGGAGCTCGAGAAGTACGTTGACATGAGCAACGTGTACTGCGCGATCTATCAGGAAGAGCTCTGCGGCTACATGGCTGGTTATGCGGCTGTCAAGCTGGGCTACACCAAGCTGGGCTTCCTGGGCGGCAT
The DNA here is from genome assembly GCA_964474405.1 of uncultured Oscillospiraceae bacterium. GTDB lineage: Bacteria > Bacillota > Clostridia > Christensenellales > CAG-138 > CAYYUV01. The sequence goes on from CAYYUV010000007.1 coordinate 68,126, forward strand.
GGCAGTTCCGGCGGTTGTCCGTTACGGCTACGGCTTCGTGCAGGGCGCGGATGCTGCTGCTGCCGAGATGGGCGCTGCGGTTGAGATCAAATATGCCTACGGCAACCAGTTCTTCGGCGATGCGGATATCACCGCGGCCATGGACACCTGGTATGCGGGCGGCACCGAGATCGTGTTCGCTTGCGGCGGCGGCATCTTCAGCTCCGCTGCGGAAGCTGCTCAGAAGGTGGACGGCGGCAAGGTCATCGGCGTTGACGTTGACCAGTCCCCGATCATCGATGGCGCATACGGCGCGGGCATGACCGTGACCTCGGCCATGAAGGGTCTGTATCCGGCGACATTCGATACGCTGGCTGATGTCATTCTCAATGGCAATTGGGCCAACTATGCCGGCAAGATCGCCACGCTGGGTCTCGTTTCCGGCGACGATCCGACTCTGAACTATGTCCAGATCCCGATGGAGACCACGCAGTGGGGCGACGGATTCACGCAGGACAACTATAAGGCGCTGGTCGCCGATATGTTTGCCGGCAAGATCACCGTTTCCAACGACATCTCCGTTGAGCCGACCGTCACCACCGCCGTTGTCGAGTATCTCGGCAACCTCAAGTAATTCGGATGGCACAGACGGGGGCAGGCAATCACGCCTGCCCCCGTTTTTTTTGTGTCTTGTCATGAACAAACCGACACAACTTGTTCAAAATCCTTTGCTTTATGCCGCATCGTATAGTATACTTAAAATAATCCATTTCGCATAAGCGTTATCGCTTGCCCGCTGATTTTGCGGGCAAAAAAGGAGGGTGTTGGGTTGGAAACTCAGTATGCTGTGGAAATGTTGAATATCACCAAAAAATTCCCCGGCATTATCGCCAACGACGACATCACGCTTCAGCTAAAAAAAGGAGAGATTCACGCGCTGCTCGGCGAGAACGGCGCGGGAAAATCTACCCTGATGAGCGTGCTGTTTGGGCTGTATCAGCCGGAGTATGGCGTAATCAAGAAGGATGGAAAGGTCGTTTCGATCAAGGATCCGAACGACGCCAACGATCTGGGAATTGGCATGGTGCATCAGCATTTCAAGTTGGTGGAGTGCTTTTCGGTTCTGGACAACATCATTTTGGGTGTCGAGCCGAGCAAGTACGGTTTTCTCCAAAAGAAAGACGCCAAAAAGAAAGTGTTGGCGCTTTCGGAGAAGTATGGACTGCATGTCGATCCGGATGCCGCGATCGAGGATATCACTGTGGGGATGCAGCAGCGTACTGAAATCCTGAAGATGCTCTATCGTGAAAACGAAATCCTGATCTTTGATGAGCCGACTGCGGTTCTGACGCCGCAGGAGATCACGGAGCTGATGCAAATCATGCGCAACCTTTCTGCGGAAGGCAAGTCCATTCTGTTCATTTCACATAAGCTCAATGAGATCATGGCGGTTTCCGATCGCTGTTCTGTATTGCGAAAGGGCAAGCTGGTCGGCACCGTCAACACCAAGGATACTACCGCTGAGGAGCTGTCTGCCATGATGGTCGGACGCAACGTCAGCTTTCATGTCGAGAAGGGCGACACGCAGCCCGGGCGGGTGGCGCTTGCTGTGGAGCACATGACCGTCGCATCCAAGGCTCATAGAAACAACGCGGTCAAGGATGTGTCCTTTTCGGTGCGCGGGGGAGAGATCGTTTGCATTGCGGGGATTGACGGCAACGGTCAGACGGAGCTGGTCTACGGGCTCTCTGGCCTTGAACCGCTGGTCACCGGCAAGATTACTCTGTGCGACAAGGACATCTCCCGTTACAGTATTCGCCGCAGGAACGTGCTTGGCATGAGCCATATCCCGGAGGATCGGCACAAGCATGGTCTCGTGCTGGATTATTCCTTGGAGGACAATCTGGTTTTGCAGCGGTATTTTCTGCCTGAGTTTACCGACAAAGCGGGCTTCTTGCGTCGCAAGAACATCCGCAAATATGCCGAGAAGCTGATTGCGCAGTATGACGTCCGCTCCGGTCAAGGCCCTGCTACCATTGCGCGCAGCATGTCGGGCGGAAACCAGCAAAAGGCCATCGTCGCGCGTGAGATCGATCGCGATCCGCTGCTGCTGATCGCGGTTCAGCCGACCAGAGGCCTGGATGTCGGCGCGATTGAATACATCCATAAGCAGTTGGTGGCTCAGCGCGATGCCGGAAAGGCCGTGCTGCTGGTCTCGTTGGAACTGGATGAGGTCTTGGACGTGTCTGATCGTATCCTTGTCATGTACGAAGGGGAGATTGTCGGCGAATTGGATCCTAAAAATACCACGCAGGAGGAACTCGGCCTCTATATGGCCGGCGCCAAGAGAGATGAGGTGACGGCATGAAACGAAACATTCTGAGAAACAAAACGCTTCAGTCGCTGCTGGCGTCGTTGCTGTGCATCGTACTGGGCATGCTGATCGGTTATGTGGTGCTGCTGTTCATCAACCCCGCGGGGGCATGGGAAGCCATCATGACCGTCATGAAGAACTTTTTCACCTACAACAGCGGTACGACACAGCTCAAGTATCTGGGAAATACGCTTGTCAAGACCGCGCCGCTGCTGATGTGTGCCCTGTCGGTGCTGTTTGCCTATAAGGTCGGCCTGTTCAATATCGGCGCCGCCGGGCAATATGTCGCGGGCTCCTGTGCCTGCCTGTATGCGGCGCTCGGCTGGGGCTGGAGCTGGCTGCCGTGCCTGCTGTTTGCCATCGCCTGCGGCGCGCTGCTGGGCATGATTGTAGGCATTTTGAAGTCCTACTGTAACGTCAATGAGGTCATATCCGGCATTATGCTGAATTGGATCGCGCTGTATACCGCGAACATGATTTTGACCGCAGTGAAGGAAACCACAAGCCCATATACCTATCAAATGAAGAGCTTTGGCAAAGCCGCCATCCTTCCGTCGCTGGGGCTTGAAAAGCTGTTCCACAACAATCAATACATCACCATTGCCATTCCGATCGCCATCCTGATGGCTGTTCTTGTATGGGTGCTTCTTGAAAAAACCATGTTCGGATACGAGCTGAAAGCGACCGGTTATAACAAGAATGCGGCCAAGTATTGCGGCATGGCTGAAAAACGCAACATCATATTGACACTGATGATCGCGGGCGCGCTTGCCGGTCTTGGCGGCTCCCTGCTGTATCAAACCGGGTATGAGCAGTGGCAATGTACGCATTCCACCGTGCCTGCCATGGGCTTTAATGGCATTGCCGCCACATTCCTGGGCGGGCTCAACCCCATCGGAACCATCTTTGCTTCCTTCTTTATCCAGCATATCACTGCCGGCGGCGCGTATGTGGATAAGACCATGTATTGCTCCCAGATCTCCGACCTGATTTCAGCACTGATTATTTACCTGTGCGGCTTCGTGCTCTTCCTAAAATATGCCATGAACGGCGCAATTGACCGGCGCGAGGAGCAAAAGCAGCTTGCGGCGGAGGAGGCCAAAAAGAAAGCGGCCGCTGCGGACCCTGTAAGAGGAGGTGAGAAGGAATGATTTTGCTGGTTCAGTATACGTTGATCTTCGCTTCTGTGCTTCTTCTGGTTGCGCTCGGCGGCTGCTTCTCGGAGCATTCCGGTGTGATCAACCTTGGACTTGAGGGGATCATGGTCGTTGGCGCGCTGGGCGGCGCGCTGATCATGCGGTTCTGCGTCGGCCTGGTTCCTCCTGCGCTGTTGGTGCTGCTGACCTTGCTTGGCGCCTTGGCGTTTGGCGTCGGCTATTCGTCGCTGCTAGCCGTTGCCAGTGTCAATTTCAAAGCGGATCAGACCATTATTGGCACCGCGCTCAACTTATTGGGCGTTGCCGGCGCTACGGTCATCGTCAAGGCAATGAATACCACCATCAATCCCAACGACGTTTCTTCCACCATCCAGTATGTTGAGGCAAAAAAAGCATTTCTGATCAACATCAAGGGGTTTGAGTTCAACTGGTTCATGGTCGTTGCCGTGCTGGCTCTTGTCTTTGCCTACGTTACGCTGTACAAGACTCGCTTTGGCCTGCGTTTGATGGCTTGCGGCGAGTATCCGCAGGCTGCCGACAGCGTCGGCATCAACGTCTACCGCATGCGCTGGTCCGGTGTGCTGATTTCCGGTGCGCTCGGCGGTCTGGGCGGCATCTGCTATATTCTTGCCGGCGTCAGCGAATGGAAATTTGAAAACGGCGTCGCCGGCTTCGGTTTCCTTGCTCTGGCCGTCATGATCTTTGGCCAATGGAAACCCATTCGTATCGCGCTGGCCGCGTTGTTGTTCGGCTTCTTCCGCGCGCTGTCCAACGTGTATTTCGGCTTTGGATTCCTGGTATCGCTGAATATTCCGGGTTCCGTGTACAACATGATGCCCTATGTGATCTCGTTGATCGTGCTGGCCTTTACCTCGCGCCGCTCACGCGCGCCGAAGGCGGAGGGCATACCCTACGACAAGAGCGCGCGCTGACGTTTTTGCACGCGCACAAAGACCCGCCGTATCATGCGGCGGGTCTTTTTTCTGCCCACGATCATCCCATATAAAAGCCCTGATTCCATGGCAAAAGGCCATTCAACGTCCCGCCCTGGCTGTTGCGGTTCGCGGGTCACCGCTTGCCTGTTTGGATGAATGCGATCAGCGCCTCCACATCGTCAAATTCATCATAATCTCCACGGATTCCCTCCCGATGGTAGACGACACCGCTCTTCTCGTTGCGTTCCAGACAATCAAACAGCAGCTTCACGCCATAGCGCCGTGCAAACTCTGTGAACGCAAACGGTTTGATCTTTGCCAGCAGTCCCTTCCGACAGACTTTATCGCAGCGATAACAGGCCGGTATGCCCTGCTGCATGGAGCAGTGACGGTTCTCGCAGCCGTCCTTGTCAGGACAACTGCCCTGATTGCATCCGTCGCAATGTACATTTTCCGAGCAAAGACAGCAGGCCAATCCGCAGCGGCCGATCCCCAGTTCCCGTTTCATTCTCCACCTCATTGATGATATATTCGGATGCGTATACAGGTATGGATTGTTTTACAGGAAAAACGTGCACTTTCCTTGTGCCTAGGTATGGATGCTATATGGCTTTTCGCTCTAGCGGCATCCACAGCTCACAGGTATTCTCGTTGTATTTCTCAACAATCGGTATGTTTTTTGCTTGGTTATATTCGGATGTTGGGAACCAGTTCACATACAGGTCTTCGTAACTCTTTTTTATAGCGCTGCATTCACCGTCGAGCGCTGCGGTAACGACAACCCATGATGTTTCGGGTATTTCAAGAACCGTGAATTTCTTGTCAATTTCGGCTTCAGGGCATTCCCAGCCATACATAAGATGCTTGTTTCCCAATTTATCGTAGAAATGTATCGCGTGCAATGGATGAATCTTCTTTGCATCCCATTCCCCGCTCTTAATCATGTCCAGCGCCTTGCCGGGAAACCCTGCGACTCTGTTGATTTCATCGTGAGTGCCGTCTTCAATGACTGCATCCGCATATTCGATAAAGGGTTCTGTTTCCCATCCTTCTATGTGAATGGGCTTTAGGCCAAATAGCTTATGGGATTTCGTGTGTCTGATGCTGTACTGCATACTTGCTACTCCTTTTAGTTTGAATTGAAGGGAGAGTTTCGGATATACCGTCAGGCAAACACCTTCTGCGCGCGCATTCGTCGGGGTTACGCCTTGTATGGATTGAAACGCGCGCGTAAAAGATGAATGGGAATCATATCCGTACTTCATAGCAACATCTATCACCTTTGTAGCGGTATTTTGCAGTTCAAAAGCCGCAAGTGTCATTTTTCTTCTGCGTATATATTCAGACAAAGGAATACCCGCTATGAATGAAAACACCCTTTGAAAATGATAGATTGAGCAATTCGCCTGTCTCGAAATGATGGCAAAATCAATTTCGCCTGCTAAGTTCTCATCTATGTAATCAATAACGCGTTCAAAATCCAGGATAAAAGACATATCACACACCTCCTTTCCGGGATTAGTATATCAGTGCAGCCCCTACTTTGCTGTTCATTCCATGTTTGATTCTGCACATACCGTCGTCCAACAAGAATTATACTATATTTTTGTAGAGCTGATCAAAAAAGAAAACAAAAGACCCCCATCGGGGGTCTTTTGTTTTGGAGCTGATGAGCAGATTCGGACTGCCTACCTCCTCATTACCAATGAGGTGCTCTACCGACTGAGCTACATCAGCACGCAACGAACATTATAGCGAATGCGCGCTGCAAATGCAAGCATTTTTTTGAAAATACCGTCAAACCATGGTTGCGCCGATGGCGGTGGCAAACGGTGCATTGGCTGGGACGAGATAGCGCACCTTATGCAGCGCGCCGACAGGATCCAGCGAATTGCGGACAATAGGCTCCCCTGCGACGGTTCCTACCACGACAATACTGCGCGTCCAGTGATGTTTGACCGCAAATGCCGCCATCACGCCCACGCTTTCAAATACCATATTGCAGATGCCGGCGGCAATATCCGCGCTGGTGGTCTCCGGCTCGACCTTGGCCATGTTTGCCACGGTGCTGTCCATGGAGAGGTTGGATATGGTTACCTTGCTTACGTCGCCAAGCTGCAGATTGACACGGTGAAGATCGCCTTGCTGGGCAAGCCGCATCATGCCGCCGATGTCCGACTGGCGCAAAAGACGCTGTGAAAGCCCCTGTAACATACCGCCGCCCACGCCGGAACCGCCGAGATGCCATGCGCCAAAAGGCGTCACACGCACAAATGAGGTTCCCGTTCCGATACTGACTACGATACAGTTGTGATTCTTGGAGCATTTTGCTGCGCCACGGTACAGCGCGGCAAATTCGTCCACACGCTGTGTCGGAAGCCCGGCAATCTGATCTTTGAGATAGGTCGATCCCACGCCGGTCAGTGCAACCCGCTTCGCACCCGCGATGCCAAACTTTTCGATCGCTTCTTCCAGCGTGTCATCGGGGCTCTTGAGCATGGATTTGAGGCACCGTCCGTTCTGCGCGAGAACGATCTTGGTGGTCGATGCGCCAATGTCGATTCCCAACACCTTTTCGTGCGGCCGCACGGCAAAATAAACAGCAGGGGTAATGAGGGCGGCGGTTACCGCCTCAACGATGCAGTTGATCCCCGCGGCGCCGATCAAGAACAGGAACAGCGACGTCTCACCGCGCAATTCCCGCAAGTAGGAATTGGCAAAAAACAATGCCAGCGTGCCGAGAAACAGCACCGTGTTGGTGAACGACCCTACCAGCGCAGACAGCGTGACGGCAAAGGTCCGATTGCGCGTCTGGCGGCGGTTCAGCGCGCGGAACAGATATGCGGGCACAAGCCCAACCGCGATACGAGGCAAAATACAGGTGAGCACGGTGAACGGCAGATTGATGCTCAAAAGAACCGCGCCCAGCGGATCGCCCATAAAGCATTGGATCAGACTGGTTGCTCCAAACACGAACCCGAGTATGGCGCCCCACATTGGCCCCAAAACAATAGCGCCGATAATCACGGGGATGGGGATCAGCGTGATCGCTAAAATTCCGATGCGGAGATACCCGATCGGCGTAAATGACATCAGAATTATCAATGCGCAAAATATGGCAGCTAAAACCAACTGCTTCAATTTTGAATAATTTGACAACGGCACATCCATACCTTTCCTTGTTCAATGTCAACATTATATAGCAACAGACCGTATATCGCAACGCAATTTTGAGAAAATAGACAGGGAGACAATCTTTCGTGAGGTGGTATATGGAGGAGAAAAAAGCAAAACGGTTCATATGGTGGATCAGCGCCGCTATCGCGGTCATCCTTTGCACGGTAACGGTGCTTTTGCTGATTCCCTCCGAGGGGCAGGATGCGGCAGACAAGCCGACAGAGCCCACAATCCCCAGCGTTCTCCAGACCCCGGCGCCAACCGTATTGTCGCCCGAACCAACCGTGGAACCTACGGCCTATCTTTTGCCGCTTGTGCCGCTCTGGGAAACGCCGGCCGCTTCTCCCTCCGCGTCCGCAAGCGGCGCCGCGCAGCCCGAGCCCACCATATCCCCCACGGAAGGTCGCTATGATACAACGTGCAAGGATCTGCTGGCGGTTGGCATCCGAAACGGGGTTGCCACCGCCATTTTACTTGTGCGTATTCAAGACGGGGTCATGACCGTGCTGGCGGTGCCGTGCGAGCTGAACGGACCCGTGTACACACTGGATCGGGAATGCACCGTTCTGTCCGTCGATGATGCTCCCCTGTCAAGCGCGTTGAGACGCGGCGGAACCAGAAAGAAGCAGCAGCTGTGGAATCTGGTTTGGGCGGTCAAAAACACAGTCGGCGTGAGCGCGGCGCATTATGTGGCGATTGATCTCGACTGTCTTGCGGCGGTTGTGGAGGAACTTGGCTGCCTGGAAGGACAGAGTGTGCGGATTTTGCCGGATGCGGTGCCCTCCTTGCTGCTTTTGACCGGGGAGGCGCGCGCCGTAGCCATGTCGGAGGTGGGCGTGGGTTTTGTGCGCGCCATGCAGCATGCTACGATATGGGAACTGCCGGCGTTGCAAAAACTGACAAAAAACAAGCTGTTCTCCAGCCTGTCCGTTCGGCAAATGATCTCACTTGCCGGGGAGTTTGGCCGCATACAAACCATTTCAACCTATGTTCTGCCGCTTTCCTATCAAAACGCCGGTGCTTCGCTCCTCATGCCGGACGCGCAAAAAATGTTGGAAAAACTTTATCAATAACCGTTGACAGATTCAGCCGATTTAGATATAATTTGGGATGCGCGTGCGAGGGAGCATAGCTCAGCTGGGAGAGCATCTGCCTTACAAGCAGGGGGTCACAGGTTCGAGCCCTGTTGTTCCCACCAAACGCATGTTACGGCCCGGTAGTTCAGTTGGTTAGAATGCCAGCCTGTCACGCTGGAGGTCAGGGGT
>CAYYUV010000008.1:0-63447 GCA_964474405.1 uncultured Oscillospiraceae bacterium
ATGCGAAGCGGCGAAAACCAGTCGTTTTGGAACCACTCCGCCCACTTGCAGGCAAAGGTGCCGTTTATCTTTTCTTCCTCTCCATAGCTTTTTCCCACTAGCTTGATTGCCGGAAGGGATTGACGGTATATCCGCTTGATTTCAGGCATTTGTCTCTCCTCCTAATGCTTACTTTTTATCTTCAGCGGCAGAAAAATCTGTTGCTGTGCGATTCCGAGTGCACGGTCGACCGAGCCGTCGGGGTTTGGCATATTGCACATTCCGCTTGCCGGAAAATCCCCGTATTCAAACACCGTGCTGTTATTTATCCACGCCATCATGGTATCGACGGTTTCGTTGAGGTCGTCTTCGTCCTTTTCGTCGGCGGTTGCAACAAGAAATATGCCGCCGGGAAACTCGATAAGCTCATACGGCGCAACGTCAGCGTCCGTAACCTCATCGCGCACCGCGAGAATCCATACGGAACGGTTTGTGTCACGCTCCTCGTGCCAGAGGAAGTCGCACGGCTCAAAAATGTGCTTGCGTATCAGCCCGTCGTGTTCGTTCACTCACTGCTCAAAGCCGCTTTTTTTCCCAAACAGTGTTTCCAGCGTTTGCTCGCCGGACGACACCGCCCTGAACGCGGGAATCTCAACGCATCGCATATTCTGAAGCTTAGTCATATACTTATCTCCTTTGCCGTCATAAAAGGCGAATTTGTCCTGTTCGTACTACTTATTTTCGCACAAATGTGCTACACTGATTACAGTAACATATCACGGGCGTGTAGGCAATATGTAACATCCGATTGCGCATCAGAGGGGTGCCGCTGTGAGTTTTACGACGGAGAACACGATCGGTCAGGAGGAAGCACAATGCGTAGAATGGACGCCTGTAATCATGCTTATGACAAAACGAGATTTAACGCGTGTCCCTGCTGCAACCCGCCCGCATGCGCCGATATTGCCACAAGCCCCATTGCGTCCTTCGAATTTTCCGCGAGCATGATGGCGGGGGAATATGCGTATGTGCAGTATGATAAAAAAAGGCTGACATACGCGTGCGGCGGCAGAGTAACGCCGCCGCAAAACCGCGGCGTGCCGCTGGATGACGGGCAGGTTAACACCCTTCGGGCGCATATCCTTGCCTGCCATATCGAGGGATGGACCTCCTGCAACACTTCGAGTATGCCGCCGTTGGGCAGGTCGCTTCCAAGAATTGAGATTGTCTTTGAAAACGGAAAAGCAATATGCTGGTGCAACACGATGCCCGGCTCTGCCGAATGGGCAGTGGTCGAGACGATTGTTTCGCAACTGCTGGGCGTGCGTTTCAGCCTGGTTGGAACACAGCGGGAGCATATCCTGCCGCGCCGTTAAAAACACCGTCAAATGGACATGGAGGAGTATTCGCTATGAGACGCATTTTTTCGTTCATCCTTGCACTGACGCTTATCCTTTTTCTTGCCGCCTGCGGTGCACCGGCAAGCAAGCCGGGGGCAACGAGCGCGCCGGTTGCCGAGAAGGTTGCCGTACCGATCACAGCGGAGCATTATTTCAGACATATCGCCGGGGGGGAGCGGGTCTCCTGCAAAGGCAGCCCCTATTCCAATACCGAAAGCGATGGAAGCTTCGTCCTGCCTAGCAATTATGTGGACGGTACGCCCTATTCCTTTAATGATATTCTGTTCGACCCCGCCATGTTCACTGGCGAAAGTGTCACGACCCGCAGAGACGGGGATGGCGCGCCGGGCAGCGGCAGCACAAGTCACAAGTGGGTGTTTACCCCAATCGCCGAGGGCGATACAGAGATCATGCTTGTAACCGATAACTTTGCTGATGACACGGATGAATGCCGCGTGTTCAATATTACGGTCAAAGAGGAAAACGGCAAGCTGCGCTGTGCGCTCAACTGGTACGAGGACGGTATCATGGGCGTGCATTACGAGCTGTGCGAGTTTACTGACGCAGTCCCAACCGACGAATACGAGCGCGCGGTGTGGTGCGGCTTTTTGCCGGAGGATTTATCCAATGCCGACCCCGACGCAACTGTCGTCACATGGGCGCAGTATTGCGGGATGCTGGGCAAAATGATTGCCGAATATGACGAAACGCTGCTGCCCGCGTGGGAAGAAATGACCGCAAACGCCCCCGATACCGAAATGAAGCGTGACGGGGCGATGGTGAGCCTCTTATGCACGGCGGAATTTATGGGGTACGACAGCTTTAATGCTGATTATCCAAACGCCTTTCAGACCTACGCCCAACGGGTATGGGATAATGTTACCCTGGACTATCCCGTGTTCGATTGGAACACGCCAATTGATTTGGGCGACGGCTGCGCGGATAATAATCATGTGGGGCCGTCCTATGACTTCTGTCTACGACGGGTGTCCTATCAGACGGGCAAGTCACTGCTGGAATTTGACGACATGAGCGATTTTCGCTTGGAACAGCCATTGACGCTCAGGGAAGCCACGTTATCGGTTATTCGCCTATACGAAAGCGAGCGCATCATCTTGACCGCCGAGGAAGCGAAGGAGAATACCGTTTCCGCCGATGCGCTTATCTCTGCCCAAACCATGCCTGCCGTCAGCGCCGACAGCATTCCAAGCTGGCGTGGTACGTCCATCGCCATCTGCGATATGCTTCCCGTTCATGGCAGACTGTTCGTGGCGGAAGAAGACATTGCCGCGTTTGCCGAGATGGGTTTTAATTATATCCGCCTCATGCTGCTGTGGCCGGACTATGCGGAAGTATCCGACGACGGCGCACTGCTTTTCTATGCGGACACTCTGCAAAATATAGACCGCATCATTGAGTGGTGCGCAAAATATCAGATACATCTATGTATTGATATGCACGAGCTGCCCGGCTGCGGTTTTACCGACCGCACAGTGATAGAAAATCCCGAAACACGTGCGCAGAGCATCTCGGTTTGGGACGTCTTCTCGGCAAGATACGCTGATGTTCCCGCAAGTCTGTTGAGCTATAACCTCATCAACGAGCCGGACGGCTACTATTTCCGGGATGGTGCATACGCCGCCTTCGCGGGCGAACTGATCACCGCTATCCGTGCGAATGATCATACGGAAAAGCTCATCGTTTCCGACGGATTGGGCGGAGAATGTATGTGGAGCGACGGCGGAGCGTTCTGGCCCTGCGAGGGCTTGCCCGCGGACGTAATGCAAACCCTCCACCTTTACCCTTGGAACGCCAATGTACCGTCGGGCTATATCTCATTGCAAAACTGGCCATACGAACACGCTGACGCCATAAACAACTATGTCAAAGCTGACGAGGTATTTACAATAAGTGGTAGCTTTCCTGCCGGAACGGTGCTTACCCTGCATCTTGACACCGTTTACGGTAGCGAAGGCGACGGCCCGATCGTCTGCACAGCGGACGGAGCGCAGATCGGCAGCCGCGAAAGAGTGTTTACTGTGGGTGAGGACAACTGCATCATTATCGATGAGCATGGCGCACAGTTTGACACCTGTGATAATCAGGGCCTGGTGCTGTCCTTCACCACTCCAACCGATTGTACTGAACTCGTCATCGGCAGCGACTTCTGCATGACCGACATTTTCATAAGAATACCCGCTGATACAGAGAACGTCTATCCTGTGCCAGACAACTCCAAGGAAAACGGCTGCATTTATGAGCGCGGCAAATATACCACGTTTTACGTTCACACCGCCGCTGCTTGGAGCGAACGAGCATCCGCCATAGCCATTGCCGCAGATGGTTCCTACACCGTAGATCATCCGGCGGACATGGATGTGTTTGACATGGAATCGCTGCGAGCCTATATAGAAGTATGGGCGGAGTGGTCAGCAAAAACAGGAACGCCCATTATGTGCAATGAGTTCGGCGTTCCGCTTTCGCTGCCGGAGGAAGCGCGGGTGAGTTATATGCGCTCTGTCATCGAACTGTTCAATGAATACGGCATTCCGTGGTGCATCTACACCAACGGTCTGCGCTGTTGGACGCCGGTAGTATGCCAGGCTGATGCGGAAGCAGGTAATACCATTTTGCCCGGAGACGGCAGCGTAACGCAAAAGGGAGGCGCATGGTATGACGAGCCTATGCTCGCGCTGTTTAGAGAGTACATGAACTGAAGGGAGAAAACGCTATGAAACGTACACTATCTTTTATCCTAGCATTAACCCTGATGTTTTCCCTCACCGCCTGCGGTGCGCCCACAAGCGAGCCGGAGGCGAGCGCGGAGCCGACAACGATGCCCAGCGCGGATCAAACATAATCCACGGAGCCACCCGCCGACGAATAAGAGCGCGCGGTATGGTACGGCTTTCTGCCGGACGAGCTATCCGACGCTGACCCTGACGCTACCGTCGTCACATGGGCGCAGTATTGCGGGATAGGCATGCTCAAGAAACAGCCTTAGCTGCTCCTCCACATCAGCCTGCCGGTTCCAAAGGTTTGAAGATATCCCCAGGGCCCGAAGGCCCATTTTGTGTCATTGCGCGTGCCGCACAGAACGTCCTGCGGCAGGAAATCTATTGAAAGGGAATTGCCCATCCAAATTCGTTTAACCAAATTGGCCATTGATTACAATGCTAAATAATTTAACCGTTAATGACAGGCAGGTATAATCGAAGGCGGTCGTTGCTTCACCGTCATGTGGTATGCTTTTATTTGCGGGGGAGAAGAGGGGGTAAGCGCTGCGGTTCCGTTATGCCGTTCGTTGTTGTGTGGCTGTGCCATGCGTTGTTATTGCTTGGTTGCACCGTTGTGCGGTTGAGCCGTTACGCGGATGGGCGGGGTACGGATTCACGGTATTGCGTCATGCCCGCGGCACATCTGCAAATCGTTTCGCCTGATCAAAAAGAATCGCACGATTCTGTAATTGCGCCTTGACAGGATGCGCGCGCAGGCATATGATAAGAATGTACTTAATCGCTTAAGTATCAACGATTCTAATGAATACACATCGACTACAAATTACGAGGAGGAAGAAAATGAAAAGGAATCTGCTGTGCTATGCTTTGTTGCTCGTGCTGGTGCTGACGCTTGGCCTTGCATCCGCATGCCAAAAAGCCGCGCCCGCAGCTGCGGCGACGCCCGAGCCCGCTGGGTTTACCGTCACATTTTTTGACAGCGACGGCGTGACCGTTCTGGCGGAAGTGCCAGCGGCTGATGGGGAAACTGTGACCATGCCGGATCTGACGAGGGAAGGCTATGCCATCCAGGGCTATTACGCCACCCCGGCGCTGCTCGTTCCCTTTGACCCCGCCATGCCAATTACCGAGGATACGGCGGTATTCGTTGCGTGGCAGTCCACCGTGGAGGACACGCGCGCATGGATGCTGGCGGGCGCGTTCCGCTTCTATCCTGACAATCAGTGGGGGAAGGCCTGGCCGCAGGATGATTACCTTCTGAACAAGGTAGACGGTGAGTTCAACACCTTCTCCATTGATGTGAACCTGTATGCCGGCGATGAGTTCAAAATTGCCGTGATCGGCGAGGGCTATGTGTGGGACAATGAGGCTTCCATCGATGCCTCGAACCTTTCGGATTTCAGCGAGACGGCAGTGCTCTCCGGCGGCGAGAATGCCTTTGACAGCGGCGCGAACATCAAGGTTTCCGAGGACGGCTTCTACCGGCTGACGCTGAAAACCGACGCGGAAACGCTTTCGCTGTGCAAGCTGTCCTATGAACGGCTGGGCGACGCGGAGAAGCCGCCGGAATTCAATTACGACATGAAGCTCTGGGCCTCCTTCAACAACTGGGAGGGACAGGACATGGTCCGCAACGGTGAGGATCTGATCTGGTACTGTGAGGCCGATGTGCCCGCCGAGGGCGGCGAGTTCGGCATCAAGAACGCGGCGATGGAGACGTGGTACAGCTCGGAGGGGAACACCAAGAATATCGTCCTTACCGAGGGACATTACATGTTCTTCATTGAGCTGGAGATCGTAGACGGCGTGCCGCAGCTTAAGGGCGATATTGTCGCTGCAAAGCCTGCCTACTACGTTGTCGGCACCTGCGGCAATCAGGGCTGGGCGGCCGATGCTATCGACACCAACACAAACTTCTTGATGAAAGAGGAGAACGGTGTCTATACCCTGAACGTGACCTTTACCGAAACCGATACCGCCGACTGGAGCAACGGGCAGACCGCCTTTAAGGTAGCTTACGGCGGTGGCGGCAGGGTCGCAAACGAGTTCTGGTATGGAAACGGCGCGGACAACTTTATGGTAGACCCGGGCACCTATACCATCACCTTTGACCCGGCAACAGGCGCCGTCACCGTGACGCCTGCGTAATTCCGACGTTTCCGGCTTGCGCACGCAAGCCGCAGAGAAAAGCCAGACGGGCCGGCGCTTCGGCACCGGTTCGTCTGGTTCCCTGATATCTTGATTCTTATGTCGGGTTTCAGTAAATGCGCACGTCGTGCTCCGGCGGTGCGGAGCGCTGCATTGCGTCGATACAAATGCTGACGGTGCGTGCGGCAAACAGGGCGTAATCAAGCGGTAGCTCATCGCTGCCAAGCAGCAGGCAGGCGGCGCCGCGCGCCTTGCAGATGCGGGCGGTCTGCGCACATTGTGTGATGATCACCGTGCTTTCGTTCTCGGGCATCGCCTCGTTCAGGACGGCCGCCGGCTCCATGACAGCGTCGTAAACGGAGTCAAGATACCGGGCGTATGGCTCACTGTTCGGCTTCTCGATCGCGCAGACCACGCGGCTGCGTCCGCTCGCTTGGATCGCACGGGCACGGATGGCGTGCGCATCGAAATAGATGCTGTAAAACAGCGCGTCGTCGATCCTGCCCTCCAGCAGCAGCAGCGGAAAGAAATTGCTTTCTCCAATGCTGCGAAATTCGCGATTCGAAACATCCACCGCGAGGATTGCGTCGATGCTGGTTATGCGATGATCGAGACAGCGGTTCCCCAAAATGTGCGCGCATTTGCCCGCCCGCTCAATCTCCTCGGTCAGCGCGCAGCAGAGCCGGTGTACCCCGGCGGCATTCTCCGAATGGGGCGCATAAATGCCAATTGCATTGGTGCGTCCGGTCGCCAGCGCTCTTGCGGAGTGGGAGGACTCGTAGCCAACGAGATTCGCGTAATGAAGCACACGCTTTTTGGTTTCCTCGCTGATCGACTGGGTCTTTACGTCGTTGAGGACATAGGAAACGGTCGCGACGGAAACGCCGCAAGCCTGTGCGATATCCTTGATGGTGATGCGTTGATGATCCATGAGCACACCATATCAGCACAATCCTTCGCTGTCAAGCGGTTTGCTTGCGGCAGATGAGAGGTTATCTATCATGAATGTCATCGCCCTGAGGCATATTTCCGGCACCGCCGACGCCTGCCCGTTTGAGGAGGGCATGATCCGCCTGCGCCTTCGCACGGCTGCAAACGATTGCATCCGCGTCGAGGTGTTGTATGCCTGCAACAAGTTTGACTGGTGGACCACGCGGCAAACAGCCGCAATGGAAAAGGGGCTCACCGATACTGATTTTGACTATTATTTCGCCGCCATTCCCCTTACCGATACACGCTTTGCCTATGTGTTCCGTCTCACGGATGCCGCAGGCGGCGTGTTTTATCTTTCTGAGGAGGGCGTCGCATCGCTATATGATCACGATCTGGCGTATTTCACCTATTTTCAATATACGTCCATGTACGACTGCGACCTGCAGCGGGTTCCACAATGGACGCGCACGGTTACGGCATATCAGATCTTCCTTGAGCGTTTCTTCGCGGGCGATACCGCGCTGGATCGCGGCTACGTCAACCTCCCGTGGGGTGCAAAGCCGCATCCCAAGAGTTTTGCCGGCGGCGATCTTTTGGGGGTGGAGAAGAAGCTGCCCTACCTTGCTGAGCTGGGCGTTGGTCTGCTCTATCTGACGCCGGTGTTTTCCTCTCCCAGCAATCACAAATACGATGTGACCGATTACGAACGCGTGGACCCCGCCTTTGGCGGCAACGACGCGCTTCGCTCGCTCATAAACGCTGCCCATGCGCGCGGTATGCGCGTCATGCTGGACGGCGTGTTTAACCACTGCTCCTCCTCGCATCCGTTCTTTCTGGATGTATGCCAAAAGGGACGGGATTCCCGGTATTACGATTGGTTCTTTATTGACGGCGACAAGCCGGATGTCACACTTGGCAATTATCGCATGTTCGGCAGCGTGCCCTATATGCCCAAGCTGAACACCGCCAACCCGGTGGTGGTGGATTACTTTTGCCGTATCGCCGCGATGTGGACGAAGGACTGGGGAGTCGATGGCTGGCGGCTGGATGTATCGGACGAGCTCAGCCACCGGTTCCTGCGTGCATTCCGCGACCGTGTGCTCTCAATCCGGGCGGATGCGATCATCATCGGCGAGGACTGGCATGAGGCCATGAAGTGGCTCAACGGCGATGAATACGACGGCGTGATGAACTATGGCTTTACCAAGGCATGTCTGGATCTGTTCGCGTTCGGCACGATATGCCCCGCGGCCTTCCGTGACCGACTCATAAGGCTGTACACGCGGTACAGTGAGGCGACGAGCCTGAAACTGCTGAATCTTTTGAACAGTCATGATACCGAACGCTTTCGCACGCGCGTTGGCGGAGACGCGGCAAAGCACCGCGCTGCGCTCGCACTGATGTTTTTCTATCCCGGCATTCCCTGCGTGTATTACGGAGACGAGATCGGTCTGGAAGGCGGATACGATCCAGACTGCCGCCGTTGCTTTCCGTGGGACGAGACGTGCTGGGACGCGGAGACACGGACGCTCATCCGCCGGCTGATTGCGCTCAGGCGCGGCAGGGCGCTCTCATACGGAAGCTTTTCCGTCGAGGAGCACGATGGCGTGCTGACCCTTTCACGCGTGGCGGACGGAGACCGTGCCGTATTAATCGTCAACGCCGCGCCGGAAAAGCGCATTGTACAAACGGATACAGGTACGGTCGAGCTGGCGCCATACGGCTTTTCCATACAGGCCTGACGGCGCGAGAACTAGGGACAACCATACAAACGCGATGATGAAGGAGGCATTCAACCCATGAAACGGAGATTGGCTTTTGTGTTGGCGATGCTCCTGCTCTGTGCGGCGGCCGCGACCGGCTGCGGCGGGAAGGAAGAGACGGCTGCGGAGGCACCCGCTTCCGGGCACAGTGCGATTTATGAGCAGGTCACCGCGCGCTTTACCGGCGAGCTTGAGCAGGGCGCGGTCATAAAGGTGCTGGAAAACGACACCGCCATCGAGCTCAAGTATGTGGATCAACTCATCGAGGCGTTCAACGACGCCTATCGTGACAAGGGCATCAGCGCCGAGCGTATGAACGTGGATCAGTATTCCGACCTGGCGACCGACGGACCGTATGGCTACGGCCCGGACGTGTGGTATCAAGCCAACGATATTTTGATGAAGTACGCCACAAATCGGCATATGCTGCCGCTGCCTGTATTGGACATGGACTGCTATTCCCAGATCCCCCAAAATGCCTGGGATGCGTATGCCATCGACATGGACGGTACGGCACTGTATTGCGGCGTTCCGCTCAACGTTCAATCGGGGATGCTGTATTATATCGAATCCAGCCTGCCCGAGCATTGGGAGAGTGAGTGGGATATCAACGGAAACGCTGTGCCGGATTTTTTTGAGACCTATACGGCGCTTTACGCCCTGTCTGAGGACATCATGGAGAACGGCGGCAGCACGCAGTATGGCTATCTGGACGATACTGTGGATACCTATTTCATGGCGGGATACCTGTTTTCCTTTGGCGGATATGTCTTCGGCAATCGTGACACCAACCCCGAGGACATCGGCTTCAACGCAGGCGACGCCGCCAAAGGCGCTGAGATGATCCGCCAGTGGGCGGGGCTGATGAACAACACAGAGGTGCTGGACAAGACCTTTGGCTCCGCTGCGTATCAGTATCTTGCCGATCGGGTGATGCTGTGCACCGTGACCACGCCGGACGTCTATCGCATGTTCATCCGTGCAATGGTGAGTACCGGCAACTGGACGGAGGAAACGGCGGTCGCCGACCTGCATATGATCACCGTTCCGCGCATTCCCGTCAGCGGCAGTCTTACGGCGGACAAGTGGCAGGATACCGTAACCCACATGGACAATCTGACCAAGGAGATGACCATGATGGGCGGCATCAACGGCTATGGGATCTCCGCTTATACCAAATGCCCGAATGCGTCTTTGGCGTTTGTGGAGTTTGCCACGGGCTATGAGCAGGCCGTCCTGCGCAACCAATATCTGGGGATTGCGCCCGCCAGAGCCGACGCCGCGGCGATCATTTCCGAAAGCGATCCGACGGTCGGCATCCTGTTTGACCGGCTGGATCGGGGCTATATCGATATCATGCCCGCCATCACGGAGGTGGGACAGATCTGGACACCCTCGGAATCCTTTTTGATCGATCTGTCTACCGATCCGTACCGAACCGAGCGTGGCGAGGCACTGCTGTTCGACACGCCGGAGAAGATCCAGGCCGGACTGGACAAGCTGTGTCAGCAAATCTATGACGCAATCCACACGTTAGCGTAACGGCGATGCGGGTTCGTGATATTGTATGGAAGGAGGTGGCGACATGATCCGGCACAACCCGACGGCAGCGCACCCGCTGCGCAAGGCGAAGGCTGCCTTTGACCGCATGATCCTTTTTCTAAGATGGTCGCCGTGGCGAGTAAGGCTGTCGATGCTCTGCATGGGGCTTGGACAGCTCTGCTACGGACAGATCGTCAAGGGGCTGTTGTATCTGACGTCCTTTGGCGGCATCCTGTACTATTTTGTCACTCGGGGCTTTCGGGACTTTATCGGCTTTTTTACTCTGGGCACACAGGAAGAGAACCTATGGCTGGGCATTCCGGGGGACAACTCCCTTTCGATGCTGATTCTGGGTCTGTTCTCAATATTTGCGCTGGCGTTCACGGTAACGCTTTGGATCACCTCCATCCGCGATGCGGCGTTCACCGCGCGCGAGGTGAAGAAGGGGAAGAAGCCCAGAAACTTTCGCCGCACGCTGAAAACGGTGACGGACGACAGCTTTCACATCACTGCGCTTGCGCTGCCTTTGGTTGGCGTGACCGTATTTTCGGTACTTCCCATCGTATTTATGATCCTGATCGCCTTTACGAACTTAGGCGGGGACGTGGTGCATCCGGTGCTGGCGGACTGGTCGTTCGCCTCATGGGGTAAGATCCTGAACCTCGGCAAGATCAGTCAGACCTTTATCAAGATCCTCGGCTGGAATGTGACGTGGGCGGTGCTCTCTACCGCAATCAACTTCATTGTGGGTCTGTCCCTGGCGTTGCTGCTGAACAAACGCAACGTCGTCGGCTCCAGGATATGGCGCGCGTTCCCCATACTCGCGTATGCGATTCCGGGCTTTATCACCATGGTGGGCTTCAAATTCATGTTCTCGCAAAGCGGACCTGTCAACTGGATGCTGGAGAACGCGGGGCACATGCGCATCTTCTTTTTGACAAACGATGTTTCGGCCAAATGGTGGGCAAGGGGCATCGGCCTGTTCGTCAACGCCTGGATTACGACCCCTTCCATTATGCTCATGACGACGGGTATTCTCTCCAATATCAATACGGATCTGTATGAGGCTGCATCCATAGACGGCGCGTCCCGCTTCAAGCAGTTTATGAAGATCACGCTTCCGTTCGTTGTGTTCTCGACCACGCCCGTGCTGATTGGGCAGTTCGTGGGCAACTTTAACAACTTCGGCATCTTCTTCTTCCTCAGGAGCGGCGTGATATCAAACTATGCCGATTATTTTCTCGCAAGCGATACCGACCTTCTGATCAACTGGCTGTATAAGCTTTCCGTGGACAATGATTACTATGCCGTCGGCGCGGCAATCAGCCTCCTGATATTCGTCATCACCTCTGTGGTGTCGCTTTCCGTGTACATCCGTTCCGCCGCCTATAAGCAGGAGGATACCTACCAATGAAAAAGAAAAGATCACTTGCCGCGGGCAGGATCGCGGACAATCTGTTTACCTATTTTGCGCTGGCAGTTATGGCGGCGGTGTTTCTGTTTCCCTGCCTTTGGCTGATACTTGCTTCCTTCTCCAAGACGGGCAGCCTGTATGATTTCAAGGGCTTCTTTCCGCCGGCATACAGCTTCCAAACGTTTCTCGATCTGTTTACCGATGATGTGAACGGCCTGTATCCCTATGCCAAATGGTTCAAAAACACCCTCTATGTGGCAAGCGGCAGCTGCATCATCGGGACGGTGCTCGTCGTGCTCACGGGCTACGTCATGTCGCGCTTCCGTTTCAAGGGACGCAACGGGATCAAGAAGCTGACGCTGGTGCTCGGGATGTTTCCCGGGTTCATGGGCATGACGGCCATCTATATCATCATGAACCAGCTCAAGCTCATCGACCGGCTGGAATCGCTTATCTTTCTCTATGCGGCGACCGCGCCGATGGGCTATCTTGTGCAAAAGGGCTACTTTGACACCATACCCGGCACCATCTTCGAGGCGGCGCGTATTGACGGCGCGTCGAATCTCAAAATCTTCACTCGGATCACGCTTCCGTTGTCCAAGCCCATCATCGTGTATACCGCGCTGACGTCCTTCGCTTGGCCGTGGAGCGATGTGCTGCTGCCCAAACTGCTGTTAAAGGACAGGAGCATGTGGACGGTGGCGGTGGGACTGTTCAACCTGCCGGAGCAGCACTTCTCACGCTTTGCCGCGGGCGCGGTGTTCATTGCCGTTCCCATCGTGATCCTGTACTTTTGTCTGGTTAAATACATCGTGAACGGGCTGACCGCAGGCGCGGTCAAGGGATAACAAGGAGGCTTTTTCATGAGGCTTGCATGCCCGCGGTCCCGCAGCAGGGCCATCCTTCTGACGGTTGCGCTGCTCTGCACGTTAATCGCCGGCTGCGGTGCGGAACCGGCCAACCCGCCGACCGGGACAGACGCTGCGCCGCTTCTTGCTGAGCATATCCCCGCGGACAACTGCCGCAATTGGTATGAGATCTACGTCTATTCCTTTGCCGACAGCGACGGTGATCGCATCGGGGATCTTCAAGGGCTCACGGGAAAGCTGGATTATGTGCGCGATATGGGTTTTACCGGCATCTGGCTCATGCCTGTTATGCCTTCGCCGTCCTATCACAAGTATGATGTGACGGATTATTATGACATCGACCCCGCGTATGGCACGCTGGCGGATTTTCAGGCGCTTCTGGACCGTGCGCATGCCCTTGACATCAAGGTCATAATGGATCTCGTCGTCAATCATACATCCAATGAGCATCCGTGGTTCCTTGACGCCAAGTCCGGTTCGGATGCTGAGTACCGCGATTATTACAACTTCGTCGATACGTCCCGCGCCGGCTATACGGCGCTGCCCGACGGCTCCTTTTATGAATCCCGCTTTGTTTCCTCCATGCCTGATCTGAATTTGGACAATGAGAGGGTGCGCGGCGAGATCATCGATATCATGCGCTTCTGGCTTGAAACGGGCGTAGACGGCTTCCGCCTGGATGCGGTAACCAGCTATTATACCAACGATCTGTCCAAGAACGTATCGTTCCTTTCCTGGCTGAACCGGGAAGCCAAGGCGATTCGGCCGGATTGCTTCCTTGTTGGCGAGGCGTGGAGCGACATGTATACCGTCGCCGGCTATTATAAGAGCGGACTCGACAGCTTTTTCTGTTTTCCGACGGCTGGCGAAGGTGGATATGTGGCGAAGCTATTGGGCGACGATGTGAAGCGCAAGGGCGAAAGCTACGGCAACGTGACCGCCCTGCTGGAAAAGACCTTCCCCTCGGACGTACTCATGGCGCCGTTTCTTGGCAACCACGACATGGATCGCATCACCAACGCCATCGGCATCTACGATATGGGCAGACTGAAAGCGGCAACGGGGATGCTTGCCATGATGCGTGGTGGCCTGTTCTACTACTATGGCGATGAGATCGGCATGATTGGTACCGGAAAGGATCAAAACAAGCGCATCGGTCTGCTCTGGACGACGCTGAGCGAGGTCACCCGCTGTCCGCCGGGCACGTCGGAAGCAAAGTACGCGCTGCCCTCTGTTGCAGAACAGGCCGACGATCCCGGCTCACTGCTCAACTATGTCAGGCGCGCCATGAATCTGCGCAACGCCGTTCCCACAATCGCCCGCGGCGTATCGACCGTGCGTCAGGCCGACGATCCCGCGCTGTGCATTATGGATCGCACCTGGCAGGGGGAGACGGTCACCATCGTCATGAACCTTGGTTCTGAACAAAAGACGGTATCTGCTGACATTTTGGGTCCCGAAGCGGAAACGCTCCTCGGCGGTTTGGAAGCAACCGGCAGCGTGACGTATCAGGACGGCGTATTAACCCTCTCGGGCTACGGGATTGCAGTACTCGGACGGCAGGACAAAGAAAAAAACTGAGAACAGAAGCCGCGTTTTTATCATCCCGGATAGCACAATCCGGGATAGGGTAGAAGCGCGGTTTTCTTAAGCTACAATCTGATCCACAAAGCCGGGCGCACACCGCCTCTGACGTCGTTGTTAACCGGATGATAAACACCGCTGAGGTTGCATTTTTGCGCGCTGTTGCCCTGAATGCCTATATTGCCGTCACCATGAACATACGCTGCCTTAACCTGCTTTCGACCGGGAGAGCGAAGCCACCACCACCATGCATGCCCTAAATATGTGGATGTACGTTTGGCGTTGTTGGCGTCTTTTCTTGTAAACCAGTACTTATATTTTCCGTTTGGCAGGTGCAGGTTTTCGCTGCTGTCACCGAAGTACATGCACACGGCTTCTTCAATGCTCAACAAAAACACACGATCAACCGTGTCGTCGCCACCCGATGTGTCAAACCATGGGTTGTCACAGTTTTTTACGGTTGTTGGCAGGATTCTTGACCTGTCCGCCTCCGAGAATTCGCTTAGAAACTCGCCGTTAAGATACTTTCTCAGTTCACATTCTGCCCAGGTCACATCGCCGGATTGGTTGTGATAGGCGTGAAGTGCAAGAATACTGTCTGCGATGATCAGCGCCGCGTCATGGCGCGTGGCAAGCACGCGCCATTGGTATTTTCCGAATGCTATTTTATCGCCTGTCTGCACAATTCGCCTCCCAAAAAGCCGAATGCAATTTGTTTGCATATCGGACAGTACGAGCGCCGCTTGACTTCCTGCGTGTTTTGCCAAATCGCGATTCCTTGATATGTGGCTGCGATCAGATGGTAGTGATCAGGCAAGCGCTCACTTGGTTTGATTTGCAGTAAAGACATCGGCAACATCGCTGATGGTAATATACGCGGCCGGATCAATCTTGTGAACAATGTCCCGCATGCGGATAATCTGGAAACGGTTCAGGACGATATAGATCATTTTCTTGTTTGAGCCTGAATAATAGCCTCGTGCATCCAATATGGTAACGCCCTGCTCAAAGACACGCGAAAGGGTTCTGCAAATTTCTTTTTCCTCGGACGTAATGATGAATATGGATTTTGACCGGTCGATTCCCTCAACAATAAAGTCGATGGTTTTGAGCGCTGCCATGTACGTGACAATAGAATACAGGGGCAGGATCCAGCTTTGGATCACAAATCCGCAAATTATGTAGAGGATTGCATTGTAAATCATCACAAAGGTGCCGACGGTAATCCCGAGCTTCTTGGCGTAAATCACTGACATGACTTCAATGCCGTCCATTGCGCCGCCAAACCGTATGGCAAGACCGCTTCCAAGCCCCGAAATCATACCGCCGAACAACGCGCACAGCAGCAGATCAGACCCCGCCAACGGAGATGCAATGCTTACGTCAATCGGAAGAATATCGGTGATTAACCATGCGCCGACAGAATAAATGAAAACCGTATATATGGAATATATTGTAAAAACAATCCCTTGTTTATTCCAACCAAATATGAAAAGCGGAATGTTTAACAACAACAGATACAGAGACAGCGTCATCCAGGCGGGTGATATTTGCGACAGCAGCATGGATGTTCCGGATATTCCGCTGTCATACAGCCTTACCGGTGCAAGGAAAACCGTTACGCCAAAAGCATTGATGCAACCGGCCACAGTAAGAAGCGCGAAATTTTTCAAGCACAGACCTTTTAACTCAGTAAAAATAGTAGTTGACTTTTTTTTATTCAAATGCGCCACCTCTCATACATCTTGTAGGATGGTAACATCCTCTTATTTATTATATGCGCAGTCTGGCACTGCGTCAAGCGGCACGATTACAAATACCTCGCACGTCGGGATGTCGAAAGGCTTTCTTGCTAATCCGGTTTTGTGCTGAAATCCGCCGGTCGAATGGCGTGATACCCTGGTTCCAAAGACAACCGATCCTGTCTTTGCACTGCTGGCATACTTCCGAAAACGTTATATTATGCCGCAGGTAATGGGGGAGGCGGGCGCATTGCCGCTGCGCTGTGACACGCTGCACAAATCAAGCATCATGTTCTTGAGCTGTCTCCACCGAGGCGCGCCGCATA
Source organism: uncultured Oscillospiraceae bacterium (assembly GCA_964474405.1). Lineage (GTDB taxonomy): Bacteria > Bacillota > Clostridia > Christensenellales > CAG-138 > CAYYUV01. The sequence continues at coordinate 16,439 of CAYYUV010000008.1, forward strand.
CTTCGTGATGCAAGCAGTTTCATGGGCTTTATGAGGAATATGCACACAAGGATCGTCAGTATATCGGCAGCTGGCTGGGAGAAATAGATGCCTGTGACCCCCATAAGCCCGGGAAGCGTCAGTATGAATGGCACATAAAACAGCCCTTGTCGAACAAGCGACAGGAACAGGCCCATTTTCGACGCGCCGATGGTCTGAAAGGTTATGGTCATCATATAGCACAGGCCAAAGGCCGGATAAAGCGCGACTTGTGAAATGAGCAGACATTTGCCATACGCCACCACGGCCGGATTGCGATTAAACAGCAGGATGAGCGGCTTGGCCAGAAGGATAAAAACGGCAGCCACTACAATGGTCAAAAGCAGCGAGCCGCGCAGCGCAAAGCGAGCAGATTTGTCAAAACGCTCCTCGTTTTGTGCCCCAAATGCATAGGATGCTACGGGCTGATAGCCCTGCATAAAACCCATGATGATATAGCAGCCGATCAATATAAGCCTCTGCACCACGCCATAGGCCGCGATAATCAGATCGGAGTCCGGCAGCGGCTTTGCGGAGATGTTGGTCAGCGAGGTGGCTACGGCAAGGCAGATCTGAATGACCGCCGTAGGAATGCCGATTGAAACGACGCTCCAGATCAGCGCACCGGACAGCCTAAAGCTTTTGAGTTTAAGCTTGATGATCGAATGCCCGCGCAAGTAAAACCAGGCAAGAATGACAAAGGTAACAAACTGAGACACACTGGTCGCCAACGACGCGCCCTCAACCCCCATATCCAAGCCCCAAGAGAACATGAACACCGGGTCCAACACCACGTTCAGCGCCGCTCCTACGACGACGGCAACCGAGGAAATCTTCACGGAGGATTCCGCGCGCGCCGCACAGTTGAGGCTTTGCGCCGGCAGGTTAAAGATTGCTGCGATAAACATCCAAACAGCATAGTCCTTTGCCTGCGGCAAGACCGCATCGGATGCGCCGAAAGCCCTAAGCAGCGGTTCTGCGAAGATAATGCCCAGCACACACAGGGCGATACCGATCGCCATCGATAGTCCCACGATCGTAGTGACGGTGCGGCTTGCGCCTTCCTTGTCGCTTGCGCCCAATTGGCGGCCGGCCAGCACCGCGGCACCTGCGGCAAAGATGTTCTCAATGGATACCATGATAAGCAACAGCGGCAGCGTTACGCCCACCGCGGCCAGCGCAATGTCGCTGTCCAGCATCCCGATATATGCCGTGTCCACGATGTTGTACACCGCTTTTGCAAGCAGTGCCAGCGTCGCGGGAACTGCGAGGCCAATGATGGCCTTTGAAGGCTTTTCCACAGCCAGCAGGGACTCCTGCGCTGCGGCATGCTTAGTTTTCATATCAATCGCCAAATACGCCATGCAGCAGAATATCAAGCTGCCGGTGGCACCTTTCCTCGTGTTCTTTCAATATGGTTTCGGTGGAACGTTCCCTGTTCAGATCAGCCTGGAATCGCAAATGGAAGGAATCCATATACATGCGAAAATCCTCAACGATTGCCGCCACGGACAATCCGGCGCGCAAAGGCGCGCTGTTTAGAATGTCCGTAAGCACCGCGACGCTTAACGCGTCAAACTCACTGCGGCACAGCGCTATCTCCTGACTGAGCGCCGCGGGCGGGCGGATCATTACGTCACAAAAGATGCCAAGATACAAGGGTTCTGTGGCAAAAAAACATGTCCTCGCATCAAAATAGGCCTGTAAACGTTCTTCCGTCGTCCCGGGCGTCATCTTGATGTGCGTGCCCAAATACGCAGTCAGCGCATCGAAGCATCGCTTAACGCAGAACAGATATATTTCGTTCTTGTCCTTAAAGTAATGATAAATGATTCCTTTGGATATGCCGTGCTCCGCCCAGACGGTATTAAGCGATGCACCCTCATACCCCCTTGCGGAAAACTCCTGCAAGGCGGCTTCCAATATCCGCTGCCGCGATATGGCGCCTTTCTCTTCGCGTTTCATTTGTCTCCTCCAACAAACAGACCGAACGGTTTATTTTTCACATAATAGCACAAACAGACCAAACGGTCAATGATTTTCTATCATATAGAAAAAGACAATCACGTCATTTGTGATTGTCTTTGGAAACGATTCGGTTCGTGCGCGTTGTGCCGGATGCGCCGCCCGGGTGGGGGAGTGGTATTATTTTCTGTAGAACCATTCCTTCATCACTGAAAGCACTTGAACAAGCTCCGGTTCCCGAATCACATAGGGTACCATTGCATAAAGGTAGCTCAAGAACGGGCGGCTGAACACACCGTTTTGATAGGCAAACTCGCGATATCCCGCCAATGTGGCCGGGTCGTAAACCTCAATGCAGACGCAGCCGCCCATGATGCGGATCTCCTTGATGCGCGGGTCGGAAAAGCCCTGCATCTCACGTCTTGTAATCGCTTCGATGACGCGAATCTTGGACATATAGTCCTCCGATTCAAACAGCTCGATGGATTTTGCCGCTACACTGCACGCAAGCGCGTTGCCCATGAAGGTAGGTCCGTGCATAAAGGCATGGCTGTCGTCGTCGTCATAAAAGCCTTGATAGACCTTGTGATTGGCAACCGTGGCCGCATGGCCGATATATCCGCCGGTGAGCGCTTTCCCCAGCACCAAAATGTCGGGCAAAACGAGATCGGCTACAAATCGGTTTCCGGTGCGGCCAAAGCCGGTCGCAACCTCGTCAAAAATAAGCAGCACCCCATATCGATCGCAAAGCTCCCTGGCTTTTTTGAGGAAGGACACATCATACATACGCATCCCGCCCGCGCCATGCAAAAGCGGCTCTACCAGCATGCAGTTCAGCTTGTCATGGTGCTGTGCAAACGCTTCTTCCAATGCATGTATTTGGGTTGGAATGTGCGTCACATGAGCGCTCTTGCCATAGGCGCCCAGTACAAAGTGATAATCCGCATCGTCGCCAACCTCCATTGTCTTAAAGGTATCGCCGTGGTAGGCGTGCTCCAGCGCCAGCACCATGGTGCGCTGCGTCTCACCCTGATTGATGTAGTATTGCAATGCCATTTTGAGCGCGACTTCAACGGCCACGCTCCCTGAATCGGAAAAGAAGCAATAGTCCAGATCCCCCGGCAAAAAATCGGCCAGCTTATCGCTGAGCCGTTGCACCGGCTCATGTGTCAGACCGCCCAGCATGACATGGGAAAATCGTCCGGCCTGTTCCACGATGGCAGAGGTCAGCACCGGGTGCTTGTAGCCATGGATGACGCTCCACCAAGAGGAAACGGAATCAATCAGTCGCTGATCCTTGGTGTAAAGATACACGCCGTTGGCATCCACGATCTGATAGGGAGGCTTCATGATTTTCATTTGTTGGTAAGGGTACCAAATCATATCGCATTTCACCCCGTTATTCATAAAGTGAGGTCAGCGCGTCAACCTCCATATCCAGCTCGGCGTCGCCGTGTCTGACACAGGCAAGCACCTTAAGCCCGGTCATGTATTCGCACATGAATCGATTGTCCTCCTCCATGGGGTTTCCCGGATGAAAATTGTTCAGTATGATTCCCTTGAGGGGAAGTCCCTTCGCGTTCATATATTCTGCCGTCAGCACGACGCTGTTAATCGTGCCCAGTCCCGCGTCCGCCACAATCAAGCTTGGCAGCTTCAGTTTCTTCACCAGCTCGTCCAGCCGAAGGCTTCCACCGTCAAAGCAGAGCGGGCACAGGATGCCGCCGCTGCCCTCCACCGTGACGTAATCGTACTGGCGGCAAACGGCATGGAAGGTCTGCCGGACAACCGGTAATTGCACCGGGTTTCCCTCCAGCCGTGCGGCAAGATGGGGGGAGACCGCAGCCTCGTAGACATAGGGGCACATGGATTCCAGCGGTTGCGTAATGCCCGCAACGGTCTGAACCTGCAACGCGTCGCCGGGGATGAGCCTTCCGTCCGATCCGCGCGCATTACCGCTCATGGCCGCCTTGTAGTAAGCTGGGTTCTTTTTGCCTTCTCGCAGCTTTTTTACGATCAGCGCCGTGACATAGGTTTTGCCCACATCCGTGCCGGTTCCGGTGATAAATAAGTTCTTACTCATTGCAAAGCGCCGCCTCATATCCCAGTTTTTTGAGCAACTGCAGATCCGTTTTGACCGTAATTCCGCATGTGGTCAGCATATCGCCGGAGATGGCCGCATTTGCGCCGGAAAGGAAGCAGCCCTCGCCTTTGTCGGCCAGCAGCCCCCGGCCACCTGCAAGGCGGATAGATGCATCCGGCAGTATAAAGCGATATATCGCTACAATGCGTCGCATATCCTCCGCCGTCAGCTTGGGATTGTTTTCAAACGGTGTGCCGGGGATGGGGTTGAGCAGGTTGACCGGCACGCTTTTGATGTCCAAGCCGCGCAAGGCAACAGCCATGTCAATACGGTCCTCGGGTGTTTCGCCAAGTCCCATGATGCCGCCGCTGCACACCGTCAATCCTGCGGCCTGCGCCGCTTTGATCGCGAGGATCTTGTCCTCATAGGTGTGCGTGGTGCAAATCTGCGGGAAAAACCGTTGCGAGGTTTCCAGATTGTTGTGTACGCGCGTTACGCCCGCCTCTTTGAGACGGCGATACTGCGCCTGGTTCAAAAGCCCAAAGGAGATGCATACGGAAATGCCGGCTTCCTCACGGATTTTGCGCACAGCCTCGCACATGGCGTCCACCTCCGCATCGGGCAGTCGCTTGCCGGAGGTCACGATGGAAAAACGAAGCACGCCCTGCTCATGGTTCTTCTTGGCATGTGCAACGATCTCGTCGATTTCGAGCAGCGGATACTGGGCGGCGCAGGTATGGTTGTGACCTGATTGGGCACAGAATTTGCAGTCCTCCGAGCACCGGCCGCTCTTGCCGTTGACAATTGTGCAGATATCAAAGCGGTTGTCGCAAAAATGACGGCGAAGCCCGTCGGCTGCACTGCATAGCTCCTCCAACGGCATATCGTAGAGAATTCGCGCTTCCTCCTTTGTCAGTTGCGCCCCGCTGCATACCCTTTTGGCAGCTTCTTTTACAGTAAGCATGAAATCATCACATCCTATTCTTTTGAAGCAACGGAATCAGCCGCTTGCCTAAGAAGGAGCCGATTACGCAAAGCACAATATCCCCCGGCACCGCCAAAACAAAGCAGTACAGAAAGAGCGGCCAAAGCCCGATGGGATTTCCGAGGTAGAAATCACTGATTATATAGTAATAGACCATGCCAAACAGGTACACCACCGCCAGTCCTACAAAACAGGCGGCAAGCAACCGTTTGAGAGAAGGCTGCGGATCAGCGTTTGCGATTCTTCCTGTTATGTATGCGCCCGCGCAAAATCCAATCAAGTAGCCAAACGTAGGGTTAAATATGTAGCCAATGCCGCCGCCTGACGCAAAAATTGGCAGGCCAACCAGTCCCAAAAGAACATATACGCCAACGCTGATGGCTCCAAGCTTTCCGCCCAGAAGCAACCCGGCAAGAGTGGTAAAAAGGAACTGTAATGTAAAAGGCACAACGGGCACTGGGATTCGGATGAATGCGCCGGCAGTTATGAGCGCCGTAAAAAGGCCGATTAAGGTAATTTTTTTTGCTGTAATGTTCTTCACTTTCTTCTCCCATGCTTTCGTGCAACTGCCCCAAAGGACAATACCCCTGCATGACCGCTGCCAAAAGGAGCTGTCCGGGTGCGCTTTTTCGCTTAAGTATAGCAGTATAAACGATCATTGTAAACCAAAACTTAAAAAGCAGTTTACAATCGTGACAACTGCGATGTGTTGAAGCAGAGAAGCTTAATGAACCTTTTTGAGAGGTACGGAGAGAAATAAAGCACAAAATAGAAACACTTTCGCAACTTACCCCCAACTGCATAAATGGTTGGGCGCTTTTAGCGATCGTGTTACGCATGCTGCTGCACTCGCGGATTCCAATACAGGATAACAATACACAAAACTGCGCGACGCACTGATTCGTGAGGTGGGGCAAGCACAGTTTGATAAGACCGTCAAGGAGAAGGCGGGAACGTATCATTTGAACCTGGACACGGAAGCAGGGAAGCAGGAAGCGGATGACGAGGCCGTGGCGTCGCTGTGTGAGCGGATGTTATCGGACGAGGAACAGCTGAAAAGGTTTTCGGAACAGGAGACGGAAGCGGCACGAACGATCCGGGAGCATCTGGATAAGCTGTTGGCAAAGATTAAGAATCTCCTGCGCGGTGGGCAATGGTACTCTGCTAAATCTGAGCTTGTACGCACGCAAGAGACCGTCAACCAGTGGTATGAAAGTTTGTTCACCGCCATAAAGAACGCGGAAGCAAAGCCTGTTATAACTCGTCAGACGGCGGAGGAAACGCAGGCGGATGACGGCGTGCGGATGATGATTAACCCAGAGTATGCGAACGAAATAGACAACTGGGACATGCGCGACCATGGCGGATTCTTCACGCTGGGAAGGCCGAGTCAAGCGCTTACATCGATCAACGTTCCAGACGCTCCTATTCAACTAGATCAAAGCAAGGCCGTAAAAATGCTGCGAGACCACCCAAATGAAATGAACACTATGGTTCTGAAGGCGATTCCTGCGTTACTTGAAGATCCGATAGTCGCATCAGAGTTTGTTGACGGCAATGTGTATGTGTTCGGTGAAATGTTTTACAACAATGATCCCATCGGTGTGATGATTCGTATTAACTCTTTTCAAAGAGGGAGCGAGCTGGATCCAGAAATCATTTATGTGAACAAAGTACGGAGTTCACATGTTCGCACGCATGATATTGACAAGATTCTTGAAGAACGAAACATATGTTTCTTGTCGGGAGATAAAAAAAGAACCGACGATTGGTTCCAGGCCTTAGGGCGTAGTACGCCGTTCGGGGGAACCAAGTACGGTTCTATTAAAAGTATATCCACTCCCTCTGAAAAAAACAACACTCCTGCGGAAAGTTCACAATCTGCCGGTGTGCGTGCCATGCTGGACGTGAATTATCAAGGCTACATAACAGATGAGGCGAAACTGCGTTACGCACATGACGTACGGTTCAAGGACTGGAAAAACAAAGACCTCGCATACATCACCGCGGCTGCGTGGGATGGGGCTTACATTCCATTAGACGTCCTCATGAGTGATCCGAAAATAATGGCTGCGCAGGAACGTTCGCAACGAGACAGCACCCTAGACAAGGATTATCCTGTCGGGAAGAACAAAAAGATCGATAAAATTCGGAAGCGGTCAGTATACCGGTTGTTGGATGCGGAGCACGGCAGCGCAGTAGGGTCGTATCAGGACAACGGAAAATTCAAGATCAAGAAAATCAACAAAGTGGAACAGTATACCGGTGATGTTCGGCGCGAGAGGAAGGCGTTTATCATCATCGGCCGGCCGGCAGCCGGAAAGTCTGCTGTGTTTGCCGACAGGCTGTCGTATGAATATGGCGCACGGATTCCGGATTCCGACACGGTCAAGCCGTGGTTCAATGAATATTACGATGACGGGTACGGCGCCGGTTATGTTCAGAACGCCAGCGCAGATATCGCTGACAAAGCATTACGCATAGCCGCGCGGCGTGGTGAGAACCTTGTTATTCCGCGTGTCGGAGGCGAGTCGGTGATTCGTCTTGCACAGGAGCTCAAACACGTATACGGATATAAGTCAATCAATCTTTACTACAACGAGGTATCGGAGGAATCGTCTATCATGCGTGCCGCATCGCGGTTTGCCGAGACGGGACGGTATCTGAGCCTAAAGTATTTGCAAAGCATCAAGGACAAGCCGCATAGAATCTTTACAAAGTATGCGGAAAGTGGTATATTTAACTATGCAGAATGGAGGAACAACGATGTCAGACCAGAAGAAATCCCCGTCCTCAAATGGAGCACAGGAGACACAAGTGCCGTCGGAGAAAATGGACGCGGCAACACAAGCGCTGATCGACGGGATAGATCGATATCCGGATCCGGAGCAGCAGGAAGCGTTGCAGAAACTGCTGGACGATCCGACGCTGTAACCGATATCGATGCATCAAGCACCCGGGAGGGTGCTTTTTCATTGCCTGATTCCCGCCACATGCTGGACGTGGACATGCCGGAGATGCAGCGGCTGTTCTCGGAGTTCAGTTCCGAGGAGATTACAGACATCTTCAACCGGCTCGGCGGTATTCGCAATACGGGCGTATTCGCGCTCAAGGACATCTCACGCGCGCTGGACGCGGTGGCCGGGCTACCTGACAAAGCTGTCGTACAGCACACGAATCGTTTTTTCATAATCCGCATTCTCAACGCCGACGATGATGTTGATTTCGTCCGGACCCTGCGCAATCATGCGGATGTTGATATCACTCGAGCCGAGCGTGGCAAACAGTCTGCCGGATATGCCGGGGCGCAGCGCCATTCTGCGTCCCACCGTGGCGATCAAAGAGATATTGTCGGTCATGGAGATGTCGTCTGGGTCACAGACCGCTTTGATCTCCGACAGAATGTCATAGATCACGGGTTTGCTCTTTTCTGTGCTTACCACGATGGAGAAGCTGTCAATGCCGGAGGGGATATGCTCAATTCGCACGCCGAATTTTTCAAAGATCTCCAGAACCTTGCGAATGATGCCCGCCTCGCCGGACATGTGCGCTTTGTAGACGGATATAATGGAGAAGTTCTTCCGCCCCGCAATGCCGGTGATGAACCGGGCGCGTTCTTCGGGGCTTTCGACGTCAAACCGTTCCCGTATCAGCGTGCCGGGCGCATCGGGGTCGTTGGTGTTGCGGATGTTGAGGGCAATGTCCTTCTCCCGAACGGGAAAGACGGTATCCTCGTGCATGACCCGCGCGCCCATATAGGACAGCTCACGCAGTTCGTTATAGGTAATGCGTTCAATCGTTTTGGGCTTTTCTACGATAGCGGGATCGGCCATCAGAATGCCGGATACGTCCGTCCAGTTTTCGTACATGGATGCGTTGACCGCGCCCGCTGCGATCGCGCCCGTCACGTCAGAACCGCCGCGTGACAGCACGCGTATGCCGCCGTCCGGCATAACGCCGTAAAAGCCGGGGATCACGAGCCGCTGCTTTTCGATCAGCGCATGCTCCAGCGCCGCACAAGATTTTTCCGCGTTGACTTTGCCGCTGTAATCAAAATACAGCCAGTCCGCGGAGTCCAGAAACGAATAGCCGAGATACTCCGCCATGAGTCTTGCGCAGAGATACTCGCCCCGGGACACCAGATAATCAATCGGGATATCCCGATTCATGCGCGAGCGAATGACGCTAAACGCCGCGTCGAGATCAAACGAGAGCCCGCAGCCCGTTCGAATCTCCGAAAAACGCTGTTCAACGAGGGAGAGCACCGATTCGTATGATACGCCGTATTTTAGATGGGCATGACACAGATACAGCAAATCGGTGATCTTGTTGTCATCCTTGCTCCGCTTTCCCGGCGCGGACACAACCACAATCCTTCGCGTATCGTCCGCGCGAATGATGCGCCGTACCTTCTCCCATTGATGCGCGTCCGCAAGAGACGAGCCGCCGAATTTTGTAACTTTTATCATAAATCTGTCATTCTCCTTTGATTTCCGCAAAGTACACGGTCTCATGTGACGCGCGCGCCGCCGCCGCATGCAGGAACATTTCCGACACGGCGCATTGAACCGTGCGCGTCCTCCCTGCTTCGCAAACGAAAAAGCGACGTATGGCGGAGGCGTTGTCGATGCGCATTCGCTCAGATACTGCCGGCACATAGAATCCGCCGTCGCCTGATGCAATGTCCAACGCATCCTGAATCACAGAGGTGCCCGTGGGCTCCATGCCTGCGCCCTGTCCGTAGAACCGCTGCACGCCGGTGTGCTTTGCGCGGAAGGAAAGAAGGTTGTTGCACCCCCAAACCTCCGCTTCAAACGAGTCCGGAGAAACAAGCACAGGACACACATAGGCGTAGATGCCATTTTCTGCCTGTCCCGCATGCATCATCAACCGCATCACACGCCCGCGCAAGGATGGCTCCTGTGCCGCCGCACGCATGACGTCCTCCGTCCACGGCCCAATGCCCTCGGATGGTACTTCACTCTCGTAGATTAGGGCGTCAAACGCAAGACTTGCGCTGATAACGCATTTTCTTGCGGTATCCAATCCGGATACATCGGCGGAAGGATCGGCCTCGGCGTACCCGAGCTGCTGCGCCTGACGAAGCGCCGTCAGATAATCGTCGCCTTTGGCCGACATGGCGTCCAGAATATAGTTGGTTGTGCCGTTGACAATGCCGCAGATCGCTTCAATTGTGTCGGCACGCATGGTTCGGCGAAGATTCACAAACCAGGGGATACCGCCGCCGGCTGACGCGGTGAAGCGCAGACTTACGCCGTTTTCCTCCGCCGCATTGGCGAGCTCACACAGGCTGGCGCTGATCAGCTGCTTGTTGGCGCTGACAAAATGCTTGCCGCTTCGGATAACGCGCATCGCGTAGGAGTGAGCGGGTTCTATTCCGCCCATCGCCTCAATCACAAGCTCGATCGAGCGGTCGCTTATGATATCCTCGATGCACGACGTACGCACAGCCTCCGCACAGTCAATGCTGTGCCGGCAAAAGACCTTTGCCACCTCAATGGCGCCCAGTGTGCGATTCGCGGCGTCATATGCGCCCCTGCCGACAGTCCCGAATCCCAGTATCGCTACCTTCAATTTCCGCCCCCTGCGTGTCCTCAAAATAAAAACACTTGTATTTGATTGAAAAACAATGTATCATATGAGCAGCAGAAATGCAATACCTTTTTGGAGTTATTTATGGATTATCAAAGCACCCGGGACAGAAGCATCCGCGCGGTGGCAAGCGCCGCAGTTCTCAAAGGAATTGCACCGGACGGCGGCTTGTACATGCTGCGATCGTTGCCACGGCTGGATCTTTCCGCCGTATGCCGCATGTCTGCTCCGCAAATCTCGGTGGCGGTGCTCTCCGCGCTTCTCGATGACTATTCGGAGGAGGAATGCGGCGATATTGTTCAAAGTGCGTATGCGGGTCGTTTTGAAACGGACGATCTTGTCCCGCTTTCAACGGTGGGGGACGTCTTTGTTCTGGAGCTTTATCATGGGCCAACCGCTGCGTTTAAGGATGTGGCACTCTGCGCACTGCCGCATCTTCTGACAAGAGCCAAGAAAAAACAACGGGTGACGGATACTATTATGATCCTGACGGCAACCAGCGGCGATACAGGGAAGGCGGCACTGTCCGGGTTTTCGGATGTTCCCGGTACACGTGTCACGGTGTTTTACCCGCACGGAGGGGTGAGCGCCGTACAAAGAGCGCAGATGGTGACACAGCGCGGCGAAAATGTGAGCGTTTGCGGCGTGCGGGGCAATTTTGACGATGCCCAGTCTGGGGTTAAACGAATTTTCGGACGTGCAGATCGGGACAGCGCGGTTCTTCCGGACGGCGTCCGGCTGTCAAGTGCAAATTCCATCAACATTGGCCGCCTTGCGCCGCAGGTGATGTATTATTTCAAGGCATATGCGGACCTGGTTCGCCGGGGGGTCACCCGCCTTGGTGAGCGGGTTGATTTTGCCGTTCCTACCGGTAACTTTGGGGATATCCTTGCTGGCTATATTGCAAACCTGATGGGACTGCCAATCGGCACATTGATCTGCGCATCCAATCGAAACGACGTATTGGCAGACTTTCTTGCATCCGGCGTGTATGACAGGCGTCGACCGTTTTACCGAACCCTGTCGCCGAGCATGGATATTCTGGTGTCCAGCAATCTGGAACGGCTTTTATTTTTGCTCAGTGGCGGTGATGAAAGCGAGACAGCGGGCTATATGCGCCTTCTCGCCGAAGAAGGCCGCTACGCGGTTTCGGACAGGATCAAAGCCGCCTTGCACCGCTCGTTTCGTGCTGCCAGTGTAAATGATGAGGAAACGCGCTCCGTGATCGGCCGCGTCTGGCGTGATTACGGATATTTGATCGATCCGCATACGGCCGTCGCGTTTTGCGCCGCAGAGAGAATGCGCACCCACCGTCCGCTTGTGGTGCTGTCAACTGCGTCGGCCTATAAGTTCTCCCGCCCGGTTCTTCAGGCGATCCGAGGTGCAGAGACGGCGGAGGATGAGTTTGCTGCCATGGATGCGCTTGCTTCGGAGACCGGCGTGCCAATACCGAAGAACCTGAGCGATCTGCGCGACGCCCTGGTTCTTCATCCCGACGTGATTGATCAGGAGGAGATGCTGTCCTATGTTCAGCAAAAAGCAGGAAGACCATAAGGTTACCGTCCGCGTGCCCGCATCAAGCGCCAACATGGGACCGGGCTTTGACTGCCTTGCGGTTGCATTGCAGCTTTACCTGCGTGTGACCATGGCGGAGGAGGATGGCGATGCGCTGCACATTCTGGGAACGCGTGCAGAGTTTGCCGGACGAAGCAACCTTGCATATCTGGCTTATGAGAAGGCTATGGAGCGGATGGGTCTTGCGCCGCGTGGCCTGAGGATGTATATTGATAGCAGGATCCCCATTTCGCGCGGGCTCGGCTCATCGGCTGCGCTCTGCTTGGCCGGCGCCGCGTGCGCTTCCGCCCTGCACGGGCACGCGCTGAGCAGACACGATATTTTGGAGATTGCCACCGCGCTGGAGGGTCACCCAGACAACCTTGCGCCTGCATTGCTTGGCGGGCTTACCGCCGCTATGATGGATGACGATGGGCCCGCGGCCATACAGCTGCCAATTTCCGAACGGCTGCGCTTTTGTGCGTTTGTGCCGGGCTACGAGACCTGTACGCGCGACATGCGCGCTGTGCTGCCGGCATTTGTCCCGTATGCAGACGCAGTGTACAATATCGGACATGCGTCGCTGCTGATTCCGGCGCTTGCGGCCGGCGATGATAAGGCGATCGCCCGTGCGTTGCACGACAGGATGCATGAGCCATACCGCACACCGCTGCTCTACGGCTTTGACGAGGTAAAGCAGGCGGCTCTGTCTGAGGGGTGTATCGCGTTCTATGTGAGCGGGTCGGGCTCCACTCTGATGAGCATTTATGCTGACCCGGAGTTTCCAAAGGCGATGGCAAAACGGATCGCCCGCGTGCGCGGCGCGTGGCGGGTCATGCCGCTTGCTGTCGACAGGGCAGGCACTGTGGAGGAGGAAGGATGCGTAACAATTACTTGATTGTGGACAAGCGGATCTTACCGGACTATTATGAAAAAGTGGTGGAGGCGCGCGCCATGCTGCGGAGCGGGAGCGTCAAAGAGGTCAGCGAGGCCGTCAAGCGCGTCGGCATCTCGCGCAGTACATATTATAAGTATAAGGATTTCATTTTTTCTCCCAACGATGAGGACGGCCTTGTCAGGCGCGCGGTCATCAGTATGCTCCTGGCACACAAAAAAGGCGTTTTGAGCGATATGCTGAACCTTCTCAGCTCATTTGGCGCAAATGTGTTGACCATTACGCAGAGCTTGCCCATTCACGGCAGCGCGAGCGTGGTGCTTTCCCTCGATATGACAAATGTGCAGGCGGATGTGGATGATGTGATCGCCCGCGTCTCCGCGTGCGAATATGCAAGCGCAGTTGCTTTGATCGCCATCGAGTGACAGATTTTTATTGGATTTGGAATGACGAATCGTCGGAGAGCCCGCAGACGCGGGCTCTCGCTTTTGTGCGCCGGTCGGGTACCGGGAAAGATTAAGAAGCGTACAGAGGTGTGCATGTGGCGTTCATTCCGCGTTAAGAAACGCGAAACAAGGTTTTTTTCCGCATAGTATCATGCTATCATAACCGTAATTTGGGTCGAGCGACCGCAGCATGGAGGGAAAGAAACATATGCATAGCAAAGAATACATCGATGCACGCAAGGAGTTTATCAACTGTATTTTTATGACGCCCATTTGTCTTGGTCTGCCGCTGGTACTCGCGTTTTGCGAGTGGATGCCGATTATGCGCGCCGAGCGGCGCAAGGAGCGCGCGCTGCTTCAGGCGTGACGACAATTTGAAACCATATGCGGACGGCGCCTTGGCAACAAGACGCCGTCCGTTCTCTTTTGACCGGTTAATTTTCCCGGCATGACTGCCGCAAGGGGCACAGGGGATGGGGAGGGGATGGGGGGTAGGGGCGACTAATCGCCGTCTACCATCCGATACCCGACGCCGGTTTCCGTAAAGATATATTGGGGGTCTGCGGGGTTCCGTTCGATCTTGCGGCGAATATTGGCCATGTTCACACGCAGAATCTGGTTATCGCCGCCCGTGTTGGGTCCCCAAACGGCCTTGATGATGTGGTCGTAGGTCAGCACGCGTCCGGCATAGTGTGACAAGAGCGCCACAATCTTGTATTCGTTCTGTGTAAGGTGAACATCCGTTCCGGACAGATAAACGTGGCGTTTGTCATAATTGATGGTGAGCTCCCCCGCTGTAAACCTGCCGGAACTGCTGGATTCCGGCAGCGAGTCCCGCCGTTCCGCGTGACGGAGCGCGGTGCGGATTCGCGCCAACAGCTCTGCGCTTCCGAACGGTTTGGTCACATAGTCGTCGGCGCCGAGGTCCAGCGCCGCAACCTTGTCCCGCTCATGCGTGCGCGCAGAAACAACAACGATCGGAATGCCCGTCCATTCACGCACGTCCTTGATGATTTTGACGCCATCCATGTCCGGCAGTCCAAGATCGAGAATGATCAGATCGGGACAGCGGGAGGTAATCATCATCACGGCGGTGGATCCGTTGTCAACGCGCAGCGTCGCATAGCCGTTGGAGCGAAGAATCGTTTCAATAAAATTGCCGATTCCTACGTCATCCTCCACGACGAGGATCGTTCGCTTATCAAACATCGTTCATTCCTCCTTGATTTTCAGATCGAACTGGAAGATTGCGCCGTGCGGTTTTCCGTTGAAGACGCGCATAACGCCGCCGTGCGCCTTGACAATGGTGTTGCAGACTGACAGTCCGATGCCCATATTGCGTTTGTGGTCTATGTTGGCAGCAGCAGTGCTGCCCGTTCCGTTTTCCAGAATATGCGCGAGCTTAACCGGGTCAATACCAACGCCGTTGTCTCTTACTTCAAACACGGCCATATCCTCGGATCGTTTAACCGTTAATGCAATTTTGTCGCAGGACTCTCCGTGCAGAACGGCGTTCTCCAACAGGTTCAGCAACACCTGTTCAATCAGTATGGGGTCCATCGGCACGATCAGCAGCTCATCCGGCACGCTGACCGCAATCTGCCAATCGGGGAAGCGCTTCTTAAATTTGCTCACCGTTTCCGCAACGACCTCCTCGGCCGCTTCCGGCGTTTTGGTGATTCGGGCGTCGTCGTTACCCTCAAAGCGTGTGACGGCCAGCAGATTCTCCACCATGCGGATCAGCCATTGCGCGTCGTCCCGTGCGTTAATCAAAAGTTTAATGCGCTGCTCGCTTGTCAGCGTCGCATCGTTCTCAATAACTGCGGACGTCGTCCCAAGGATGGATGTCAGCGGCGTCCGTAAATCGTGAGAGACGGCGCGCAACAGATTGCTGCGGGTTTTCTCCTTTTCACCCGCCAGCTTGATTCCTTCGCTAAGCTTCATCTGCGTCATGATTGCGCTGGTTGTGACCGATACCGCGAGCATGCAAACAATGGTCAACGGATATCCGGTCAGTGTAAAGTTGAAATGATAGTATGGGTATGTAAAAATAAAGTTTACCAGAAGAACCGCGATCACGGACGCCACAATTCCAAGAATATATCCGCTGGTTACCCGGGCGGTCATAAATACCGCGAGGATGAAGATCATGGAGGCATAATTCTCCGCGTCTGTGCCCCAAAGCCGCATCAGCTCGCAAAACACGCCCGCAGCGGCCAGAATTCCGATGGTTTTCAGGATGTCCAACCCTGTTTTTCTTTCCTTATCGCTTACGGTGCGTCTCATTTTCTCTTTCATTCCATATCCCCGATTTTCTGCCGTGCGGTGCGCGCCGCCGTGCCGGCAAATGCGGACGGCAATCCCAACATTGTTATCGCAAATACATCCATTCTTATTATACTTATAAAGCATGCACTTGCAAGCTTGGCGGCAGCTTCTGAACACAATCTTTATATCCGGCTTCGCTGCAGCTGAACCGCCTGTGCCGACGCTCGGTCGTTGTATACAAAAAAAGGAGCGAATCGGATGTTCGCTCCCTTCGGATCATTGAAGAAGGATCAGATGTCGTAATTGCCGCCGAACAGCGTGTCGGCAGGCGCTTCCGTGGGATGATAGGTGCTGTAGCCGACGGGCGGCATGGTCATAATGGCGGTCATGTCGTCGTCAGTCAGGGCGAAGTCAAACACCTGCATGTTGTCCGCAATCCGTTCTGCATGCGTCGATTTGGGCAGCGGCACAACGCCGAGCTGCAAACTGAAACGAATGCAGATCTGCGCAACGCTTTTGCCGTACTTGGCTGCGATCTTGCCAAGCGTGATGTCCTTTAGCACGGCTCCGCTGCCGAGGGGCGACCAGGCCTCTACGACAATACCGTGTGCCTGACACCAGCTGATGCACGCGGGCTGATAATAGCCGGGATGCACCTCAATCTGATTGACCATGGGCTTAATCTGTGCGGATTCCTCAAGAGCCATCAAATGCTCGGGAAGATGATTGGATACGCCGATTGCCCGGATCTTGCCATCCTGATACATTTTTTCAAATCCCCGCCATGTGGAAGCGTTGATCTCCTTCCAGTTGGGGCTGGATTTCTCGGTGCAGGGCCAGTGAACTAGATACAGATCGATATAGTCGGTTCCCAATGCTTTGAGTGAGCTTTCAACGGCCGCAACGGTTTTCTGATATCCCCGCTCGGTGATCCAGTGCTTGGTCGTAAGGAATATATCGCTGCGCTTGACGCCGGATGCGGCGATGCCTCTGCCCACATCATCTTCATTGCCGTAGGCGGCCGCGGTATCGATGTGCCGGTATCCGGCAGCCAGCGCGGCCTTCACGCTGTCAAAAGCGACGTCGCCGGACGGTGTCTGCCACGTGCCGTATCCGACACAGGGCATCTTCACCCCGTTTGACAGGGTGAGGCAGTCGTTGATGGAACAGAACATGTTATCGCCTCCGTTTATTTCTTGTATTACTTTATTATAACACTTGTTGCCGTTTCGTCAATGAAGGATGCCCGATTGCACCGATAAAGCCATGGCACAAGCTTGGCACCATTCAAAATATTCGCACCAAAAAGACGTCACAAAGTATTTCATATTGTTGGCTTGTGGAAAAGCGGAATATGATGTAAAATGAGACAAAGAACGAACGGAGGTAGTGTTATCGTGATTCAGATCATCTTCGGGGAAAAGGGTACCGGCAAAACAAAACGCATTCTGGATCTGGCGAACCGTCTTTCCAAAGAAGCCAAAGGGAGCACGATTTTTCTGGATGATGACAACAGCTATATGTACGACCTGGATTACGCCATCCGTTTTGTCAATACGACGGAGTATGGCGTGGTAGGTCCGAAAATGTTTTACGGGTTCCTTTGCGGTCTTGCCGCTTCTGATTACGATCTGGAGTACATTTTTGTCGATGCTTTCCTCAAACAGGTTCGTCACGATTTGAGCACATTGGAAGATTTTTTTGACCAGCTCAAGAGCTTTTCTGACCAGCATGGGATTCACATTGTTCTTTCGGTCAGCGGCTCGGCAAATCAGCTTCCGTCCTTCTTACAGGATATGGTGATGTGATCCATGGAAGAGCCTCGCATTGCGGAACGCAAAGGCCTTCGCGGCTTTCGCCTGGCGTTGGTGCTTATCGCGGTCGCTGTCCTCTCGGTGACAGCGACTGCGTTCTATTTTGCCAATCGCTACGGCAGCTTGATCACGGTGGGAGAGGCCGTCGGCCTTGTTTCCCAAAACTATTATTATTATGAGGATCTGGACGACGATCAGCTTCTGACCGGCGCCCTGCGTGGCATCGCGGATAATCTGGGCGATAAATATGCCGCCTATTATACGGAGGAGGAATATGCCACGCTTCTTGAGTCCAATTCCGGCAATTACGTCGGCATGGGCGTGCTGGTTACCATGCAGGAGGACGGCGGCTTTTACATTACCAGCGTCTTTGAAAATACGCCCGCATCGGAGGCGGGTCTGCTTTCGGGAGACCGTATTCTGTGGATCAACGACGCCGATGCCGCCGCATACACCGATCTGTCTGCCTTTTTGGACAACGTATCCCGGGAGGTCGGGGACGTCAATACGCTTGTCGTGCTTCGCGACGGGGAGGAACAAACCTTCTCCGTTTCGATGCGCGAGGTTTATTCCCCCTATGTGGAGCACCGCATGCTGGATGCCGATATCGGCTACATTCGCATCAAGGGGTTTCAGGGAAAATGCGTTGAGGAGGTCAAAGCCGCTCTCGAGGATCTGGACGCGCAGGGCATGACAGGGCTTGTGCTGGACGTTCGGGACAATCTGGGCGGGCTTCTGACCGATGTCAACAGCATTGCGGAGTACTTTTTGCCCAAGGGCAGCGTGATTACGACCGTTCGCTCACGCAGCGCGGAAGAGGTGGTCTACCGCACCAACGCCGATGGACGTGACAAGGATGTTCCCATCGTCATGCTGGTCAACGGATATTCCGCTTCGGCCAGCGAACTGCTGGCGGGCGCCCTGCATGACAACGGCGCGGCCGTGCTTGTCGGCACCACAACCTATGGCAAGGGCATTGTGCAGTCCTACTTCCATATCAACGGCAATTACGGATATCTCAAAATGACGACGGACGCCTACTATACGCCATCCGGCGTGTGCATTCAGGATGCGGGGCTGGCTCCGGATATCGAGGTCAAACTGTCCGAGGAATTGATGAATCAGGACGTTTCGCTCCTTACCGCAGAGGAGGATGTGCAGCTCGCTGCAGCCATCGCCTATCTGATCGACCTGATCTGAACGCTTCGGACGGTCTTTTTTTTCCGCATCAGAGGGAATTTTGTGGTTTACAAGCCCGTTTCTTTCTGATACAATAGCATTTGGCTAAAATGGGTTGATCTGTCACAGATCAAACATTTTGATATCGTATCATCATTCCAATAGGGGGAGCATACATGAAGGAATTCAAGGCGAACGAGATCCGCAACATCGGTGTTTTCGGTCATGGCGGTGAGGGAAAGACAACGTTGGTCGAGGCCATGCTGTTTGACGCCGGTCTTCTGGATCGTCTCGGCAAGGTCGAGAACGGCACCACGACCACGGACTTTGATCCGGAGGAGAACAAGCGCACCATTTCCATCAACATGGCGCTTGCGCCGCTCGAATGGAAGAACACCAAGATCAATTTGATCGACGCGCCGGGCTTCTTTGATTTTTATGGCGAGGTCTATGCCGCTATGGCGCTGGCGGACAGCGCGCTGATTGTAGTCGGCGCCGTCTCAGGCCCGGTTGTCGGCTCCGAGAAGGCCATGGCAATCTGCCAGAAGCAAAAGAAAGCGCGCATGATGGTCATCAACCAGATGGATCGTGAGAACGCCAACTTCGAGAAGGTTATGACCGCCATCAATGAGAAGTTCGGCCCGAGCGTGGTCCCCATTCAGCTGCCGATCATCGAAGGCGGCGTGTTCAAGGGCTATGTTGATATCGTCCACATGTCGGCCAAGCTGTTTGACGCCAAGGGCGAAAAGGAGATCGAGATCCCGGCCGCGCTGAAGGATGAAGCACAGTCGCTCTATGAAAAGCTGACCGAGGCCGCTGCCGAGACGGATGAAGCTTTGATGGAGAAGTATTTCGAAGAGGGCGAGCTGTCCCGTGAGGAGATCCTGCAAGGACTGTCCAAGGGCGTGATGAGCGGCGAGGTAACGCCGGTCTGCTGCTGCTGTGCTGTGCAGAATATTGGCGTTTCGACCCTGCTTGACAACATGATTCATTATTTGCCGACCGCAGCTGAAGTGCCGCTGCCCGCAGCCACCAATCCCAAAACTGGCGAGCCTGTTGTGCTAACGCGTGACGGCAAGTTTGTTGCCACGGTTGCAAAAACCATCAACGATCAGTTTGGCAAGTATTCCATTCTGAAGATTCATCGCGGCTCTCTGGATATTTCTGTCGCGCCTTACAACATGGATGCCGAGAAGAGCGAAAAACCCAGCGTGCCCTACATCCTGCGTGGCAAGAAGAGCATCTCTGTCGATCGGCTGAACGCCGGCGATATCGGCGCTCTGGCCAAGCTTCAGGCAACCAACACCAACAACACCCTGTGCGACGCGTCGGATCCCGTGATGGTTGAGAAGATCGACTTTCCGCAGCCCAGTATCAGCTTGGCTGTTACGGCCAAGAAGCAGGGCGAGGACGATAAGGTTATCTCCGGCCTGAACCGCATCTGCGAGGAGGATCCCTCCATTCGTATCGAGAAGAACGCCGAGACGGGTGATGTTCTGATCTGCGGCCTGGGTGAGATGCATATTGATGTCACCTGCGCCAAGCTTCGAAACAAGGCCAATGTAGAGGCGCAGCTGACCGATCCGCGCATTCCTTACCGTGAGACGATTCGCGCTACTGCCGAGGCAGAAGGCAAGCATAAGAAGCAAACCGGCGGCAGCGGTCAGTTCGGCGTAGTCCAAATGCGTTTTGAGCCCGCGCCCGACGGCACAGACTTCGAGTTTGTAAACGCTATTGTCGGCGGTGTGGTTCCGAAGGAATATATCCCGGCCGTTGAGAAGGGTCTGCGTGAGGCTATGCAGCGCGGCGTTCTTGCCGGTTATCCGATGGTTGGCATCAAGGCCACCCTGTATGATGGCAAGTATCATCCGGTCGATTCCAAGGAGGTCGCGTTCAAGAGCGCTGCCCGTCTTTCCTACAAAGCGGCCTGCGCAAAGGCGGCTCCCGCTCTGATTGAGCCGATCTATTCCTATAAGATCCTTGTTCCGAGCGACTATGTTGGCGATATCATTGGCGATTTGAACCGGCGTCGTGGCCGCATGCTCGGCATGAACCCCGTGGATGGCGGTACCGAGGTTATTGCGGAGGCTCCGCTTTCCGAAATGTTCAAGTATGCCACTGACCTGCGTTCCATGACTCAGGCGCGCGGTTCCTTCACCAGCGAGTTTGTTCGTTATGAGGACGTGCCTGCCAACCTCGCTCAGAAGATTATCGAGCAGTCCAAGCAGGAAGAGGAAGAGGAAGAATAAGCGCGGCAAGGCATCCATCATCGGTCTATACATCAAAGCGGCTTCTCTATCTGGAGAGAGCCGCTTTTTCGTGCGTCCGTTGCGAGGTATGGATGGTATCAAGCGGCTGTATTCCCGCATGACGTGCGCCGGGCATCAACCATCATCGATACATAAAACCTGGGATCAACAAGGCATCCCCCTTGATTGGCCTGTCCGAAAGCATGGTTGTAGAGAATGCCGGGATTCTACCACCGCCCCGCGATCGACGCAGCAACAGCGGCGATTATGCTTGCAGCTCGCCGGCAGCAGCAACCGGTATGACATCGTCACAAACGATATACTGTCGGACAATCTGACAGAACTGCGGCGGATTCTCCAGATATGGGACGTGCGCAACGTCCGGCAGCTCTATCCACTGCTTTTTGGACGCCTCCAAACGCGCATAATAGCGTCGGGAAACCTCGGCGGGCGTGTTGCGGTCGTGACTGCCGGTGATCATCAGAACGGGAATCGGCAATCTGTTTGCCGTTCGGGACAGCGATATGGCGCATGTTTCGCTCCAAAGCTGTTCTGTGGAATATCGGATTCCCCGCGCATATCGCCTGATGTCGCCCCATGTGTACTCGGACGTTCTCAATAGGGGCAGCAGCGTCGTTTGGACGAGCCCTGCATGACCGTTTTTCTGTTCTCCGCCGTATTTGCGGATTAAGTCCCCAATGACCCCCATTTCGTTGAGCGTGCGGTAACGGCCTCCGCGCGGAGAGGGAATGCTTGCAAGATGTCGGAGTGCCGCATAATCCTGCCTGCGCCTTGCTTCCGCACAAACAAAAGCATAACAGGCGGCCTCGTTCTCCGCGACGTCCGCCAGCATGCCGGTTGCTATAAACTTTGTGATCATATCAGGATACTTCTGAATCAAAAGGACGCCGAGAAGGCTGCCAAATGAATGCCCCATTAGAATAAGCCGATCCTGTCCAAATCGTTTGAGCGCCCATGCGGCGATCGCCGCGGCATCATCCACCAACAAGGCGAGCGACAGGGGTTGACACTGCCGTTCGTTGTATTGATATGCCTTGCCAGATCCGCGCTGATCATAACAGACCAGCGTCGCATACGGCGTCAGCGGCTCTAAACAGCGCAGAATCTCATGACGGTTGGGAAACCCGGGTCCGCCGTGCAGCACCAGAATCAACGGGTTTTTAGGACAGTCGCCGAGTATGCGGATATCCTGCCGGTATCCGTTCAGTACGACGCATTCGTGCGCGTCAATCCGTTGCTTGATCGGACGGTTCCTCAAGACGGTACTCCTTGCGTCGTTTCTCAAATTCGCTCAGATAGCCGGGATCACTGCCGCGGTGCAGCTTGCGCAGATAGGCGTGCCGATTGTTGACGATATCTTTATCGACTACGCCCAAAATATATAGGCCGATGCTGGAGCATTGGTCTGCAGCACGCTCGGCGTTGGTCAGCGTCTCAAGGAACACAAAGCCGCTGTCTACCGTGCATTCGCCCGTTTTCAGCCGCTCCAGATGCTTGGAGCGCAGCATGTCCACCAGTTCGTCAATGACCTCTTCAAGCGGTTCAATCCGCTTTGCGGTATCGGGATCATCTGCGGAAAAGGCCTGTACGGTAAGCTCCACGATCTCGCTGATTGCCCGGCGAACGATATCGATTTCCTTCTTTGCTTCATCCGAGAAGGAAAGCTTCTCGTCGACCAGCTGCTTGGCAAAATGCTCAATGTTCATGGCGTAATCGCCAATACGCTCAAAGTCATTGACTGCCTGAAGAACGAGGTTCAGCTTCGCGTTCTCCTCCTCTGTTTCAATACAACCGGACAGCTTGACCAGAAAATGGCCTGCCTCATCGGCAAACTCATCCAGCATCTCTTCTTGCCCCGAGATTTTCTCACAACGCGCTGCATCGTAGTTGGTAAGCTGTTCGAACGAGAGCATCAGGTTCTTCTGCGCGATCTTTGACATACAGGTCGTGGCCGTAAATGTCTGCTCAAGGGCGACCGGCGGCGCTACCAACAACTTCTCATCCAGTGATCGCAGAGCGGAAAAATCTTCATGCTCGCCCTTGATCGGACGGATGACCAGCATGGACAGCTTCATGAGCAGTCCGGTGAACGGAAGCAGCAAGATGGCAGTTACAAGATTAAAGAAGGTTTGAAAATTGGCGATATCGCCGCTGTTGACAATCTTGTCCCATAGGGTTGGAAAGGCGCCAACACGCTCCAAAATGGACATGACGACCATGAACAGTACGGTGCCGATCACATTGAACAGAATGTGCACAATGCCGACTCGCTTTGCATCCTTGCTCGAGCCGATCGAACATACCATAGCAGTCGTAACGCAGGTACCCAGGTTAATGCCCATAATAATTGGAAAAATCAGATTAAATGTCATGGCGCCTGTGACCGACAGCGCCTGCACCATGCCGACCATGGCGGACGAGCTTTGGACAATTACCGTCAGGACAAGGCCGGACACGATGCCGAGGATCGGCATAGCGGAAAAACGGCTCAGAAGATCAACAAAGGCTTGCGATTCGGCCAATGGGGCAACGGCGGAGGTCATGCTGAGCAGACCGGTAAACAGGATGCCAAACCCCATAAGAATGTGCCCGGTGCTTTTGGGGCGCTTGACCTTGATAAACATGATAAAGATGATTCCGAGAATCGCGGCAATGGGTGCCAGCGTGCTGGGCTTGAGAAATTCGAGAACAATGTTGCCTGCTGAGTTGATGTCCATCAGACGGATGATCTGTGCGGTGACGGTGGTGCCGATGTTGGCGCCGAGCACAATGCTGACGGATTGCTTGAGATTAAGGATTCCGGCCGACATCAGGCCGACGGTGAGTACAATGGTGGCAGTAGAGCTTTGAATGACCGCCGTTACCAGCATGCCGGTAATGACCCCGAAAAAGACGTTGTGTGTGACCTTTTCGAGCACCTTCTTGAGCGTGTCACCCGAATAGTTCTTGAGGCCGTCGCCCATCACTTCCATACCGTACAGGAACAGCGCCAATCCGCCAAGCAGTGTAATTACCGCAAAAATATCCAATTTTGTCATCTCCCCCCACTGGATTACCCCAACAACTCATATACTGTTATCTTATCCGAATTTCCTGGCAATGTAAATGCGTTTTGCCAAATTAGCAAAATTGGCAGCCTCGTCAGCAGCATTTTTTCTCATTCAATTTGCAGGCCCGATTGCCTTGACAGCTCCAGCGCGCGCGAATAGGCACGCTTCCTTGCTACGCCCAACGTGGATGCGGCATCCGCCGCAGAATCCCGCAGGGAGAGAGTTTTTAATGCTTCCTTCAGGTATGCGTCCAGCTCTGCATCTGTCGCTTCGCGTTTGTCCGCCGCGCCAAGCACGGCGATCACGCATTCTCCGCGCGGTTCGGTGTCCAAAAATGCGGCAGCAAGCTGACGCAGCGTGCCACGATGCGCCTGTTCATGGAGCTTGGTAAGCTCACGCAGGACGGCGGCGGGACAGTCGCCCATAAGGTCGGCAAGTTCGCCAAGCGTATCTGCGACCCGATGCGGGCTCTCGTACAGCAGGACAAGATGGGGACAGGCCGCAATGGAGGCCAGCATTGCGCGGCGCTGCCGGTTCTCCCGCGGCAAAAAGCCGAAAAAGCTGAATGGCTGGGGCGGAAGCCCGCTCATGACGGCCGCGGTCAACACCGCGGACGCGCCGGGCAGCACCGTGTATGGCACATCGTTCTCGGCGCATGCTTTGACAAGCTCCGCGCCCGGATCCGAGATCCCCGGCATGCCGGCGTCCGAGACATAGACAATAGAAGCGCCCGCCTTGAGCGAGGCAAGCACCTCGTTCGCGCGCGATTTCTCATTGTGTGCATGACAGCTGAACAGCGGTTTATGAATGTCCAGATGATTCATCAGCTGCGCCGTATGTCGCGTGTCCTCACAGTATACCGCGTCGCAGCTTTTGAGAACATCGATCGCACGCAGCGTGATGTCGCCGAGATTGCCGATTGGGGTCGCGCACAGATACAGCATCAGCTTATTCCGCGGCGCAGGTTCGCGCCGGTCAGCTGCAATACGATAGTGTTGCGCTCGTCATAGAGCCGTGAGGCAATGCGTTCGCCGTAGACGGCTTGCAGCTCTGAAAGAGACAGATTGGTCAGGATCATGGTTTTCTTTCCGGTGGCCGTGCGCTCATTGAGCACGCTGAACACGGTTTCCAGCGTAATATTTGGGATCATGGGCTCCACGCCCAGATCGTCCAGAACCAGCAGCGGCACGCGCATCGCGTCCGCCACGCCGTCAATATGCTGCGATATGCCGTCCAGCGCGTTTTGTATGAGCTGATACGCGGTTAAAAACCTGCTGTCGGTTCCGTTCTCCATCGCGCGATATGCCACGGCATTGCCAAGAAAGCTTTTGCCCACGCCGGCCGTTCCGGTCAAAAGGAGGTTGCAGGGGCGGGTGTCCGCCGGTTGACCGGCAAAACGTTCGCAGAGCTTCTTTGCGTTCAGATGCCGCTTCTGCTCCATTTCATCGGAGAAAAGCTTTGCATCAAAGCTTTCAAAGGTCTCGTACGCATTGATGCGGGACGCTGTACACAACGCCTGTTGACGAATCTTAAGCAGGCAGCTGCACGGCGTGCGCACATCCTCTCCGATATAGCCGGTATCACGGCAATGCGGGCAGGTAAAAACGGGCTCCAGATAGTCCGGCGGCAGTCCGATCGACAGCAGCAGCGCATGCTCCTCGCAGCGCACGCGCCGAATCGTTTCCGTCGCCTCTGCCGGTGTGCTGCGCCCCGCAGCCACATCGAGCACCGCGTTTGCGCGCGCATCCGCAAACCCTAAAAACGCACCGGAACGCGCGGCACATTCCGTCTGCCTGCGCGCCTGCTCCCGCCGGTTCTGTTCGCGAACGGCCGTATAGTGCTGTTCAAAACTTCCTTGCATCAGATATCCTCATTCAGATCCACGATCAGGTGATTAACATCCTCGTCCCGAAGCGGGTTTTCGGCATAGCTGTGCGCTTTTCCATTTCGCCGTGCGCCTGGCTTTGACGAAAATGCGGTCAGCTGCCGCCGCGCTTCATCCGCGGTGCGGACGTTCTTGTCAGCCCATGCGCTAAGGATCGTCTTTAGCTTGCCCAGCGGGCGTTCGGCATTTGCACATTCGTCCGCCGCCAGCAGGATCACTTCGCGCGGCAGACCTTTGTCGTGCAGGAACATGCCGATCTGCGCGGTGTGCGTCTTGGTTGGCGGTTCAATCTTGCCCATGCGGGCAAAGACCTGGCGGCAAAACTCCCGATCGTCGGAAAAGGCCTGCCGGTCTTCTTCAATATCCGTTGCCCGTGTCCGGTGCGCCTGATAAAGTGTATACAGACGGTCGCCAAGAATTTCAAAGGTTGGCGTCATGACATCCGTCAACTGCGGGCAGACCGCAAGAATGGCTTCCCGGTCAAAACCCCACTCGGAAATCCAACGGTCATACAGCGCCATTTCATCGCAGGTGGGCTGACGATGCTTGTTCCAGCGGCGCAGAACCTCCGACGCACCGTGCTTTTTGATGCGGTAATCGTCAATGCGCGCCCGCGCCTGCTCCGGTGTGACAACACCCTCGTTTCGCCAGCTTTCCGCTACCGAAACGACATAGTTCATAGATACGTTTTTCCCCTTCTGCTCCATGCAGTAGGAGATGAGCTCCAGCACCGTCCGCTCATCCAAACCGAAGGTTTCCATGCAGTCGTAAACGCATTGCATCTCACGCAGCTTCAACGAACGCGGCGCCAAAAGCGCGGAAAGCGATTGCACAAACCGCGCATACTTTGCCGTTGGCTCCGTCGTGGACGCAGGCTGCTCGCTCATCAGATATTCTACGGACAGCGGATCCTCGCTCACAATGCGCACAAGCCCCTTGTTCTGCCAATAGGAAAACGCACAGATCACCTGCGCGTGCGATAGGCATAACGCCTCATTTACGGGTTTGTCCACGGCCGAATGATAGCATTGCATCAGCCCGTACAGATACACCTTAACGGCGTCGCCATCCGCATCGGGCAAATATTCGCTCAGAAACAGGTTGTCGACGGGCGTCAGCTCGCGCCGCGCCGCGCCGGGTGAAAAATGGCAGATCATGGCTGTATTATATCATGAAGAAACAGGCATTTCAACGTGCATCCTGACCTGGAAACTATTTTGCCGTCAATTCCGGACTGTTCTTTTTTCCTGTACTGTCATATAATGGTCATGAGGGGGACGACAATGTACCGTATTGCATGGAAAAGATTGCTGATCCTGATGGGCGGCCTTGCCGTCCTGATTCTGATTGCCCGCGGCTGTGCCGCTTCCTGCCGCAATGACAGCGCTGCCACCGAAGTGCTTGCCGTGGACGAGCCCGCCGTCACCTCGGTTCTGATCCGTCTTGGCACGCCGGAGCCGACGCAGTCCACCGATCCGGGTCCGGAGGCGTCGCTGTCGGTGTTTTATGAGACCGTTCAGACCAAGTGGATCACGGTTTATGATCACAAGCAGGATCGATGCGTGCAGATGAACCTTGAAGAGTATGTACTCGGTGTCGTCTCCGGAGAAATGCCGGTTTCCTTTGCGCCGGAAGCGCTCAAGGCGCAGGCGGTTGCTACGCGAACCTATTCGCTTTATCAGATGCGGCATGGCGGATGCGGCACCTGCGCGGATGCGGATATCTGCACCAACAGCCAGTGCTGTCAGGCGTATGCGTCGGCGGACAAGCTGAAGGAGCGGTGGGGCGATGAGTTTAATGCCAAATACGGCAAGCTGGCCGCAGCCGTTATGGACACGGCCGGACAAGTTCTCCTGTATGACGGAGACGTCATTGACGCGTTGTATCACGGCAGCTCGGCAGGCGGCTTCACCGAAGATTCGGAGCGTGTGTTTTCCGCGACGCTCCCCTACTTGCGTTCCGTTTCCAGCGATCTTGAGGAGGGCAGCCGGCAGACGGGGGAGGAGCGATTTGCGTTTGACGTGTTTTGCGGCAAGGTGAACGAAAAGTATCCGGATGCTGCGTTGACCGCATCCGCGCTGCCAGGCGCCGTTGAAATTCTGTCCGTGTACCCGAGCGGGCGCGTGGAGGCGGCGCGCTTGGGCGGCGTCACGCTGACCGGCAAACAGGTTCGGGGGCTGTTGGGGCTAGACAGCG
This sequence comes from uncultured Oscillospiraceae bacterium, assembly GCA_964474405.1. Taxonomy (GTDB): domain Bacteria; phylum Bacillota; class Clostridia; order Christensenellales; family CAG-138; genus CAYYUV01. The sequence continues at coordinate 44,660 of CAYYUV010000008.1, forward strand.
CCATGTTCACGATCAGTTATACCGATACGGAAATCGTATTCTCGACAAAGGGCTTTGGCCATGGCGTCGGGATGAGTCAGGCGGGCGCCAACGGGATGGCTCTGGCAGGAAGCACCTATGATCTGATTCTGCTGCATTACTATACCGGCGTGACGCTCGGAGACGTAGCCACGCTGGTTGATCCATAACCTCCGCCATGCGGCGCTGGGAGACGTTGGATATCGGGGAGATCGGCATCTATCAGGACGATGCCGCAGGCTGCTTTACCGAGGATGCGGTGCTGCTTGCCCGGTTTGCGACGGTCAAAAGCACGGATCTGGTTCTGGACGTGGGTACAGGAAACGGCGTTATCGCCGTTCTGTGCCAGGCGATGACGGGCGCTGTTTGCCGCGGGATTGACATTGATCCAAGACAGATCGAGCTTGCCCGTGAATCGTCCGAGAGAAACGGTCAGCCGCTTTGCTTTGATGTGCTTGACGCGGAGGATGCGCCTGCGCGCTACGGTCACGGCAGCTTTACGGTCTGCCTGTGCAACCCGCCGTACTTTTCGGCCGGTGATCCTGGGCCGGATGCCGGACGCGCCGCTGCTAGACACATGGATGATTGTAAAATGGACGCCATGCTTCATGCCGTGTTTCTGCTTTTGAAAAACGGCGGCCGCCTGTATCTGTGCTATCCCGCCGACCGGCTTGCTGATATTGTCTGTACGCTGCGAAAAAACCGCCTGGAGCCGAAACGGATGCGCATCATTTTCAGCGGGGATCGTGCGCGCCTTTTGCTCATCGAATGCAAAAAACTCGGCAAAAAAGGTTTGTGTATGGAACGCTGAATGCCAGGGTACACTACCGCTATCTTAGTGAAGATAGGAGGCAGAACCCTTGAAGAAAGTGTGGACCATCCTGCCGGCACTGTTGCTGGCCGCCATTCTGATGACGGGCTGCGCGTGCAATTCTGCAAACAAGCCCGCTGCCACGGCCACGCCGCGCGCCACAACCGCTCCCACCACGGCGGCGACACAGCAGCCCACCGTCGTCCCCACAATGGAGTCGACGACTGCGCCGTCGGACGGCGGAGATACCGGCGCCGATACGGGCGGAACCGGCGGCACGAATCCGTAACAGAACACAGTTGACCGGCAAAAGAAACGGCGGCCGTCCGTTTCTTTTTTGTTGCATTTTGAACGGTATATTATTGCAATGCATGTAGCAATATGGTATTCTTAGTTCAATAAATAGGACATGGGAGGATTGGTTATGCCGTTTTGCACCAATTGCGGCAGGCAGCTGGCTGAGGGCGAAACATGCCCCTGCCGCGCCGCGTCCGCACCCTCGCCGCGACCCGCCGGCAACAACGCGTTTCTCTCCTTTTTAAAAAAATGGTGGATTGTGCTTGCATCGGCAGCAGCGGCTGTGATCATTGCGGTGACTTTGATTTGCTGCCTGCTTGGAAGCAACTATAAAACGCCGCTGAACGATGTGTGCCGCACGATCAACCGCCGCGACACCGACATTGTTCGGATTGTGCGCAAGGTTATGCCCAATTTTATTGAGGGCGATCTGATGGAGATCTATCAAATTGTTAAGAAGAGCGATGATTTTGATGAGGAAATCGGCGATCAGATCATTGAGCTTCAAGAGCAGTTGGAAGATTATTTTAACGACATGGAAGACACCTACGGCTCCGATGCCCGGCTGACCTATTGCATTACCGACCGTGAGGAGCTGTCCAAAAAGGAGCTGAAGGCCGCACGCACCTGGATTCGCGACATCAACACCACCACACTTGGCTCCATACTGGATAGCGTCGAATCGTATGGCCGTTCGGACTGGGACAACATGGCCGACGAGCTGGGCCTGTCTGCAAAGGAATGCAAGGAGCTGTTTGATGAGCTGGAGGATCTCAGCGACGAGCTGCGCGAGATCAGCGTGACGCGCGGATATGAGCTGACGCTTGACCTTGCTTTGTCTGGCTCTGACGATGATTGGACGATGGACGACGTCGTGCTTCGCGTCATCAAGGTCAATGGCTCCTGGATGTTTGACTTCTCCTCTTTCGAGCCGTTTATCAACAGCATGCCGTTTGCCGGTCTATTCTAAACCGGTTTTCCTCTTTGTACGCGGCCCGGTTTCGGGCCGCGTTTTCGCGTGTTCATCTTGATTTGACATTTTTCCCGCATCCCCGCCTTTACTATCGGCATGGATTGTGATAAAATGGCACGAACATATAGTTGAGGTTTTTGGATGAAGAATCGTTTTCAGATTTATGCTTTTATTGCGGCGGTGCTTCTGTTGCTGTCTGCGTGTTCCAATATAACCGGATTTCAGGCCGCGGAGGAATCGACGCCCGCCGTTACGGCAGCGCCGGTTACGCCGCCATCGGTTGTCGTCGCGGTGGAGGCGGAAAGCACGCCCGTCCAGACGGCGGAGCCTACGCCCACGCCGACGGCTACGCCTACGCCCTCGCCCATTCCGTTTTACTACTATGCGCCGTCGATCGCGATGTCCTTTGAGGAGCTGATCGGCAGCCTTGACGACATGACCGTTAAGACGCAGGACATTCTTAAGGATGGCTATCCAAGCGCGGACACCTATTACATCATTATCGACGTCTATTGGCAGTTGGTATTGGTCTACTTAAAGGGTGCGGACGGAGAACCGGATCTTTCGCAACCGGTTCGCTATATGCTGTGCTCTACCGGAAGCAGCAAGATCGGCGCCGAGACGCAGCGCGGTACGCATACGATCGGTGCGGCACGCGTTCGCTTCGGTGATTTTGCCAACGGTGACGCTGCGCAGTATTGGGTGCATATTGACAAATTCGGCAAGGTCAACAACGGCCGCACCTACCTGCACTCCATTCTGTATAAAAAGAGCAAGGATCTTTCTACCTATGACATTCAGTCATACAACAATCTCGGTTCCAAGGCCTCGCATGCCTGCATCCGGCTTACGGTTCCCGATGCGCGCTGGATCTACTATAACTGCGCGCCCGGCACCATCTGCCTTGTGCGGGACGGAAGCAAGAACGATCAGGAATTGGCGGTTCTGCGTGCACAGATGATTTTGCCGGCCGCCAAGGAAGGGCTGAAGCTTAAAGCAGGCCAGACGCCGTGGACGGACAACTGGCTTATTGCCGACGTAAAACACGATGTAGAGTATGAATATCTTGCGCCACCGCCTCCGCCTGACGACGAAGGCAGTGATGGCGGCGATGATGCCGAAAGCACGGGCGATTCCGGTTCTACGGGTGACAGCGGATCGTCTGGCGATTCATCGGGTGGTGAGCCCGGTTGATATGCACACAGCGGCTGGTACGACGTGCGGCGGAGGTTCTGCTGGCGGCTGTCATTTTACTGGCGGCGTTGCCTGCGCGCGCGTTAAACGACGGCGAGCCGGATGTGGACGCGGTCACGGTTGCATGTCGCGCCTATCTGGATGCACAGGAGTTTGCGATTGATCTTGATCCATTTTTCGCACTCCGCGCTACGACGCGCACCTATCGGCAATGCGCGGCGTCCAGAGACAAGTTTCTTGCAATCAACGGTTTTCTGACCGCACAGGTTGAAGCGTTGGCCGGCGGACTGACGGAGGCTGCAAACGGCTGCCTTCCGCCGGACAGCATTTGCCGGGTTGTGACGGATTTTTCCTATGACTGGCGGACGTGGGCCTGCCTGTACAAACGGTTCAGCACAAAGCTGGAGACTGCGCTTAGCGCGCATCTTCAGTTTTATGTCGTTGAGAATGAGCAGGTTGAGCTGGTTTTTTCTCTCCCGGCGCCGGACGTGCTGCTTGCCGATCTTGGCGAGACCGCGGTTTTTCAGTTTCAGATGGATTATGCATATCTTAATACGCTCTACAACACGGATGGAGAGCAGGTTCCCTATGTGCTGCAATCGCTGGATCCGACGTTTCTTGCCTCGCTTGTCTATCCGTTGGACGATGCCTATACCGGCGCGTTAAAGGACACCTGGTATCAGTCGCGCTCCGGCGGCACGCGGAGGCATACCGGCACCGACATAGTTGCCGCAAAGAAAGCGACCATCTATTCCTGCTCGGACGGCACGGTGACTTTTGTCGGCTATAATGCAGTCGGCGGGTATTATGTGGCGGTATTGGATGATTTTGGGTATTTGTTTCTATATTTTCATATGTTCAAGAACTCTCAGATGGTGGAAAAGGGTGATCGCGTCACGGCCGGTCAGCCGATTGGCCTGGTTGGCAACACGGGAAATTCTGACGCCAATCATCTGCATGTTGGGCTGATTTCGCCAGAGCGGCAGTATGTCAACGGTTATGAGGTGCTGCGGCGCGTTCTTATGTTCCGCAACCTCAGCATCGACGCTGTGCCAGACGGCCGCGCACTTGGCCGATAGCGCCTTTGCCGCCGCCCCTCCTGTCGGATGCATTCATTTGACGTTCTCGCCCGCATGCCGCTTTTTTGCGGACGGAGCATGAACGGTCGCTTCCTCGCGTAAAGTTTCCCATAGGGGGAAACGTGTCATGAAAATTTCGGATATCAGAGTGACCGAAGAGTCCGGTCCCGTCCGCATCAATCGGCCCTTGGATCGTATGCCCGATGAACAGAATACGCGCACGCCGGTTCGTGCCGCGTCGATGACTGTGAAAATTGGGCTTTGCGCGCTGGCCGCAGTTCTTGCATTGATTATCCGCATCGCGGAACGGCGCAATGCCGGGGAAAATTCCGCCGTAGCCGCTGCCGCGTCCGCAGAGCAGGAAGGCAACCAAGAGGATCAGCTCGGCACATTGCATTTTGTCGATGCGGGCGATCTTTCGCTGCTCGGCGTCAGCAAATGGGCGGCTCCTGTCGCGTCGGAAGGCGTGGAACTTTACCGGGACGGACAGATGATCAGCTTTACCGCCGCGTCCGGTGAGGTGACAAATTGCTGTCTCGGCGAAGTGCGTGCCGTGGAGACCGATCCAGAGCTTGGCCTTTCCGTGCGGATTGCGCATGGCAATGAGCTTGAGACCATCTATTACGGTTTTGACAAGGTGCTGGTTGAAAAGGGGCAGGTTGTCCGGGCAGGGGATACGCTTGGAACGGTGTGTGTTGGGGGTACGATCTGCCTTTCCGTGCTCAAAAGCGGTGCGCCCCAGGACCCTGCTGCTTATTTGGATGTCGAGATAGGCCAATGATATGCGCCTTTTTTCGCTAGGTGGGACGGAGCTGCGTATTCATTGGGGCATGTGGCCGATGCTGCTCCTGTTTGCGATCCTGGGCAGGTTTGCCCAGCTTGCGGCGTCGCTCGGTGTGTTGATTTTGCATGAGGCGGCGCACGCGCTTACGGCCAAACGCCTTCGCGTTCGCGTATACGCATTGACGCTGTATCCGTTCGGTGCGGAAGCGCGCATGGATGAATCCTCCATGCTTCCCGCGGAGGAAGGGCTGATTGCCTGCGCGGGTCCCGTGCTGAATCTGGTGCTTTGCGGGCTGCTGCTTATCGCCGTGCGGTTGTTTCCGGCAGGGGAGGGGATTCTCCTGCCGGTTTATCGAGCAAGCATGGCGTTGGCGCTTGTCAACCTGCTGCCCGCCTATCCGCTTGACGGCGGACGCGTGCTGAAGAGCCTGCTTGCTCTGCGACTGCGCACACGGACGGCGGGGACGGTCGCCGCATGGCTTTCCGTAACGGTGGCGTGCCTGCTCATTGCCGGTACTCTGTATGCGTTCTTGCTGCACCTGGATGTGCTGTGGCTTGCCGTGATCGGCGTCTTTCTGCTTCTTGCCGCCGTGCGCGCCGTGCTGCACTTGCCGGAGGCACAGCTGGGCGGCGTTATGCGGCGTGCCGATGCGGTTCGCCGCGGACATGCGCTGCGTGTTGAGGTCACGGCGTTGCATGCGTCGGTTCCGGCCATTGAAGCGGTTCGGCAGCTCCGCGGACGGGAATACGGCCTGCTGCGCGTGGTGGATGATGCGATGCATCAGATGGGAGAGCTGGACGAGGGCATGCTGATCAGCGGCATTGCCAAGCTGGGCGCCAGGGTTACGGTGGGCGAGGTTTTACATGCATTTGACCGCCGCCTGATTGTGTGATAGAATACATAAGCAGAAATGCGCAAATAACCTTAAAGGGATTCAATACAGTAATATATATGGATGAGACGACGCTGCATCGGCTGTTGCTTTCGGTTGAAAAGCCGGCCCGATATACCGGTAACGAGTGGAACATGATCCGCAAGGATGACGCCGCGTTTCGCTTTGCTTTGTGTTTCCCGGATGTGTATGAGATTGGCATGTCACATCTTGGGTCGCGCATCCTGTATCATGTGCTCAACGGGATGGACGGCGTTGCGTGTGAACGTGTGTTTTGTCCTTGGCCGGATATGGCGGAACAGCTTCAGTCTAACGGGCTTCCTCTGTTTTCGCTCGAGACGCGGCGTCCGCTCAAATCCTTTGACGTAATTGGGTTTTCGCTCCTGTATGAGATGTGCTATTCGAACATCCTGACCATGCTGGAACTGGCGGATATTCCGTTCTATGCCGCCGATCGCACGGAGGACATGCCGCTGATCGTCTGCGGCGGCCCCTGCGCCGTCAATCCGGAACCGATCGCTCCTTTCATGGATGCGGTTGTCATCGGGGACGGGGAAGAGGTGGAGCCGCTGTTGGTTGACGCTGTGCGGGCCGCGCGGCGCGAAGGGTTGTCCAGACATGCGCTGCTTGTGCGCCTGTCCAAAATTCGTGGCGTGTATGTTCCGTCCTTTTATGAGCCGGTGTATGAAAACGGCGTCTTTATGGGCATGGATAAACGTGAACGCTCTGCACCGGATCGTGTGCGCCGCGCCATTGTACAGGATTTGGAGCATGCACCGTATGTCGGACGTCAGCTTGTGCCCAATATGGGCATTGTGCATGATCGCGTCGCAGTTGAGGTGATGCGCGGCTGTACACGCGGATGCCGGTTCTGTCAGGCAGGATATATCTATCGCCCGGTGCGGGAACGTTCAGCTCAGACGCTGCTCGGTCAGGCGGAGGATCTGGTTCGCTGCACGGGTTATGACGAAGTGTCTTTGCTCAGTTTGTCCACGGGTGATTATTCCGAGCTGCATACCCTGTTGCCCGCCGTGATGGACAGCATGGACAAGCAGCGCGTATCGGTCGCCCTTCCATCCCTTCGGATCGATTCGCTGCTCAAGACAGATCTGGAAAAAATGCAATCCGTTCGAAAGGCGGGGTTGACGTTCGCTCCCGAGGCCGGTACACAGCGCCTGCGCGACGTCATCAATAAGAACGTGACCGAGGAGGATCTGCTGCGCGCGGTGGGAGATGCGTTTGCAGCGGGGTGGACGGGGGTTAAGCTCTATTTCATGTTGGGGTTACCGACTGAAACCGATGAGGATGTCGCCGCCATCGCCGATCTTGCGCGCAAGGTCAGTCAGATGTTCTACCGTCTGCCGAAGGAGCAGCGTGGCAAGGGCCTTCGCCTGACGGTAAGCGTGTCCACGTTTGTGCCCAAGCCTTTCACCCCATTTCAGTGGTGCGCCCAGTGCACGCTGGAGGAGATCCGACGCAGGCAGCAGATTCTGCGCATGGCGATGAAGGGGATTCGCGGGGCGGAGCTTCGGTGTCATCCTTCCGCACTGTCTACGCTGGAGGCTGCTTTTTCCCGCGGGGATCGACGGCTTGCCGGGGTGCTTGCCCAGGCGCACAGGCGTGGTTGTCGTTTTGATTCCTGGGCGGAGCATTTTCGTGCCGATGCTTGGGAAGAGGCGTTTTCCGCCGAGGGACTGACGGTGGAGGAGTATGCATCCAGGGAACGTTTGCTGGACGAAAAACTGCCATGGCAGGTGGTCGATGCCGTGGTGACGGATGCCTATTTGAAACAAGAACAGGAACGAGCCATGCAGGCAATGACCACGCCGGATTGCCGGTTGGCCTGCAACGGATGCTTTGGGAAGGCGTATGAAACTGATTGCCGCATATCAGAAGAATAGAGCGATCGCGTACACGTCGCATCTGGACGTGCAGCGCACGCTGCAACGTGCATTTCGTCGTGCGGATTTGCCGCTTGCATACAGCAACGGCTTTAATCCGCATCCGCTGATGTCGTTTGCAACGGCGCTGAAGACGGGGTATACCAGCGCGTGCGAATGGTTCGCGCTGGAGCTTGTGTCTCCGGTTGCTCCCGACGCCTTTCTTGCGCGCGTGAACGCGGTTCTTCCCATGGGGATGCAGGTGTCCGACGCGTTTGTCGGGGACGACGCGGAGATTCTCTCCCGGGCAGTACGCGCTTCACGCTATCGTGTGGAGGTGCATTTTGATGCGCCGGTGGAACGGGAAACGCTCCAAAGCGCGCTGAGCACACTTTTGTCGGGAACAGAAATTTTGATTAATAAGCGGACAAAGAGCGGCATGCGGCAAGCCGACATCCGTCCGCAGATTTTGAAAGCAGCGTTGACGGAAGCGTCCGGATCGCTTGCGGTATTCGATCTTGTGGGTACTCTGACTGTTGACGGCGGTCTGCCTGTGGATTCGTTTTTCCAGGCATTATTTGACCGTATGGATTCCAGCGGAGTTCTCCTTGTTCATCGCGCCCGCATGTATTTTGACGGGATTGCCGGTTTGCCCTGCCTTTCAGAATCAGAAAGGAAACTATGAATAAAGAGATTTTGGTGGACGCCAACGCGTTTTCAACGCGTGTCGCGGTCATCGAAGACAACGTCCCTGTTGAGCTGTATGTGGAGCAGGCAGGCGCAGAGCGCCTTGTCGGCAACATCTATCTCGGCAAGGTGCAGAATGTGCTGGCAGGCATGCAGGCTGCCTTTGTTGACATCGGGCTCGAGCGCAACGCGTTCCTCTATGCCGGCGATGTTTACTTTCCGGGCGACCAGTATGACGGTCTGGAGCAGATTAAGCCGTCCAGAAAGATTGTGGATCTGCTAAAGCCCGGTCAGAGCGTGCTGGTTCAGGTTGCCAAGGATCCTGTCGGGACCAAGGGCGCGCGTGTCACCACGCATATCACGCTTGCAGGCCGTTCCCTGGTTCTGATGCCGACGGTGGATTATGTCGGCGTGTCTCGGCGCATCGAGAAGGACGAGGAGCGGACGCGGCTTCGTAAGATTCTTCACGACATTAAGCCCAAGAACATGGGAGTCATCGTGCGCACCGCCTCCACCGGCAAGACAAAGGAGGCGTTTGAGGAGGATATCACCTCTCTTCTGAAGCTGTATGAAGACATAGAACGCAGAGCAAAGAAGTACAAGGCGCCCAAGCTTATGCATGCGGAACAGTCGCTTTTGTTCCGCACGGTGAGGGATCTTTTGATGAAGGACGTGGATCGTGTCTTTGTCAACGATGCGGGCGCGTTTGATACATTGAAGGATTTTGCCTCTCTGATGGCGCCAAAACTGCAGGCTCGTATCCTGTTTAAGGACAGCGAGGCGCTTTTTGATCGCTATGAGACCGAGCAGAAGATCGACAAAGCGCTGGCGCGTAAGGTTTGGCTGAAAAACGGCGGTTATCTTATCATCGATCGTACCGAGGCGCTGACGGTTATTGACGTCAATACCGGCAAATTTGTTGGCAAGGATAACCTAGAAAAAACCATCACCGCCGCCAACTGCGAGGCCGCGCGCGAGATCGCGATTCAGCTGCGACTGCGCGATATCGGTGGCATTATCGTGATCGACTTTATCGATATGGAGAAGGAATCCAACCGCCAGCTGGTTCTTCGAACCTTGAAGGATTCCATGAAGGACGATCATACGCGCTCCCATGTGTTCGGATTTACGCATCTGGGACTGGTTGAGCTGACTCGAAAAAAGACCAGTCGCAGCATCGGCGACACGCTGAAGGTCACCTGTCCGTATTGCGACGGCGAGGCACGCGTGCTTTCGCCCTACACGGTTTTTCTCCGCATCCGCAAACAGACACTTCAGATTTATAAGGGCAGTCCGGTCAAACGCATGTATATTGAGGCGCATCCGGACGTTATTGCCGCCATGGAGCAGTATCAGAAGAAGCATGGGGTTCTGTTTCCTGAGTTCACCGAGGGTGAGGTGTTTGTCCGGCCAAACGAGGCGCTGCATATGGAAAAATACAGTGTGCGCCCGCTATCGGATAAAAAAGTTGCGGAATACCGCAAAGTTTGCAAAATCATGCGTTGACATGGGCTTTTTCCGATGATATAATGCTTCGGTGAGCCGCTTCGGAACGGTTGCTAAGTATGCTTTTGCATCACCGTCTTTGAGCGAGTCTGGTAGAAGGAGGTAGTATATTCGTGTACGCAATCATTCAGACCGGTGGAAAACAGTACAAGGTTGCAGTCGGTGACGAGGTTCTTGTTGAGAAGCTCAATGCCGAGGTAGATGCGGAAGTCGCGTTTGACGTCCTGCTCGTGGCAGATGGCGAGAATGTGACGGTCGGCACGCCGTTTGTTGACGGTGTCAAGGCGACCGGCAAGGTTCTGGAGCATGGCAAGGGCAAGAAAGTCATCGTCTTCAAGTATAAGGCCAAGAAAGATTCCCGCAAAAAGAACGGCCATCGTCAGCCGTTCACCAAGGTCGCCATCACCGCAATCGGTTAATCCCCGATGGTGACGGTCATTGTCCAAACAGATCATGACGGCGTTTCCTGCGGCTTTATGCTTCGCGGGCATGCCTGCCGGGGTCAATACGGGCATGATCTGGTCTGTGCATCGATCTCCGCTGTCGTGCAGACAACGGTGCTTGGTATCACAGATGTGTTGAAACTCAACGCAGGCGTCGAGCTCCATGATGGCGAGGCTGTCTGCATTGTTCCAAAGGATATCGATTCTGCGCGTCGGCGCGAGGCTGCGGTGCTCATTGACACCATGGAAAAAGGCCTCCGGTCCATCGCGGAAGAGTATCCGAGAACCCTCAAATTCACGCGCAGGGAGGTGTAAATTATGTTCAAGATGAATCTTCAGCTGTTCGCACACAAAAAGGGCGTCGGTTCCTCGCGCAACGGCAGAGACAGCGAAAGCAAGCGACTTGGGCCCAAGCGTGCGGACGGTCAGTTCGTGCTCGCAGGCAATATCCTCGTTCGTCAGCGCGGGACGCATTTTCATCCCGGCCAGAACGTCGGCATCGGCAAGGACGACACGCTGTTCGCAAAGATTGACGGCGTAGTTCGTTTCGAAACGCTCCATTTGGGCAAAAAAACGGTCAGCGTTTACGCGGCCGAGTAACCGTTTCGGTTTTCACTAAGAGCGACAGTTCACTGTCGCTCTTTTTGTATGCCTATATCTTTTGCGTATTGACAATTGGCAGCAGAATCTCCGTGACATATTCGTTTTCATCCTCAGTCTCATACATGTCGATGTGATAGATCTGCATGGGATCGCCAAGCGCGGTAAGCTTTTCCGCATCCAAATAGGAGAACAGCTTCGCAAAGGCCGTTCCGTTGTTGCGATATGCACCGCAGTATACAATCGAGGCATAGCTGCCCGCCGGAATCACTGTTTCGCCCGAATCGTGCGACAGGATAAACACCGCACGCGAAGCATTGGTGATGCCCAGACGCACATCTGCAAGCGATAGAACCGAACCGATCATGGCCGCGCCGATCCGCGGCAGAAGTCCGGCATGACGCTGCTCGAGCTGTCGAAGCAGATAGTCCTCATCTGCTTCGGCGATCCGCCCCTTCTTTGCATGCGCAAGAAAACCGCGCTGTTGGTCGACGGACTTGATGCACGGCGTCATCGGTGAATATGCGCGGGCAGCACACAGTGCGCCGCGCATGTTTATGACCTCGGCAAGTTGCGCTTGAAGCGCGGTTATCCTGTCAATCAGCAGGCGTTCTTCCTCGAAATACAGATCCACCGTATTTTGAACCGTACGCAAGGACAGATGCGAACGGATATCGGCTATCGGCATGTCCAGCATGCGCAGATTCCGGATCACGTTCAGCACGCCAATATCCTGAATTGTATATTGTCGGTAGCCGCTGTCGCTGCGCCGTGGGCGGATCAGCCCTTGCTCCTCATAATAGCGGATGGTATCCTCACATAATCCGTACAATGCGGCAATCTCGCCGATTCCATAATATCGTTTCATGGGTCGTCTCCTAAAAATAACGCTTGACTCTCGTATTATACTAGGGTTTACACTTGTAGGCAAGAGGAGAAGGATATGAATAGTCGATTACAAAACAAAACATTTTTGCGCTATGTAACGCCCAGTGTTGCATCTATGTGGGTTTACGCGCTGTACACGATGGCGGACGGCGTGTTCGTGGCGCGCGGCGTCAATGCGGACGCGCTTGCCGCGGTCAACCTCTGCATTCCGTATAATTGCCTGGTGCTGGCGCTGGGCGTGCTGTTTGGCATGGGCTCATCTACAAAGATGTCCATGGCGCTTGGTGAGGGGGATTCGCGGGAGGCGTCGCGCATTTTTACACAGAACATTGTGACCGTGGCCGCCTTCGGCCTGGCGTTCTCCATCGCCGCATTTTTGATGCGCGATTCCGTTGCGCTGCTGCTCGGTGCGTCGGATGCCACGATGGATTACACCGTGGAGTATCTGAAGTATATTGCGCTGTTCTCGCCGTGTTTTATGGTTTCCTATAACTTGGAGCTTCAGGTTAAGGCGGACGGCGCCCCCGTGATCGCGGCCGTCGGTACACTCGCATGCTGTATAACTAACGTTGGACTTGATGCGCTGTTTGTGTTGGTGTTGGGATTGGGCGTCGAGGGCGCTTCCCTCGCCACGGGTATTGCACAGGCCGCATCCATGCTCATTTTTATCGGATACTTTCTGTTTCGCGGCAAACACATACGTTTTGCGAAATTTCGCTTTTGCTTGCGTCGGCTGAAGGAAACGCTTTCGCTCGGCGTGTCGGGCTTTGTTGGCGAGCTGGATGCGAGCTTCACCGCTCTGCTTTTTAACCGAATCATCACCCGCGTTGGCGGCGGGACAGGTCTGATTGCATATACGGTAGTCGCCTATGTGCAAACGTTTGTTGCCAACACCATGATGGGTATTTCTCAGGGAACTTGTCCGTTGATCAGCTATTGCTGCGGCGCAAAGGATGTTGACGGTGAACGTGCCTATCGGCGGAAGGCGCTGATTACCCTGGGGGCAACAGGGGCGTTGATGACGGCTGGCGTGATTGTGTTTGCGCCTGCGATCTCGTCCGCCTATTTGGATGCGTCGCATGCGGCATACGCCGTCTCCGTCCATGCTCTGCGGTGGTATGCGCCGGCGTTCCTGCTGATCGGGTTTGCGCTGTTTGCCGTGAATGACTGCATGGCAATAGGACGGGGTGGTACGGCGCTCGTGCTGTCGCTGCTGTCTCTGGGGCTGACCTGCGTGTCCGTGCTGGCGTTGGGCCTGTTGCTGGGCAGTGACGGAGTATGGTTCTCGGCAGCTGCCGCAAAGATCCTATTCCTGCCTGTTGCGCTTTTTGCGCATGCCCGTATGCACAAAAAGAACGCCGTGCGCGGTGTGCCACTGCATTCATAACGCGTTCCCCGTGTGCATACGTTGTATCACGAGGAATGGGAGGGTGGATGCTATGCCGGTGCTGATGATCAAAAAATCGACGCTGATTACAATTCTGGTTGTTGTTATTCTTGTGATTGCGGGCGTGCTTCTTCTGGTTCGGATAGCGCGCGACGATGAGCGGCAGCCGGATGCCGCCGTGCCGGAACCGCGCGTGGAGACCATGACCGAGGTGGAATCCTATGAGCTTCACATGCTGCCTCTGTTCTCCAAGGAGCTGCCGGTGTATTGCGTCAGCCGCGATGATAAAAAGATCGCCCTGACCATTGACGCCGCATGGAGTACCGACAAGACGGAGTTTATCCTGTCCGAGTTGGATCGGCAGGACGTCCGCGCCACGTTCTTCCTTTGCGGGGTTTGGGTGGACGCCTATCCGGATTATGTCAAAATGATTGCGGAAGCGGGTCACGAGATCGGAAACCACAGTCTCTCTCATCCGCATATGAACACCCTCTCGCGCGAGGAGGTTCAGCGGGAGATCTCATCGCTGGATGATACCATCGAGCAGTTGACGGGCAGCCGCTGCACCTTGTTCCGCGCGCCGTTCGGCGAGTATAACAACACGGTCATTACCGCTGTGCGTGAGATCGGCTATGAGGTTGTTCAATGGTCGCTCGACACCGTGGACTGGAAGGAATCCCGTTCGACACAGCAGATTCTTGACGGGGTGCTGCCAAAGCTGAAATCCGGCGATATCATTCTCTGTCACAACAACGGCTTCAAGATTGAGGAGTATCTGCCCATATTGATCAAAACGGCAAAAGAACAGGGGTTTACATTTGTGACCGTCGGCGAACTGCTGCTTTCTGGCAATACCGCCATCGACGTCAACGGCATGCAAAAGCCTGCCTGATGCTTTGACACGCGCTTGATCCTTGTAAGATACGCACAACATCGGATGCCATGGGAACCGCGGCAGCGGTTCCTTTTGTATTGCTTTTTTCTGGATTTCGCGTATAATATATGCGTTGTATTTTGCACACAAGGGGCATTGGATTGAAAACCAGCGATTTTTTTTACGAGCTTCCACCCGCGTTGATCGCGCAGACGCCGATTAACGAACGCAGTCATTCCCGGCTGTTGCTGTATGATCGCGCCAAGCGGCAGATCACGGACGGTATTTTTACCGACGTTTTGGATCATCTGCATGCGGGCGACGTTCTTGTGCGCAACACCACGCGTGTGATCCCTGCCCGGCTGTACGGCACGCGGGAAGAGACGGGCGGCACGATGGAGTTTTTGCTGCTCAAGCGCACGGAAGGCGATCGGTGGGAGTGTCTGTGCAAGCCCGCCAAGCGCGCCAAGGCTGGATTGAGTTACCGTGTGAACGAGGAATTGCAGGTTCTCGTCCTTTCCGATCTGCCGCTTGATGGCGGCAAACTTGTTGAGCTTTGTTATCAGGGGATTTTTGAGGAAGTCCTCGATCGCGCCGGCCAGATGCCGCTTCCCCCGTACATTACCGAACGCCTGAACGATAAAGAGCGATATCAGACCGTGTATGCCAGGGAGAACGGAAGCGCCGCAGCCCCCACGGCCGGTCTTCATTTCACGCCTGAACTGCTGGACTCGATCCAAAAAAAGGGCGTAGCCATCGTCGATGTGCTGCTGCATGTCGGGCTCGGCACCTTTCGCCCAGTCTCCGCGGAGAACGTGGAGGAGCACCGGATGCACAGTGAGTTTTATCAGGTTTCACAGCAAACGGCGGATTTGATCAATGCGGCGCGGCGGGCGGGCGGCCGTGTGGTGTGTGTGGGCACCACGTCTGTTCGCACGCTGGAGAGCGTGGCGGATGAAGAAGGTTTCATATATGCCGGCAGCGGCTGGACGAGCATCTTTATTACGCCCGGATACCGTTTTCGCGCGGTTGACGCGCTGATAACCAATTTTCATTTGCCCGAATCCACGCTGCTGATGCTGGTTTCTGCGCTTGCAACGCGGGAGGAGATGCTGACCGTTTATCGGCATGCGGTGGAGCAGCGTTATCGCTTTTTCAGCTTCGGCGACGCCATGCTGATTGAATGAGGAGGATACATGGAACAGCCGTTTCGCTTTGAACTTGAGCATATTTGCCGTCAGTCCGGCGCGCGTGCGGGTACGTTGCACACGCCGCACGGCGACATTAAGACGCCCGTTTATATGCCGGTCGGTACGCAGGCAACCGTCAAGGCCATGACGCCGCGTGACGTGAAGGAGACGGGCGCTCAGATCCTGCTTGCCAACACCTATCATCTATATTTGCGCCCCGGTCACCGTCTGGTCGAGGAGGCCGGCGGTCTGCATTCGTTCATGCATTGGGACAAGCCGATTTTGACCGACAGCGGTGGATATCAGGTGTTTTCGCTGGCGAAAATAAATGACATTCAAGAGGATGGGGTTCTCTTTCGCTCACACATTGACGGGAGTCGGCATCTATTTACGCCGGAGAGCGTGATGGAGATTGAACAGGCGCTCGGCGCGGACATTGCCATGTGCTTTGATGAATGCGCGCCGCATACCGCGGATCATGCCTACGCAAAAAAAGCCATGGATCGTACCCACCGCTGGGCGGAGCGCTGCAAGGCTTCGCATACGCGGCAGGATCAGGCACTGTTTGGTATCGTGCAGGGCGGCATGTTCCGTGATTTGCGCGTCGAAAGTGCAAGAACACTTGCCGATATGGACTTTATTGGATACGGCATCGGCGGACTCAGCGTCGGTGAGCCAAAGCCTGTTATGTATGATATGCTGGAAACACTCATGCCGTATATGCCGCAGGACAAGCCGCGCTATCTGATGGGCGTTGGAAGCCCGGACTGCCTGCTTGAGGGCACGCTGCGCGGTGTGGATATGTTTGACTGCGTACTTCAGACACGGGCTGCGAGGAACGGTCTGGCACTTACCGAAAACGGACGCGTCATGCTGCGCAACAACACCTACGCGCATGATTTTTCGCCGATAGAGGAGGGGTGCGACTGTTATGCCTGCACAAACTTCACACGCGCCTACATTCGTCATTTGATTAAGGCGGAGGAGATCCTTGCTGCACAACTGATCACCATGCACAACATTCGTTTCTCCGTTCGGCTGATGGAACAGGCCAGACAAGCCATTTTGGAGGATCGTTATCTGGATTTTTCCCGTGCGCTGCTGGAAAGGAAGCTGTTTTGACCGTTACGCGTATCGCGACAACTGAACAGGAGCTATTGTCTTTAGGCGCCGCGCTGTCGCGTGCGGCCTTTGTGCCGGCGTTCTTTGCGCTCAGCGGGGATCTCGGCGCGGGAAAATCCGTGCTGGCGCGTGGCTTTTTGCAGGAGCGTGGCGCAAAATCCGTTCTCAGCCCGACCTTTACCATTGTGCAGGTCTATCCTTTTACGCCGTGTGTTTATCATCTGGATGCATACCGCCTGTCCGGCGCGGATGAGCTGTATGCGGCCGGTTATGAAGACTTTTTCGCGCAGCCGTCGGTGATTATTTTGGAATGGGCGGATCTGGTTGCCGACGCGTTGCCGCGCGAACGGCTGGATATTCGCGTGACCGGCAGCGGCATGGAGCCGCGTACGGTTGTTTTGACTCCGCACGGCGCTGCGTATGAAAGGATGGTGGAGCAGCTTTGAAGCTTCTTGCGCTGGAAACCTCCGATCGCGTGGCGTCCGCTGCCCTGTACCTGGATGGAGAGGTGCGGACGGTCTTTGCCGATTCCGCCAAAAAGCATGCGGAGTCGTTGCTTCCGGCCGTTCGTCAGCTGCTTGTGATAGAACAACTGTCGTTCGGGGACTTGGACGCGTTTGCTGTTGATGTCGGGCCCGGCTCGTTTACCGGCGTGCGCATCGGCGTCTGTACCGCCAACGCCTTCGGCCTTGCCTGCCAAAAGCCCGTTGTTGCAGTAAATGCGCTTGAAGCGTTGGCATTTGAACGATCCGGACGTGTCCTGTCTCTGATCGATGCCAGAAATGGCAATGCGTATGCCGCATTGTATGAGGATGGGGCAGAAATTGCCGCGCCGCACGCCTGTGTGATGGATGATTGCCTGTCGGCGCTCGGCGCTGGCGCCGCTGTCGTTGGCAGCGCGGCGGCGAATCCGTCGTATCCGACCGCCGAGGCAATCGCCCGGCTTGCCGCGGCAAGGGCTGGTGCCCGCGCCGTATCCCCGTTGTACCTGCGCCCTTCCCAAGCGGAGCGGATGAGGGGGATGACCGAATGATTTGCGTGCGCGCCATGTACAAGGCGGATATTGATGCGGTTTATGAGATTGAGCGACTGTCCTTTCGGACGCCGTGGTCCCGCGCGTCGCTGCTCAGTGAGCTGAAAAACGATGTCGCCGTATACCGGCTGCTTGTGGTGGACGGCAGCATTGTGGGCTATTGCGGCATGTGGATGCTGTTTGATGAGGCGCATATCACCAACATTGCCGTAAGACCGGAACTGCTCGGTCAGGGCTATGGCAAGCTGATGCTGGCCGCATCCATGCGGACGGCCGTCAACAGCTCCGCCAAGCGCATGACGCTGGAGGTGCGGGAGAATAACCTTGTCGCCAAGAGAATGTACGCCTCGTTTGACTTTGTTCAGGCGGGCAGGCGGCGTGGATATTATCAGGACACGGGGGAGGACGCGCTGATTCTATGGAATGAATCCATAACAGATACGTTGCACAAGCAACAGCAGCTTTTTCTGCGGATATCCGAACAGGACAGTATGTATTAGGAGGAAGAAACATGAGTTTGTACAGTGATTGGCTTTCGATTGCACAAAGCCAGCGCAGCCAGCAGGCCTCAGAGCAGTTCTGGGGGGCGTATTTTGCCGCCGAGACGGAGAACTACAAGAAGATCCTCTCCGCATGGGAAACACCGTTTTCCGGCACGCTGAAGGAGCTTGCGCAAGCCTTCTCCATGGATGCGGTCACCTTCTGCGGCTTTCTTGACGGCATAAACGAAAGCTTGTGCGGAGATCAGCTTGTTCTCGATACCCTGACGGAGGATACGGCGCTGATCCTTGCCGTTGATTATGACAAGCTGTATTTCAATATGCTCAACGCCAAGGCGGATTGGCTGTATAATTTGCCGGAGTGGGACGCCGTGCGTACGCCCGAACAGCGGCATGAGATCCTCAAGGGGTTCCGCGCTTCCAAGGTCTTTAAGGCGGAGCAGCCCGTCGGTCGCAACGATCCCTGCCCGTGCGGCAGCGGCAAGAAGTACAAAAAGTGCTGCGGCAAGTGATTTTCTTCCGTAAAATCAATTGACAGACGGGGAATACTCTGCTAAAATAATTCTTCGGAACTCTGTGCGCCTGTAGCTCAGCAGGATAGAGCAACGGCCTTCTAAGCCGTAGGTCCCG
>CAYYUV010000009.1:0-9536 GCA_964474405.1 uncultured Oscillospiraceae bacterium
ATGACACTCCGGGTATGAACCGAATGCTCTAGCCAGCTGAGCTACGCCGCCGCAGCAGAGTAAATTATATAAGAATCAGGCGACACTGTCAAGGGGTTTTCACACTGCAGCGCCGCATATTTTCGGTTTTGGGGACAGCCGATGTACGTCAAGCGCGGGCGGCTGTCATTGGTTTTCAAAGGGTGTGTCCACGTCCGGCGGGGAATGCGGAGATAGCGCATGTCTCGCCCGGCGGGGAATCGACAAACAGCGCTTGCTTACGCACGGCGGGGAATCAGCGGGCAGATGCGGTGGGCGGCGGGCAGGGTCAGCGCGTCTGCGGGCGCGGCCACCTCGCCGTCGTCAAACAGGGCCAAAAACGCCTCCTGCGGCGCAAGCTCCTTCATCGCATGCCCGGGCAGCTGCGTGTGCATCGGGATACAGCAGACCGGCTCCAGCGCACGGACGGCCTCCGCCGCCCCCGCCGCGTCCAGCGTATACACGCCGCCGGCCGGCACAAGCGCCGCGTCGATATGCCCCAGCGCTTTGAGCAGCCCGTCCCCAAGCGGGTGGCCGAGATCGCCAAAGTGCGCCACATAGAAGCCGTCGGCCTCGATGACATAGATGCGGTTCTCCCCGCGCTTTTTCCCCTGCGCATCATCGTGCCAGCAGGGGATACAGCGGATGTTCACATCGCGCGTGGCCATGGGAATCATGCCGTCCATCACAATCGGCTGCCCTGAAACGCCCGACAGCTGGCAATGGTCATGATGCCCGTGACTGACGGTCACCACCTCGCAATCGACAACCGGATGCGCAAGAATGTCCTGTGGATAAGGATCGGTCACGATGCGCGTGCCCTGCTCCGTCGTCAGCAGAAAGGATGCGTGTCCCAAATATTCGATCTTCATATTATGTCTCCCCGTAAATTCAAAATCGCTGCGGCAACGCTGCCGCAGGCATGTTCAAGCGCGATGCGCGCCGCGCCGGTTCGATGATGCGTCAGCCGTTCGATCCGTCTCTGGAGCTGCGGCGGATACTGCCTGCCCGCGTCGTGACACAGCCAGCAGTCCCACAGCACTCCGCGCACCGTCCCGTCGTCCGGACAGGGCGCCGCTCCGTGGCGCATCAGCGTCCGCATGCGCGCGTCGGCATAGATCCCGTCTGCGGGTTGCGCGGCAAGCGCCAGCGCCGTTTGCTGAAGCAGCTGCCACAGTGCGTCCGTATAGAATAAAAGAAGCCAACCCCGCTGCTCCCGCACCTCGGACAGCAGCGCGGTTCCGTTATGGACGCATGCACCCAGATTAGACATGAGCAGCCGCGCCGCATCGTCCGCACCGTCGCAGACGAACGCGCCGCAGGCCAGCGGCGCCTCCCGCGAGGGACAGACGCGCTCCGCCGGCACCGAACGCCCGGTTGTTTCGCCTATCCAGACGGCTATCGCCGCACGAATCTCAACGGTCAACCTGTTCATCTTTGCTATCCTATCGTATTCGCGTAGTCGAATCAAGGGTATATTTTAGGGTTCTGGACGCTTTTCATCGATAATATATCATATGTATTGTGGTTTTGCTATACTTAATTTTTCAAACCTCTTGCAATTCTCTGCGAGTCTGGTATACTAATCGTACAAACGTTCGTTTAGCGAGATGGGAGTGTGATGTGGATGAACGGAAGATGGAGGAAGCTGGCGGACAAGAAGGCGAGCGCGTACCGCGAGATGACGGCATATCTGGACGGCGTTCAGGCGGGCGCGCGGGCAAAGGAAGCGGCGGAATGCAGTGCGGCGCCCGGACACGCGGAGGACGCGCGGGCGAAGGAAGCGGCAGAATGTTGTGCGGCGCCCGGACACGCGGAGGACGCGCGGGCGAAGGAAGCGGCAGAATGTTGTGCGGCGCCCGGACACGCGGAGGACGTGCGGGTGAAGGAAGCGGCGCTTTGGATACAGGCGGTGGATGCAACGCGGCGCGAGCTGAAGAAGCAAAGCCCCGCGCGGGCGGCGTTTTTTGCCGATTATTACGGGCTTGACGTGCCGCGGCGGCGGCAGAGCGTGACCAACCGCCTGTGGATGCTGTCGGAAAAGTATCACATGACGGAGGATGCGCTCAAGACCTGGCGACGGGGCGCGCTGGATCTTTTGATTCTCGCGGCGACACAGCTTGGGCTGCTGCGCCCCTTTGCCGGGTGCGAGGAGCCGGGCGGCGAGCCGTCCGCTTAATTTTTGCAGGAAGGAACACGCTCACAGCGAGTCGCTTGCCTTACGAAGGCGCGTGCTGCGGGAGACGCGCCCGCAACGGATCTCCTGCCCCCAACGGCGGCATGGACAAAAAAATAACAGGCGGAGGGATGCGTTTCCTTCCGCCTGTTGCCGTTATTGGACGACAAATTCCGTCAAAATCCGGCGCTTTCGCCCCGGCCGGTCAGATATGCCCGCGCAGCGCGTACACGCAGATGCCGACGCATTCACGCATAAAATTATTGACCGCGATATACCAAACGTCCGGTGCGGCTACGCCCACGGCGTCGATGCCCTGCGCGGCTGCGACCTTGCCCGCGCGATATACATGAAAGCCCGTGGTCACAAACGCGACGGGCGTATCCGCGCCCAGGCGCGCCGTGATCAGTTCCATCGAAAACCGAAAGTTCTCGCGCGTGTTGGCCGCCCGTTCCTCGGCAATCACCCGGTCCGGATCGACGCCGCGCGCAATCAGATAGCCCTTCATGGCCGACGCCTCGGTCACGCTCTCCCCCGCGCCCTGTCCGCCGGATACGACGGCGACTGCGCCCGGATGCGCGTCCAGATACTCCTTTGCGGTGTCCAGCCGGTTGGACAGCACCCACGTCACCCGATCCCCGTGCACCGCCGCACCAAGCACGATCAACGCCGAACGGTCGGCATCGCGCCCCTTGCCCGCCGCGTCCGCCATCAGAATGCCGCAGACCACAAAGATGCACGCGGCCACGCCGTACAGCCCGACGGCGATCCATTTGAGCACGGCCGGCCAGCCGTGTTGCAGCCAAGGCAGCAGAATCCCCATTCCGATGAGCGGCACGCCGAAAAACGCCGGCAGGATCACGCCCAGGTTATAGTTGGACAGGCACGCGACGGTCAGCGTATCCGCGGTCAAAAGCGCGCCCACAGCGATCAGCACAATGCGCCATGCCTTCATGCAAGCACCTCCCTTAGAAACTGGCCGGTCGCGCTGTCCTTACAGGCGGCGACCTGCTCCGGCGTGCCGGTCACGACCACGTTGCCGCCCGCATCGCCGCCGTCGGGGCCGAGATCGATCACATAATCCGCCGTCTTGATCACGTCCAGATTGTGTT
Source organism: uncultured Oscillospiraceae bacterium (assembly GCA_964474405.1). GTDB lineage: Bacteria > Bacillota > Clostridia > Christensenellales > CAG-138 > CAYYUV01. The sequence continues at coordinate 3,307 of CAYYUV010000009.1, forward strand.
CGATAACCAGCACGGTGCTGCCCGAGTCCGCCAGCCGATCCAGAATGCCCAGCAGCCGCTTGACGTCGTCCGCATGCAGACCCGTGGTAGGCTCGTCCAGGATATAGAGCGTGCGCCCGGTGTCGCGCCGGGACAGCTCGGTCGCGAGCTTGACCCGCTGCGCCTCGCCGCCGGACAGGGTGGTGGACGGCTGGCCAAGCTTGATGTAGCCAAGCCCCACGTCGTTGAGCGTCTTAAGCTTGTTGCGGATGCGCGGCTGCGCCGCAAAGAAGGTCAGCGCCTCCTCCACCGTCATGTCGAGCACGTCCGCGATGTTTTTGCCCTTGTAATGCACCTCCAGCGTTTCGCGGCTGTACCGCTTGCCGTGGCAGACCTCGCACGGCACATACACGTCCGGCAGAAAATGCATCTCAATCTTGATGATGCCGTCGCCGCTGCACGCCTCGCACCTTCCGCCCTTGACGTTGAAGGAAAAGCGTCCGGTCGTATACCCGCGCATCTTGGCGTCGGGCGTGGCTGCAAACAGCTCGCGGATCAGGTCAAACAGCCCGGTATAGGTCGCCGGGTTTGACCGCGGGGTGCGCCCGATCGGGCTTTGATCGATGTCGATGACCTTGTCGAGCGCGGATACGCCGTCGATGCCGTCATGATCGCCCGCGCGCGTCCGGGCGCGGTTGAGCGTTTTGAGCAGCGATTTTTTGACGATCTCATTGACCAGCGACGATTTGCCGCTGCCCGACACACCGGTAACGCAGACGAACATCCCGAGCGGGATATCGACTGTGATGTTTTTGAGGTTATGCACGCGCGCGCCGCGCACGGTCAGCTTCTTTCCGTTGCCCGCCCGCCTGTTTGCGGGGACGGGTATGGACAGCTTGCCGCAAAGATATTGCCCGGTCAGCGAGTCGGGGTTGTTCATGACCTCCTGCGGGGTGCCCTTGGCCACGACCACGCCGCCGTGGACGCCCGGCCCCGGGCCGATATCCACCAGATAATCCGCCGCGCACATGGTCTCCGCGTCATGCTCAACCACGACGACCGTGTTCCCAAGGTCGCGCAGCGAGCAAAGCGTTTTGAGCAGCTTTGCGTTGTCCCGCTGATGCAGGCCGATCGACGGCTCATCCAGAATGTACAGCACGCCCACAAGCCCGCTGCCGATCTGCGTGGCAAGCCTTATGCGCTGGCTTTCCCCGCCGGACAGCGTGTTTGCCCCGCGCGACAGGGTCAGATAGCCAAGACCGACGTTTTCCAGGAAGCCCAGCCGCGCGTCCAGCTCCTTGCGGATCTGCGCCGCGATGATCTTCTCACGCTCGGTCAGCGTCAGCGAGTTCAAAAACGCATGCGCGTCCCTTACCGGCAGGCTTGACAGCTCCGCAATGTTCTTGCCGCCCACGGTCACGGCCAGGATCTCGGGCTTTAGACGCTTGCCGCCGCAGTCCGGGCAGGGCACATGCGCCATGAACGATTCGATCTCAGCCTTGGAATATTCGCTCTGCGATTCGCGGTAGCGCCGCTCCATATTCGGGATCACGCCCTCAAACGGCGCGTCAAAGGCGCCGCCGCCGTATTCGCGCTGATACGCCACATGCAGCTTCTGCCCGCCGCTGCCGTGCAGCACGGCGTCCTGCGTGGCCTTGGGCAGCTCACAAAACGGCGTGTCCATCGTCCCGCCGAACATCTCGCACAGCGCCGCAAAATACATGTTGGCCATGCTGCCGGGCGTGCTGCCGTTGAAGCCGTTGGCGACCACGGCGCCCTCGCGGAGCGATTTATGCTCGTCGGGGATGATCAGCTCCGGATCGGGGCGCATCAGCTCGCCCAGCCCCGCGCACGTCGGGCATGCGCCGAACGGGCTGTTGAACGAGAACGCGCGCGGCGTCAGCTCCTCGATGGCGATGCCGCAGTCCGGGCAGGCATAATTCTCCGAAAACAGCGTGTCCGCGCCGTCCTGTGTCGAGACCGTCAGCAGCCCCTGCCCCAGCCGGAACGCCGCCTCAATCGAGTCCGAAAGCCTGCTTTCGATGCCCGGCTTGACCACGAGCCGGTCGATGACCGCCTCCACGGTATGCTTTTTCTTCTTGTCCAGCGCCGGCGTATCCTCGATGTCATAGATCGTGCCGTCGAGGCGCACGCGTACATAGCCCGCGCGTCTGAGCTCGTCCAGCACCTTCTGATGCTCGCCCTTGCGCTGGCGGACGCACGGCGCGATGATCTGCACGCGCGTGCCCTCTGAAAGCGCCATCACGCGCCCAAGCACCACGTCCACCGTCTGTTTTTCGATCACGCGCCCACAGTTGGGGCAATGCGGCACGCCGCACCTGGCGTAGATCAGCCGCAGATAGTCGTGAATCTCCGTCACGGTGCCCACGGTGGAGCGCGGGTTGTGTCCCGTGCTCTTTTGATCGATCGAGATCGCCGGGGAAAGGCCATCGATGCTGTCCACATCGGGCTTGTCCATCTGGCCGATGAACTGCCGCGCGTAGGAGGAAAGGCTCTCCACATAGCGCCGCTGCCCCTCGGCGTACAGCGTATCGAACGCCAGCGAGCTTTTGCCGCTGCCCGAAAGCCCCGTCAGCACGATCAGCTTGTCCCTTGGCAGTACCAGATCAATATTCTTGAGGTTGTGCTCCCGCGCACCCTTAATGACAATGTCGTTCATGGTTATTTAGGTTTCGTTGTTCCTTTCGTGTTTTACAGGGCGGCCTTCTCCGCCGCAGGCATGACCGTTGCAATGGCCTGGGCGGTGATACAAAGCCCCCGCCCCTCGTCATGCATGCCCTCGGTTGTGGTTGCCTTGACGGACACCGCGCCCGGTGAAAGCCCGAGGTCGGCCGCGATATTCTGTTCCATCAGCGGAAGATAGGGCGCAAGCTTCGGCCGCTCGCAGATCACCGTCGCATCGACCGCCGCGGGCATAAACCCGCGCTCGCGCAGAATGTCGGCCGTCTTTTTGAGCAGCACCCGGCTGCTGATCCCTTCATATTTCGCGCAGCTGTCCGGGAAATGCCGCCCGATATCGCCCGCCGCCGCCGCGCCCAGCAGCGCGTCGATCACGGCGTGTATCAGCACGTCCGCATCCGAATGCCCAAGCAGCCCCTTTTCATAGGGAATCTGTTCGCCGCCCAGCCACAGCGTCCGCCCCGGCGTGAGCCGGTGTGTGTCATAGCCCGTGCCGTAGCGCGGCTTTGTCCGCGCAAGCAGCAGCGTCTGCGCCACGCGCCAGTCATCCGGCAGGGTGAGCTTGAAGTTTTCGGCGCTTCCCTCCACGAGGCTCGGGGTATGCCCCGCCCGCGCAAAGACCGACGCATCGTCGGTACAGCCGTCCGCGCCCGCGCGGTATGCGTCCCGGATCAGCCCAAATCGGAACGCCTGCGGCGTCTGCATGCGCCAGACCCCCGCGCGCTCGATGACCTGAAAACCGCCGTCCGCCCGCACAAGCGTATCCGCCGCCGGCACCGCCATCACGCCGCTGCCCGTGCGTGCCGCGCTTGCAAAGCAGCAGCGCACCTCCTCCGCCCGGATGAGCGGCCGTGCCGCGTCGTGAATCAGCGCAAGATCCTCCGCCGCCGCGTCCATGGCATCCAGCGCCGCAATGACCGAATCCCGACGTTCGACGCCGCCGGTCACCACAAGCTTCCGCACGCCGGTATCCAGCGCGGCGCACAGCCCGCGCGTCGTCTCCGACACGGCAAATACGATCTGATCCGCCCCGCCCTCCGTCAGCGCCGCCACACACCATTCGATGGGCGTGCGCCCCGCGAGCTTGGTCGTCAGCTTGTCAAAGCCCATGCGCCGGCTTTCGCCCGCGCACAGCAGCACCGCGATCTTTTTCATCCCTCGCCGACCACCGTATACAGCGCGTCGGCCTCCTCCTTGCGAACGACCTCGGGCGTCGCGTTGATCCGCACCAGCAGATGCTTTCCGCCCATCAGAATGTCCAGCGTGTCGCCCGCCTTCACATCGGTCGCGGGCTTGCCCGGCTTGCCGTTGACGGCAATTCGCCCGGCCGACGCGGCCTCGTTTGCCACCGTCCGCCGCTTGATCAGCCGCGATACCTTCAAATATTTGTCCAGACGCATCGTCCTATACTCCTTTTTTGTGTTTCCCTCCGTCCCCTTTTTTGCTCAGGACGGCCCCGTGTACTTCCTTACAGGACGCCCAGCAGCTGCATCACGACCACCGCGACGCCCAGCACCGCGCAATAGATCGCAAACCCCCACAGCTTTTTCTCCTTGATCAGCTTCAGCATCAGCCGCACCGCGCCGTAGCCGGTCGCCCCCGCGGCGATCATGCCCACAACGAGCGCTGGCAGCGGCACGCCGATGGTGCCCGCCTCGATCGCGTCCTTTCCCTCCAGCAGCAGCCCGCCCAATATCGCGGGAATGGACATCAGGAAGGAAAAGTCGGCCGCCGCACTTCTGGACAGCCCGGCAAAGCGCGCGCCCGATATCGTAGACCCGGATCGCGACACGCCCGGCAGCACGCCAAGACACTGCATCCCGCCGATGACGAGCGCGTCCTTCAGCCGCATCTTTTTAAGACCGCGTTTTTTTCCGCCGCGATCCCCCGCAAGGTCGCACAGCAGCAGAATCAGCGCGGTCAGAAGAAAGCTCGCCCCGAGGAACGCACCGTTCTCCGCCGCTTCGTAAAACACGGAAAACGGCGACACCTTTTTGAACACCAGCGCCGCAATCACCGTCGGCACGGTCGCCACGATCAAGAACCCAAGCTTTTTGCAAAACGGGTGGCAGATCAGCTCCCACACCTGCTTGCGATACACCACGACCACCGCAATCAGCGTCGCGACATGCAGCATCACGTTAAAAAAAGCGCTGGCCTCGGTATCCATCCCGGTCAGCTTTTGCAACAGCAGCAGGTGTCCCGAGCTGGAAACCGGCAGAAATTCGCACAGTCCCTGTACCACGCCAAGCAGCAGCGCCATCCAAACGGACATCCCCATACCTCCATAATAAGCTTATTTTATCATACTACGAAACCCTGAAAGATACAATACAACGAGGTGATTTCATGCTTTTCTATCTCCCTGTCAAGACGCCGCGCGGCGATGCGGCGGGCTATCTGCGCGCGGAAGGCGGCGTGGCCGCAGTCACGCTTCGGCGCATGTTTTCGGGCGAGCTGTGCGTGCTTGCGGGCGACCGCGTCCTGCCCGCGTCCCCGGGCGTGCCGTTTCCGTTTCCAACGGACTTCGTAGCCGTCGCCGGGATTGAGAACGGCGCGCTGGCCTTCTATGCCGCCGAGCCCGCGCAAAACATGACCCCCACGCGCCTGCTGTACGCGCTCTCCCGCCGCGCGCCTGCGCACACACCCTCACCCGTATCTGCATCTGCGCCCGTGACCGCGCCTGCGCCTGCGCCGTCAAAGGATGTTCTCTCTTCCCTACAACAATCGGACGTACCCGCACCCATAACCGCGCCGCCCAAGAAGGCTCTCTCTCCCCTGCCGCAATCGGATGCATCTGCACCCGTATCTGCGCCTGCGCCCGTTGCTTGTCAAGCTTCCTCCGCGCCCCCCGCTTCCCGGCAGGAACCGGACGATATGTCCGCTGTGGACAAAGCCGCTCCTCCCTCTCCCGCGTTCATAGACGATGTACCTGTGTCCGCGCCCGTTGCTTCCCCGCCTTCCTCCGCGTCCGCAGAGAACGTGGCGGCAAGCGCACGCGCACATTTGGAGCCGGAGTCGCCGCAGGATGCCACGGCGCGGCCCGTCCGCGTATCCAAGCGCAGCAGATCCGTCCCGGACACGGCGGCTGCGTTTTCTCCCTCGGCCATTCCGGACATTTTTGACACGGCCGCGGACACGCGCAGCTTTGCCGCAACCCTGCGACATGCCTGCCGCGTATATGCCGAGGCGCTGGAGGAGGAGCAACAGCCCTTCACCCCGCCGGCCTTTGCGCAGCCGTCTGACCCCGCGCCTGCCCGCAGCGCAAGCGACGCCCGGCGTCCGCCCGGCGACAAAGATGCGTCCGCGCCCGCCCCGCGACGCCCGCGCACCGCGCGTGCCGACGCATTTTCCGATTGCTTCTTCGTCCCGTCGGACGACGGTGCAGCGGACGGCGCCCCGCCCTTCGACATTGCCGGCGAGCAGGACGTGGCCGAGCGGCCGATTCCGCCCTATGCCACCCGCGAGAACCGCTGGATGGATGAGGTAAACACGCTGCTGTTCTCCACCGACGCCCTTCCGCGCGGGCGTTAACCCGCCGGTGTCCGGCG
>CAYYUV010000009.1:9636-44085 GCA_964474405.1 uncultured Oscillospiraceae bacterium
TGCTGTTCTCCACCGACGCCCTTCCGCGCGGGCGTTAACCCGCCGGTGTCCGGCGTGCGAAGGCAGCGCATTCGTTTCCAACCCGCCCTTCCGCGCGGGCGTTGACCCGCCGGTGTCCGGCGATCGGTGCGCCCTGCCCCGGCAGCCGCGCCATCTCCGGTTTTGTCCTGTATTTTTCTATATCTTGCGGCCGAGGGAATGACTCTCCACAACATATTCCGTTGGGGCGTTGTTCTCTCGTCCATTTTGTGAACGGACTATGGCCGTCCACACTTTCCCCCGTTTTCGCGCCGGTTATCCACATTTGTGGCAAACAGTTATCCACATTGTCCACGTTCTTTTCCACAAACCGCCCGTTTTTGGGCATTCGTTATCCACAAATGCGGTGGACAAACGCGAAACGCCGCCGCTGCCACTTGGGCGACGACGGACGTTTCGCGGATTATGAGGTTGGGGCATTCCTGTCAAAGTCGGGGCTGCTTTGACAAGCTTGTAAAAAAGGGGGCTTTTCTATGTGAAGCGGGTTAACCCGCCTTTTTGCTGCGTTCCTCCATCAAGAGCTTGTCCGCAACCAGCGCGATAAACTCGCCGTTGGTGGACTTGTCGTTCTTGCCGTAGATGTTGTAGCCAAACAGCGCGTTGAGGTTCTCGATCTTGCCGCGCGTCCAGGCCACCTCGATCGCATGGCGGATTGCGCGCTCGACCTTGGAGGCCGAGGTGTCGAAATGCCGCGCGATGCCGGGATACAGCTCCTTGGTGATCCTGTTGATCATATCCGGCTCGTTGTACACCATCTTGATTCCCTCGCGCAGATAGTGATAGCCCTTGATATGCGCCGGAATCCCGGCCACGAGGAACACCGCCGTCACCTTTTCGTCAAAGGATTTGGGCTGTTGGGCATAGGGCATGATGCCGCCCTTGGGCTGCTCGTTGTCCAGCATCTGCACCAGCCGTTTGTAGAGCATATCCGGCTCAATCGGCTTGACCATATAGTATTTTGCGCCCATTTGGCAGCAGCGGCGCACCATGGTCTCGTTCCGAAGCGCGGAGATAACCACCACCGCCGGCGGCTGCTGCGGGCAAAGAAGCGGAATCTGCTCCAGAACGGAAAGGCCGTCCATGTTGGGCATGATGAGGTCGAGCGTCATCACGTCGTATTTCTTTTCACGAAGGAGCTCGGTGGCTTCCTTGCCGTCTTGCGCCACATCGACCTCACGGATCCGCTCCTGTCCCATCAGGTAGCCCCGCATGTTCTCCGTAAACTGCGCGTTATCGTCGACCAACAGCACTTTGTATTTTGACATGGACTGTCCTCCTTTTGCGTGCTTTCATTGTAGCATCGGTTATGCCGAACAGTTAGAGTGGAAATTCTGCGAATACGCTCCAATTCCACGCGAAAGCGTTCGGATTCTCCCTATCCCGTCCAGGTGGACGCCCCCACCTCCTCCCTGTGAACCATTCCAAATAAACGACAAAAAATAAGGACTCTCGTCCTCTTCGTCCAAAATGCCTCCATATATCGTCCGTTCAGACTAATCCAAACGGCTTTTTTCGCTGTTTCTATCCGACTTCTACCTTAATATATATACATGTTAACACATATTCTGTCTGTTGTCAAGCGTTTTTGCAGCGTAGCGCCCCCTTTTCGCATCTCTGCGGTCATCCGCGCCGTCCTTTTTTGCCCGTTTTTATGCAATTATGCCGCAGGGCGCATCTCATAATACACACGGTTGCTTTTGAAACGTGCGGATCTATTCGATCAAAAAGAGCGCGAAATCCCGCGCTCTTTGCGTTGTATCCGATTCGGTATCATTCGGCCTTCCGCCCCATCGACGGGGCAAGCCCACAAGCGCAAATCGCGCCTTATGCGCCGTATACGTTGCCGTAATAGTCGTTCAGCCAGTCGCCGCTGACGCCCTCCGCAAGCGTGTCATACTGCTGCTCGGTGATCTGGTTGCCGCTGCCGTCAAGATAGGTGCGGCTGTCGTCCTCCACGCCGTTGACGGTGCAGACCTCCACGCCCGCCGCGTCGAACAGCACGCTCTTTTCCGCGTCGGCATAGACGTTCAGCGTCAGCACGACCGTATGATGCGGCGCGTTGTCGCGCCCGAAGCAGCGCTCGGTCACCACATTGCCCTCGGTGTCGCTGTACAGATAGCCAAAGTACGCTTCGCCGTAGAAATACAGCTCGGCATATCTGAGATAGGCGTCGCTGCACAGGCACCCCGGCTCCAGATCCGACATCGGCACGGCCGTTACCGAAAACAGCTTCCCATTTTCCGTATATTGGCAGATATAGCGGTATTGCGCCGTCTCAAAGCGATAGGACCAAGCGCGCTCGCCGTCCAGCGTCCAGACGTAGGAGGTGACCTCCGTCGTTCCGTCCGTATAATAGGGATCGCCGTTCTCATCCGTCGTCATTTTCATTGCCGCCGTCAGCGTTTCCAGCATACGCGGAATCCCGGCCACGGCAGCTGCTTCAAAGTGCGCGCTCTCCGCGTCTGTCCCTTCCGCGTCGCCCGTTGCGTCGCCCGTTGCGTCGCCCGTTGCGGCGCCCGTTGCAGCGCCGGGGGCCTGCTCGCCGCTCTCCGCCGCGTCCAGCGCGATTTCCGCCGTCTGCGGCGCATCCGGCGCGTAGGCAATCTCCTCCGGTAGCGCCCCTGTGCCGGCTTGCTCCGGCTTCTGACAGGCTGCGGCGCTCACAAGGCACAGCATGACGAGGATCGCAATCAACCGTTTGTTCATGTTTGTTTCTTCCTTTCTGTCCTGGCATGGGTCTCTCGCGCGTTTTTGGGACGCCTGCGCCCTTTTTGCGCGCCGCACGCCCTGTTTGCCCCCGCTGCTCGCCATCCGCAGAAAACCGGCCTTCCGCGCCTCACAGACCGGTTCTGCGCAGCTTTTCTTTCCGCAAAAAAAGGATGGAAGCTTATCCCATCCTTTTGATCCATCATAGCAGGTTTATGCGACTACAATGTTAACAATGTTTTTCACAACGATGACTTTTTTGACCGTCTTTCCTTCGATAAACGGCGCAACGTCCACCGATGCAAGCGCCGCCCGTTCGACGCCGTCCCGATCCAGCGCGGAATCCAGCGTGATGCGCGCGCGCACCTTGCCGTTGATCTGCACGCCGTATTCGATCGCGTCGGCAATGAGCGCGGCCTCGTCATACTTCGGCCAACCGGCATGATGCAGCGGCTGATTGCCAAGGTTCTCATTGATCTGCTCGGCGATGTGCGGCGCAAACGGCGCCAGCAGCAGCACCAGCGTGCCAAGCTCCTCGCGGGTTATGCCCTCCGCCGCATAATAGTTATTCACCAGCGCCATCATAGCGGCGATCGCGGTGTTGAACTTCATGCGCTCGATGTCCTCGCCGACCTTCTTGATGCATGCGTTCAGCTCTGTCCGAAGGGCGGGGGAGGAGAAGCCGTTTTCCGCAGTTATCATGTCCTGAAGCCGCCACACGCGATCCAAGAACCGGCGGCAGCCGCTCGTGCCCTGCTCGTTCCAGGGGATCGGCTGATCAAACGCGCCCATGAACATGATGTACAGCCGGAAGGCGTCCGCGCCGTAGGCGGGAATATAGTCGTCAGGGTTGACCACGTTGCCGCGCGATTTGGACATTTTCTCGCCATTCGCGCCCAGCACCATGCCGTGGCTGGTGCGTTTTTGGTACGGCTCTGCCGTCGGCACCTGGCCGCAGTCGTAAAGGAAGCGGTTCCAGAACCGGGAATACAGCAGATGCAGCGTCGTATGCTCCATGCCGCCGTTGTACCAGTCCACCGGCATCCAGTATTTCATCTCGTCCATCGATGCGAACGCCTGTTCGTTATGCGGATCGCAGTAGCGGAGGAAATACCAGCTCGACCCTGCCCAGTTGGGCATGGTGTCGGTCTCGCGGGTTGCGGGGCCGCCGCAGTGCGGGCAAGTAGTATGCATCCAGTCCTTTGCGCGGGCAAGGCAGGAGCTGCCGTCGTCGGTCGGTGAAAAATCCTTCAGCACGGGCAGAATCAGCGGCAGCTGATCCTCTGGCAGTGGCACCCAGCCGCATTTGTCGCAATGCACCAGGGGGATCGGCTCGCCCCAGTAGCGCTGGCGCGTAAACACCCAGTCGCGCAGCTTATAATTGACTCTGCGCTCGCCCACGCCGTTTTCCTCGAGCCAGGAGAGGATCTTTTCCTTCGCGGCCGGCACATCCAGCCCGTCCAGGAACCCGGAATGCACCATCTGACCCCGGTCGCACGCGGTATGCGCCGCCTCGGCGATGTTGCCGCCGGACACAACCTCGACAATCGGCAGGCCGAAGGCCTTGGCAAACGCATAGTCGCGCTCGTCATGCGCGGGAACGGCCATGATCGCGCCGGTTCCGTAGCCCATAAGCACATAGTCGGAGATAAAGATCGGGATCTCGCCGCCGGTGCATGGATTTATCGCGCGAAGGCCCTTGAGCTCAACGCCGGTCTTGTCCCGGCCAAGCTCGCTCCGTTCAAAATCGCTTTTCTTTGCCGCGTCAGCGCGATAGCGCAGTACGTCGGGCAGGTTTTGAATCCGCGCGCGCATTTCCTCCACGATCGGATGCTCGGGAGAAACGACCATGTAGGTTGCGCCGAACAGCGTGTCCGGGCGCGTGGTAAAGACGGTCAGCGTCCCGTCGCTGTCCGCGATGGGGAAGCGCACCTCGGCGCCCTCGCTGCGACCGATCCAGTTTTTTTGCTGGGTCTTGACGCGCTCGATAAAATCAAGCCCGTCCAGCCCGTCCAACAGCTGCTGCGCATAGTCGGTAATCCGGAGCATCCATTGGGAGCGCACCATCTTGACAACCTCGCCGCCGCAGCGCTCGCAAACGCCGTCCACGACCTCCTCGTTGGCAAGGCCGACCTTGCATGAGGTGCAGAAGTTGATCGGAATCTCCGCCTTGTATGCCAGTCCCTTTTTGAAGAACTGGAGAAACATCCACTGTGTCCACATATAATAGGATGGATCGGTGGTGTTGACCTCGCGGGTGTAATCGAATGAGAACCCAAGCTGCTGCAGCTGGCTGCGGAAGCGTTCGATGTTGTCATGCGTAACCGTTGCGGGATGAATCCCCGTTTTGATGGCGTAATTTTCCGTCGGCAGGCCAAATGCGTCCCAGCCGATGGGGAAGAGCACGTTGTAGCCCTCCATACGGCGCTTGCGCGCGATGACGTCCATCGCCGTGTACGGCCGCGGATGGCCGACGTGCAGACCCTTGCCCGACGGATACGGAAACTCAACCAACCCGTAGAATTTGGGCTTATCGTGGCTGCTTTCCGCCTCGAAGCATCCGTTCTCCTGCCAATATTTCTGCCATCTCGGCTCGATGACGGATGGATCATACTTTGTGGTCATACTGTCGCTCCTCCATAAAAAATCCCTGTTTCCCCGCTTTTTGCTATCCCTCAATATATCCGCTTTCCCCCCGTTTGTCAACTTTACTTTTCGCCTGTGCTATGGTATACTTCGGTTCAGAAATACGCCCGGTTTTTGATATATGACACGCCGCGCATGGCGCGCTCCCCTTGCTTCAAAACCGGCATAAACACGCATCTATGGAAGGAGACAGTATGCATCCTGTTTTGCAAATCGGCACATGGTCGATTCCCGCCTTCGGCGTCTGCATTCTGGCGGGCACGATCTGCGGCTTTATTCTCTTGCGGTTTATCCGCAAATTCAGCGATCTTACCGAGGAGAACGTCCTGGACGGCATTATCTGGGCGATTATATTGGGTTTTTTAGGCGCCAAGATTCTGTATTGGATCACCGATCCTCCCACATGGCCGACCTCGTGGGCGGCGCTTGTCACGCTGCTTACCAGCGGCCTGGTGTTCTACGGCGGGCTGATCGGCGGCATTGGCGCGCTTGCGCTGGTTGCCCTGCGCCGTAAAAAGAACTTTTTTGCCTTTACCGATCTGCTTGCGCCGTGCTTCTGTCTGGCGCACGCGGGCGGGCGCATTGGCTGCGTGATGGCGGGCTGCTGCTACGGAAGCGCCTGCACGCCGTCCATTTTTTCTTTGACCTATCCAAATGCCGCCGCGTTTCCGGACGGCGTTGCCACGCGCATTGCCACCCCGCTGTTTGAAGCGATCTTTCTTGTGCTGCTTGCGGCGGCGCTGACGGTCATTCTTGTCCGTCAAAAGCGACGCGCGCGCGTCACCGGCTGGTATTTGATCCTGTACGCGGTATGGCGTTTCGCCATTGAGTTTCTGCGCGGCGATGAGATTCGTGGCTTTGTTGGCGGCCTGTCCACGTCGCAGTTTATCAGCATCTTTATCCTGCTTGCCGGCGTCGGCGTGCTGATTCTTACCCGCAAATGGATGCTTCCCGTTCCCGGCGCCGTGTCCGAACCGCTTGTTTTTGCGGATGACGACAAGGCGGGGGAGGATGAAGCAATTTCCGCCGAGCAGGACGCAGAACCTTCTGCCGATGCAAAAATCCCTGCTGTGGATGATCCGAAGAAATCGGAGTAGCCACGCCGATTGTTTCACGGGAAACATTTTCACAGTTGCTTTTATACGGTATCCGCGTTCAGCATAGTGATAAAAGAAAGAGCGTCCGTAAACGGGCGCTCTTGTTTTATGCTTTCGTTTCTCATGCTTTTGTTGTCTTTGAAGTTATTCCCGCATCAGATTCTGATAGATGCTCTCAAGATCCTCGCGCGAATAGTAGGAAATGACGATCTTGCCACGCTCGCCGTTGCCGGTGATCTGAACCTTCGCAGCCAGATGCGTCTTGATCTCCCGTTCCACACGCGTCAGCTCGGGGTCCTTGTCGCGGGCTTTCCGCGGCTTCTTTTGCTGTGTCTCGGACAACCGCCGCAGCTCCTCTTCAAGCCTACGCACCGACCAGCCCTCGTCCATGCAGCGCGCAGCCAGCGCTTGCTGCTGCTTTGCGTCGGAAATCCCCGCTAGCATCTTGCCGTGACCCGCAGACAGGACGCCAGTGGAGATCATCTCACGCAGCGCCTGCGGCAGCGTCAAAAGACGCAGCGCATTTGCGATGACCGGACGGGATTTGCCAAGCCGCTCCGACAGTTCCTCCTGCGTCAGATCATGCTGCTTCATCAAAAAGCGGATCGCACCGGCTTCCTCGATCGGATTCAAATCCTCACGCTGAATGTTCTCAATGAGCGCGATCTCCGCGACGGCGTCCGCGTCAATCTCGCTGATGACGACAGGAACCTGCTTGAGTCCCGCAATGCGCGCCGCGCGAAAACGGCGTTCACCGGCGACGATCAGATACCGGTCGCCTTTTTTTCTAACGATCAGAGGCTGAACCACGCCATGGTTTTTGAGTGATACAGCCAGTTCGTTCAATTTCTGCTCATCAAACGTTTTGCGCGGCTGATCCGGATTGGTGTCGATGTCATAAACCGAAACCGTCATCACGGCGCTCTGCTGCTTCTCCGGCTCCTCATATCCGCCAAGCAGGGCGTCCAGCCCGCGCCCAAGTCCCTTTTTATCCGCCATTATACCGTCTCCTTTCCAAGAAGCTCCGCAGCAAGCTGCTCATATACGCGCGCACCCACGCTCTTTGGCGCATACATGGTGATCGGCAGACCGAAGCTCGGCGCTTCCCCAAGCCGAATCGAGCGCGGAATAATGGTCTCATAGACCTTGTTCTTAAAAAACTTTTTGACCTCGGCCACCACCTGTGTGGAAAGGTTGGTGCGCGCGTCAAACATCGTGAGCACAACGCCTTCGACGTCAAGCGCCGGGTTCAGGTTTCGCCTTACAAGCTTGACCGTGTTCATCAGTTGTGATAAACCCTCCAGTGCGTAATACTCGCACTGAATCGGCACAAGCAGCGTGTCCGCCATGGTCAGCGCATTCAGCGTCAAAAGACCAAGGGAGGGGGGACAGTCCACAAAAATATAGTCATACCGTTCCTTCACGGGAAGGATGCTGTTCTTCAGCTTCTGCTCACGCGCCATCTGTGCGACAAGCTCAACCTCCGCGCCGGCAAGCTCAATATGCGAAGGGATAAGATCAAGCCCATCCACCATTGTGTGGAGAATCACCTGCTCAGCAGGGGTGTCATTGATCAGACAGTCATAGATGGAGCCTTCGATCTTGTTCTTATTTACGCCAAGCCCGCTCGTTCCATTGCCCTGCGGATCGATATCAACCAGCATGACCTTCTTCCCGGCCTGCGCAACGCATGCGCTGAGGTTGACAGCCGTAGTCGTTTTTCCGACGCCGCCTTTCTGGTTGGCGATCGCGATGATTTTTGTCATATTTCAATCTCCGTGTCTTTTTTCAATAGACCCATTATACCCAACAGATCCGTAAAATGCAATGACCCTATGTCTGCGGTTCCTTTCATGTTTCCCGTGAAACAAAAAGAAGAAACCTATATATTTCGGTTTCTTCTTTAATATATATACACCTAAACAGAATCAGAAAACACGCATCGGAACGATTAAATAATAATAACTGTCGCCCTGCACCGGCCTTATGACGCACGGATTGATCGGCAGCAGAAAATCAAGATAAATCTTCTCGTCGCTGATGCACTTTAGAATGTTGATGTAGAAGCGCGGATTGAACGCGATCTCGATATCGTCGCCGGTCAGCTGCACCTCAAGCTCATCCTCGCATTTGCCGATATAGCTCTCTGCACGAAGCTGAAGCTTATTGTCCGAAAACTTCATGACGATGCTGTTGTTGCCCTCTCTGGAAACAAGCTGCGCACGGTCGATCACGTTCATCATCTCTGCGCGATCAACCAGCACACGCGTCTTTTGCTCCTTGGGCAAAATGCGTTGATAGTCGATATAGTTGCCGTCCAGCAGGCGCGCGGTCAGCCGGGCAGAACCGATATCCACCATGACATGGGTATTGGTAAAGCTCATAACCACGTCATCATCCGTCTCGTCCATCATGTGCGAAATTTCCAGCAGGCTGCGAACAGGAATGATCACATTCTTGCTTTCAAGATCAAGCGGCAGATGCACTGTGTTCATTGCAAACTGATACGAATCGGTCGCAACCAACGTCATACGGTCGCCTTCAAAATGCATAAGCGCGCCGGTCAAAATCGGACGCCCGTCATCCTGCGCTGCGGCAAAGGCCGTGGCGCTGATCAGATCCTTTAATACAACATGATCGATTCTAAGCTCAAAGGTCTCTCCGTTGAACGGCATGGACGGAAACTCATCGTATTCGATGCATTGCAGCTGATTATACGCACGGCCGCAGTGGATATGGAGCGTATTTCCGGACAGACAAACATCCGCCGCCGTATCCGGCAGCTTTCTCAGAAGCTCGGAAAGCAGGCGTCCCTTTACGACGCAGCAGCCCTCCTCCTCAACATTGGCGCGCAGCGTGCACTCCTTCTGCATTCGGTTATCCGAGCACTTGAGCGTAACGCCGCCGTCTTTTGCTTCCATATAGATTCCTTCGAGCACCGCCATCGTCGGCCGGGCGGGAAGCGCCTTTATCACCGACAGAACGCCTAGCGTCCAATCCTTTACTTCAACCGAGAAATGCATGGTCATCATCCTTTCCTATATCGTCGTTTGGTCGCCAGCTTATCCACCTTGTGTGGACATGCGGCCTACCAGTAAAGGTAGTGTTACAGTAGAAGCAGATAGTAGTGTGTGCGAGACATGTGGAAAACAGCGGTTTTGCCGACAGCTTCTAAATAAACGGCTGTGGGCGGCGGTGTGGAACGTAAGTGGAAAACGGGAAAACAATCCAATATTTCCCCACAGTCCACCGAACGCACAAGTTATCCACTTGTCATATCCACATTATGTGGATAGAGAGTTTGTCAAAAAGAAAGCGGTTTTCAGGTCAAAAACAATGTCAAAAACGCGATCCGAAAACGCGGATTCATTATTGAAGCCTTTTTTGCACGTCCTTGACGCGCTGACAAAAATCCGGATCGGCAGCCATTGCCTTTTGTATGCGCTCACAGGCGTTCATGGCGGTTGTATGATCGTCCTTGCCGAACAGCTGGCTAATGCGCTTGTAGGGAAGCCCAAGCATCTCGTGACAAAGATACATAGCCACCTGCCTTGGAATTACAACCTCCTTGTCGCGCCGCTGGGAAAGCATGGCATCCTGCGTTACGCCCCAGTATTCCGCGACGGTCTCCTTGATCAAGGAAGGGGAGACTTCATGCTTTTCCTGCTGCGGCAAAAGATCCTTCAAAGCCTCGCGCGCAAGCTCCAAGTCAAGGGGCTGATGCTTCAGCCGCGCGAACATAACCACGCGGTTGAGACAGCCCTCGAGCGTGCGGATATTGCTCTGCACGCGCTCGGCAATAAATTGCAGCGCGTCGTTGCTGATGACAATTCGCTCCATCTGCGCGCGGTTCTTGAGGATCGCCATCCGCGTCTCAAGATCCGGCTCCTGAATGTCGGCGACAAGCCCCCATTCAAAACGGGAGATCAGCCGCTCATCCACGGCGACCAATTCCTTGGGCGGGCGGTCAGAGCTGATGACAATCTGCTTGCCGCCGGAATGCAGCTCGTTAAAGGTATTAAAAAACTCCTCCAGCGTGGACTGCTTGTTGGACAAAAACTGAACGTCGTCGATCATCAGAAGATCGACATAGCGGTACTTGAGCCGAAAATCCAACGTTTTGCCGAGCCGCAGCGCGTCAATAAACTCGTTGGTAAACGATTCGCTTGAGCAATACATGACCTTCGCGTGCGGATTGTTGCGAAGCACCTCGTGCCCGATGGCATGCATCAAGTGGGTCTTGCCAAGGCCGACGCCGCCATAGAGGAACAGGGGATTATACACCGTGCCGGGTTTCTGCGCGACCGCCAGCGCGGCACCATGCGCAAAGAGGTTGGAGTTGCCGACCACAAACGTGTCGAACGTGAAGGACGGATTTAAGATCACATCAACGGTCGCTTGTTTTTTGATAAACTCCCCGCGCTGCCCTGGCAGAATCAGCATCACGTCAAGAATACTGGGGCTGACCTTGGCAAGCGCCTGCCGGAGGTAATCGAAATAATAGGTCTTGAGCGTTTCACGCGTGACCTCATCCTTCGCCTCCAGAATCAGGATGCTGTTATGAACCGTGACGGCCGTGAGCGTGTCAAACCATTTGGTAAAGACGAGCGCGGCGACCTGCGGCTTTATGATGCTTTTCGCCTGCAGCCAGGTGCGGGCGGCTTCTTCGATCTGCGTGTCAGCCAATGGACAAATCCCCCTTCTAATCCTTATTATGATAACAGATTCCACCCCTCTTTTCCACTGTTTTTATTCGGACGTGCGCTAAAATCCGAACAAAACGGCAGAAGCGTGGGACATACGCCAAATATGCATGGTATATGCATGGCTGTCATACCGTATATACACCCGGTGGAGACGGTGGACAACCGCAAAAAGAGCGAAAAATAACCAGTAATAAAGTGGATAACTCTGTGGATGATGTGGACGGCAGGGCGAATATCCGCCGTATTCATGCGGCATAACTATTCAGCTATGCGCTTTTGTCCACCAAATCCACATTCAGTATATCGTGATAAGGAAGCAATTCGGTTATCCTTTTTTGGTTGCGGTTTACCGGTGAATCTGCTAAAATTCAACCAATAGTAAAATAATAATTTTCCCGTTTCTACAAACAGTGGGTTTTCCAAACCGGAAAGAGCGCATATAATACGGATGTAAACTGGGAAACGGAGGAACAAGGATATGAAACGAAATCTGTGGAACGACATCCGCATCTTCGTGAAAAGACAGGATGCGCTCTGCCGCTACGAAGCGGAAACCGCGTGCGCCATGGCCGAACTGTATCAGAGCCAGCACGCAGCCAGATAACGGACCCGAAACCGAAAAGGGGAAGGGAAAGAAACGCGCACAAAAGCATCATACGGAGGAGAAAAAGCATGGATATCCGCATCGCCACAAACATCCGCACCTTTCGCAAGGAGCGTAAGCTGACGCAGGAGCAGCTGGCCGAATCGCTCGGCGTGACGGTGGGCGCGGTATCAAAATGGGAATCCGGCCAGTCCGTGCCGGATATCCTGTTGATTGTGGAGATGGCGGCTTTTTTTGAAACGTCGGTGGACGTGCTGCTTGGTTACCAAATGTACAAGGATACCGTGGAGGAAACGGTGGAGCGCATCCGTGAGCTGCGCAACGCCAAGCGCTTCGACGAGGCCGCGACGGAGGCCGAGCGCGCGCTCCTCAAATATCCGAACAACTTTGAGCTTGCGTTCCGATGCGCTGTGACGTACAGCCTAAAGGGCGTGGAGGAGAAGAGCGACAAGGCGTATCAGCGTGCGCTGACGCTGTTTAACCGCTCACTGGAGCTGATTGGCCAGAACACGGACGTGGAGATCAACCAGTGGACGATCAAAAACTATATCGCATCGGTCTATACCGGCCTTGGCAGGACGGAGGAAGCAGTTGAGCAGCTGAAGCAAAACAATGCTGACGGGCTCAACAACGGCGAGATCGGCTATCTTCTGGCGGCCGACCTGAAGCGGCCGGACGAGGCGCTGCCGTACCTTTGCGAGGCGCTGATCGACCATGTTTCGGATCTGTTCCGCGTGACGCTTGGGTATTGCAACGCCTACGGCCAACAGGAAGACTGGGTCACCGCCGACGCAATCCTTGAATGGATGTATACGTTGACCTGCGGCCTCAAAAGGCCGGGCGCAAGCTCCTATCTGGATCGGCAGGCGCTCTTTCTGCTGATAATCCGGGCTGCAAACGCGGCCCAGCGCAAGGATATGACCGCGGCGCGCGAGCTGCTCATGCAGGCACACGGGGAGGGCATGCAGTTTGACACCATGCCAAACTACGGGTTTGAGGGCATGCGGTTCTTCGCCGGAACCAAAAAGCCAACCGCGTTTGACGATTTCGGAACATCGGCACTGGAGGGCGTAAAAGACATGCTGTCCCAGCAGGCCGAGCCTATGGCATCCACGCTGCTTGCGATCTGGAACGCGCTGGAGGCATAACGGCTGCCATCAAAACACGGTAAAATCATCGAACGGACGTTCGAAACCCCGGACATTCGAAAAAGGGACCGAGGCTTTCATGTTCTGCATCGGTCCTTTTTGCGTGCGGCGACAATCAGGGCTGCTTTGGGTCCAGCTTTTTGACCACCCGGGCATATCCGTCCGCGCCGTAAAGCAGGCAGCGGTTGACGCGCGCAATGGTCGCCGTGGAGGCGCCGGTCGTGTCCGCAATGTCGGTATAGCGCATGCCCTGATGGAGCATGCGCGCCACCGCCCACCGCTGGGAAAGATCCTCCAGCTCCTTGACGGTACACAGATCCTCAAAAAAACGGTAACATTCCTCCCGATCCGAGAGCGACAGAAGCGCGTCGAACAGTCGGTCGGTATCCTCTCTCAACAAACGGCTTTCATACATGCGGCGGTTCCTCCCGCGCGCCGGGCAGGCGCGTCCGTGTGTGTGTGGCAGGTTCTCCCGCGCGCCAAGCAGGCGCGTCCTTACAGACGGTATCCGTCCACTACTACAATATCGCATTTATGAAATTTTGCAAGCGTTGCGTCTTGGGTTGATGGAAAATTTCTTCCGGCGTCCCGGCGCAGTCAATCCGGCCTTCGTCCATAAACAGCACGCGCGTGCTGACGCGCTCGGCAAAGAGCAGCTCGTGCGTGACCACGATCATGGTCATATGCGCGTCGGACAGCCCGCCGATCACACGCAAAACCTCGCCGGACAGCGCCGGGTCCAGCGCGCTGGTCGGTTCGTCAAAACAGAGGATGTCCGGCCGCAGCGCCAGCGCCCGCGCGATGGCCACGCGCTGCTGCTGCCCGCCGGAAAGCTCGTGCGGATAGCGCGCGCAAAAATCCGAAAGCCCTACGTCCCGCAGCAGCGCGTGCGCCTCCTCGGCGATCCGTGACCGCGCGGCACGGCGCTCCGACCGGGGCAGGTGAAGAAGCGGGGCGAGCATCACGTTTTGCAGCACCGTATACTGTGAAAACAGGTGAAACGACTGGAACACCAGCCCGATGCGCCGACGCCCGCCGACGCCCGCGGCACGCCGCATGTCCGGCACGGAGGAATCAAAGAGCGGTTCCCCACCGATGACAATGCGGCCGCTGTCCGGCGTTTCAAGCCCGTTGAGACAGCGAAGCAGCGTCGTTTTTCCGCTGCCGGAGCTGCCGATGACGGCAAGCACCTCGCCCTGCTCGAGCGAAAAGCTCACCTCGTCCAGCGCGCGGGCGGCGCCAAAACGCTTGGATAGATCGGTTACGGTCAAAATACTCATAGCTTACACCCGAAAATAGCCCAGCGCGCGCTCCGCACGGCCGAGAAGCAGCGTCAGCGCGCCGCAAAACAACAGGTAAAACGCGCCCGTGTAGAACAGCGGCCAGATCAGCGCGTCGGCGGAGATATACTCCTGCGCGACCATGATGATCTCGCGCACGGCGATGATGCGCGCAAGCGACGTGTCCTTGACCAGCGTGATGATTTCGTTGCCCATCGGCGGCACAATGCGCTTTATGACCTGCAAAAGCGTCACGCGGAAGAACGTCTGCGTCCGCGTCAGGCCGAGAACCTCCGCCGCCTCGCGCTGTCCCCGCGGGATGCTTAGAATGCCGCCACGGTAGATCTCGGAGAAATAGCACGCGTAGTTGATGATAAACGCCGCAAGCACCGCGTCCGTCCGCCCCATGGCGCGGCCGCCCCAGATCAGCCCCGGCCCGTAAAAAACCAGAATCACCTGTAACATCAAGGGTGTGCTGCGGATGATCCAGACAAAGCCGCGCACCAGATATCGCAGCGGCCGCACCCTGGACATGGTGCAAAAAGACACCAATAGACCCAGCGGAAGCGCGGCGGCGAGCGTAATGAGGAAGATCTCGCAGGTGACCCAGAACCCCGACAGCAGCCGGGAAGTTACGTCAAAAAATGTCGTCATATCTCAAAAATTGCGCGGTACGGCAGATCGCCGCGCCGCGCGCCCCGTAAAATGCGGATAAATGCCTTCGTCATCCGATCAAAGAGCCGGCAAGCTGATATTTCTCCGCGATGGAGGCAAGCGTGCCGTCCGCGCGAAGCAGCGCAATGGCGTCGTTGACGGCGGCGGTCAGATCGCTGCCCGTGCGGAAGCCGATGGCGTATTCTTCATCCACCAGCGAAAGCCCCTCCACAATCTGAAGCGTTTCATAGTCCGATCCTGCGCCGGTCATGGCCAACGCCAGCGTATAGTCCACGATCGCCGCATCCGCTGTGCCTGCCAGCACCTCGAGCAGCGCGTCCGTTTGCTTGCCCATAGGGGTATAGACGGCGGAGGAGAGAACCTCGCTGTCCCTGATCGCGCTTTCGCCCGCGCTGCCCGCCTCAGCCACCAGCGCCGCCGCAAACAGGGACGCCGCATCCGAATAGGAACCCGCATCCGCGGCGCGGATCACCGCCACCTGCCGGTTGTTGAGATAGGAAACGGAAAAATCCATGTTCTGCCGGCGTTCCTCTGTGACGGTCAGCCCGTTCCAGATGCAGTCGATGCTGCCTGCGGCAAGCTCGATCTCCTTGGTGTCCCAGTTGATGACGGTAAACACGGGCTCGACCCCGAGGATCTTGCACACGGCTTCGGCAAACTCGGTGTCAAAGCCGATCAGCTTACCCGCATCGTCGTAATAGTTGATCGGGGAATAGATCGTGATGCCGATTACAAGCTTGCCCTTGCTCCGAATCGCGGAAAGATCACCCGATGCATCTGCGGCATTTGCGGCATCTGCCGCGGTCGTGGCATCTGTCGCATCCGCCGTGTCAGCAGCATCCGCCGCCGCCGTCGCGTCCGGCAAAGCCTGCACGTCCGCAGAACCTGACGCGTTTGCAGTACCCGTCGCACAGCCAACCGCAAGACCCATCAGCAATAGCGCCAGCAAACCGCTCAATAACCGTTTCATGTTGTCGTTCCTCCGTCACTTTATCACTTTAATGAGACAGAGTATAGCACGGCGCTTTATCAAAGTAAAGTAATAAATTTGTAAAACAAAAACAGACCGCACAGGCGGGATGCTTGTGCGGTCATGGGGGAATGTGTGTTACGGCTTTGAAAGGCCGGGTGCTCCAATCACCGTGTTGCGGCTTTTTGAGAGCTTACAAACAAAGATTATTTTCTTAGAACGACGGGATCACGGCGCCGTCATAGGTGCTGTTGATGAATTCGCGTACTGCGTCGGACTGCAGCGCGGCGGCAAGCGCCAGAATGCCCGCGTCGTTCTCGCGGCCTTCCTTGCAGCAGAGGATGTTGGCATAGGTGGTGGAGGCGACGGAATCCTTATCCTCGGTGGTCAGCGCGTCGGTGCCGACCGAAAGCCCCGCCTGGATGGCGTAGTTGCCGTTGATGATCGCAAAATCGACGTCCTCGAGCGAACGGGCGAGCTGCGCGGCCTCAATCTCCACAATGTCGAGATTCAGCGGGTTTTCGGTGATGCTGAGCTTGGTGGCGGTAAAGCCGGCGTTGGGATCGAGCTTGATCCAGCCGAGCTGCTCAAGCAGCATCAGCGCGCGGGCTTCGTTGGTGCCGTCGTTCGGGATCGCGATGGAGGAGCCCTCGGCAACCTGATCCAGTGCGGTCAGCTTGCCCGGATACAGGCCGAACGGCTCGTAATGGATCGCCGCAACGGATACGATGTGCGTGTTGTTGTTGGCGTTAAAATCGTCCAGATACGGCTGGTGCTGAAAATAGTTCGCGTCCAGATCGCCGCTCTCGACGGCGGTGTTCGGCTGAACATAATCGGTGAATTCCACGACTTCAAGCGTGTAGCCCTGCTCCGCAAGGATCGGCTCCACTACCGCAAGAATCTCGGCGTGCGGGGTGATCGATGCGCCGACGCGGATGGTTTTGTCGTCCTTTTTTGCGCAGCCCGACAGGCAGCAGATGGCAAGAAGAAGGCAAAGCGCGATGGTGAGAATGCGTCTCATGAATGGTTTCCTCCCTAATAATATTGAATGGTTATGTATCAAAAACACGTTTCAGCGTTTTCTTCTGTCCACAGAGGCGGCAAGGCGCATGCCTGCCTCCTGAATGAGCTGGACGACGACCACAAGCAGCAGCACGGTGATGAGCATGATGTCGTACTCATAGCGGTAATAGCCGTAATTGATGCCGATCGCGCCGAGTCCGCCGCCGCCGACAAAGCCCGCCATGGTGGAGTAGCCGAGGATTGTGACCGCCGTGATGGCGGTGCCAAGGATCAAGGATGGCTTGGCCTCCGGCAAAAGCACCTTCCAAACGATCTGGAAGTTGGTCGCGCCCATCGACCGTGCGGCTTCGATCACGCCCAGATCCACCTCCTTGAGGGACGACTCGACCATGCGCGCCACAAACGGGGCGCTGCCTACGACCAGGGGCACGATCGTCGCGGTGGAGCCGAGCGTGGTGCCCACGATCGCCCGCGTAAACGGGATCAACGCCACCAGTAGGATGATAAACGGCACCGAGCGCAGAAAATTGACCAGAAACCCGACAATCCCGTTCAGCGCGCCGATCGGGCGGATGCCGTCCTTGCCCGTGACGGTCAAAAGCACGCCGAGCGGCAGCCCAAGAAGATAGGCGGCGGCGGTCGAGACAAGAACCATGTACAGCGTTTGCAGCGTGCCGTTCCAGAATAATGAAAAGCTCATGCCTGTTCCTCCTCTACAAAGCGCACGCCGTGATCCCGAAGATACTGCCTTGCGCGCAGCCCCGTTTCATCCCCCGCGGGCAGCTGCAACAGCATCTGGCCGTAGGTTCGTCCGTCGATGGTCTTGGTGTCGGCAAACAGGATGTTGACCGGCGCGCCGCAGGAGAGCACCATGCCGGATACGATCGGCTCATGCGTCTGCGTTCCGTCAAACACCAGCCGCAGACACGAGTTTGACATCGCGGTGGGCGCGGGCTGGGTGCGCGGCGGCAGGATCAGCGCGCGCGCGGCGTCGGTGCGCGGGTTTAAAAAGATGTCGGACACGCGGCCGATCTCCGCAATGCGGCTGTGATGAATGATGGCGACCCGGCTGCAAACCTCCTCAATGACCTTCATCTCGTGCGTGATGATCACAATCGTGATGGCAAGCTCCCTATTGATCTTCTTGAGCAGCTCCAGAATCTGTGCGGTCGTTGTGGGATCGAGCGCGCTGGTCGCCTCGTCACAGAGCAAAACCTTGGGATTGGTCGCCAGCGCCCGGGCGATCGCCACGCGCTGCTTCTGACCGCCGGAGAGCTGCGCGGGGAAGGCGCGTTCCTTGTCCTCCAACCCGACCAGGCGCAAAAGCTCCCGCGCCCGCTCCGCGGCTTCGGCACGGTCGGCGCCGGCCAGCTCCAGCGGAAAACAGACGTTCTTTAGGACGTTCCGCTGGGAAAGCAGGTTAAACTGCTGAAAAATCATGCTCATCGACCGTCTGGCCGCGATCAGCTCGCCCTGCGTGAGGAGCATCAGATTCTTTCCGTCCACCAGCACCTTGCCCTCGGTCGGCTTTTCAAGCAGGTTGATGCACCGCACCAGCGTGCTCTTGCCCGCGCCGGACAGGCCGATAATGCCGAAGATCTCGCCCTCGTACACGGACAGATTGATGTCCTCCAGCGCGACCACACGGTCCTGCCGGTCGCCAAAGGTCTTGTTGAGACGCTCGATCCGGATGATCTCGTTTGCTTCCATGGCTTCCTCCGTAAAAAAATAAGCAGGCGTTCTGGCCTGCCATAAAAAAACAACAGGCCGTAACGGCCTGCCGCTTATAAAAACGCGCTTATGCCGTCACCGCAGGGAATAACCGCCGCGCATCATCATCGCAGCGTTACGGCACATCATCATAGAGAATACGTTCTGCATGTCGCGGCTCCTTCCCTCAGTCGTTGTTGGGATATATTATATAAAATCGCGCCCGTGCTGTCAAGCGCAAATTTTTGCCAAAATTTCGGAGGTTTCTGTGGCATGAAAAGAATAGCCACCGCCGCAGTTTATGGGCAGGAAACAAAAAAGCCTACCTGCGATTCTTGACAAGCCCGCGCGGATGCCGGATAATTTTTATAAGAAGCAAGCCGGGCCCGGCGACGGGCAGAAAGCGAGGACGGGATGGATGATCGGGAACGCGCGCGGGCGCTGGTACAGAAAATGACGCTGCGGGAAAAGGCTTCCCTGTGCTCGGGGGCGGATAACTGGCATCTCAAGGGCGTTCGGCGGCTCGGCCTGCCGTCCGTGATGGTCACCGACGGACCGCACGGCCTGCGCAAGCAGACGGAATCGGCAAGCGGGACGGATCTCGGGCAGAGCGTCCCCGCGACCTGCTTTCCACCGGCGGCAACGACGGCCTGTTCGTTTGATCGCGCGCTGCTGACTGGGATTGGCGCGGCCATTGGCGAGGAATGCCGCGAGGAGGACGTCTCGGTGGTGCTGGGGCCGGGGCTGAACATCAAGCGCAGCCCGCTTTGCGGCCGCAACTTTGAATATTTCAGCGAGGATCCGTTCCTCTCCGGCGAGCTGGCCGCCGCCATGACGGACGGCGTGCAGAGCCAGGGCGTGGGCGTTTCGCTCAAGCATTTTGCGCTCAACAACCAGGAGACGCGGCGGATGACCGTCAGCGCGGAGTGCGACGAACGCGCCATGCGCGAGTTGTATCTTGCGGGCTTTGAACGCGCGGTCAAAAAGGCCGCGCCTTGGACGGTGATGAGCGCCTACAACCGGATCGGCGGCGTCTATGCGGGCGAGAACCGCAAGCTGCTGACGGAGATTTTGCGCGAGGAATGGGGCTTTTCGGGGCTGGTCATGTCCGACTGGGGCGGGACGAACGACCGCGTGGCGGGTGTTTTGGCCGGGCTGGATCTGGAAATGCCGGGGCTTTGCCGCGACAACGACAGACGGATCGCACGCGCGGTGCGGCGGGGCGTGCTGCCCGAGGCGGCGGTGGATCGATGCGCCGAACGTGTGACGGAGCTGATTGTCCGCGCGTCGCACCGGCAAAAGGCCGCAGACACCAAGCCCGGACATCATGAGCTGGCGCGAAGAGCCGCCATGGAAAGCGCCGTGCTGCTCAAAAACGACGGCGCGCTGTTGCCGATTCGCGCAGGGCAGACCTTTGCGGTCGTTGGCGCCGCCGCCCGGACGCCGCGCTATCAGGGGGCGGGAAGCAGCCGCATCCAGCCTACGCGGCTCGACAACGCGATGGACGCACTCTACGCGCGCGGGCTGACGGTGGAATATGCCGCGGGTTACGATTTGGAAACCGACGCGCCGGACGAGGCGCGGATTGAGGAGGCGTGCCGCATCGCCGCGGGCAAGGATCTGGTGTGCGTCTTTGCGGCGCTGCCGGATCGGTATGAATCCGAGGGGTATGACCGCGAAACCCTTCGGCTGCCCGAAAACCAGACGGAGCTGATCCGTCGTGTGGCAAAGGTCAACCCGCATGTGGCGGTGGTGCTTGCGGGCGGCTCGGTCATCGACCTGTCGTGGGCGGAGGACGCGGAGGCGATCCTCATGTGCTATCTCGGCGGTCAGGGGGGCGCGTGGGCGGCGGTTGCGCTGCTGCTTGGCGAAGACTGTCCCTCCGGCAAGCTGGCCGAGAGCTGGCCGATGACGCTGGCGGACTGCCCGACGGCAGCCTTCTTCCCCGGCACGGACAAGACCTGCGAATACCGCGAGAGCATCTTTGTGGGCTATCGCTATTATGACGCGGCAAACAAGCCCGTGCGCTACCCGTTTGGCTACGGGCTGTCGTATACAACGTTCGTCTATGACAATCTGACCGTGGAGGGCAGCCCGGAGGAGGGCGTCACGGTGGGCTTTGATGTAAAGAACACCGGCGCGTGCGACGGCGCGGAGATCGCGGAGCTGTACGTTTCGCCGCCCCATTCCGTCCTGTTTCGGGCGCCGCAGGAGCTGAAGGGGTTTGAAAAGGTGTTTTTATGTGCGGGCGAGAGCCGGCATGTGGAGCTGACGCTGGATGCGCGCGCGTTTGCCTATTATGACGTTGGAATGCAGGACTGGCGCGTGGAGAGCGGCGTTTACGGCATCCGCGTCGGGGCGTCCAGCCGCGACATCCGCCTGACAGGCTGTTGCACGGCGGACAATCCGCCACAGGCGGCGCCCACGCCGGACTATCGGCAGAGCGCGCCGTGCTATTATCACCTTGAAGACGGGCCGCTTGCGGTGGATGACGCGTCGTTTGCCGCCGTGCTCGGGCGCGCGCCTGTTAAGCAAACGCGGAAGCCTGGCGACCCGTTTACCGTCAATTCCACTCTGACGGAGATCACCGAAATACGGCTCGGGCGGGGGGTTGCCCGCCTGGTGAGCGCCGTGTCAAAGCGGATGCTTGCCGGCGCGACCGACGACGCGCGGCGGATGTTTGAGGGCATGCTCCGCGAGGCGCCGCTTCGGATGCTTCAGATGGCGGGATGGCCAATCACACCCGGCGCGCTGGACGCGCTGGTGCGGCTGATGAACCGCAGGCATGCGGTTCGACCGTGAAAACGGTGAATTATCAGCGGATACTTGCATTTCTGATAGAGATCGGATACAATATGAGTATATTTGAAGAGTCAACAGATATAAGGGGACGGAAACGGGGAGTCGTTACCGGATCCGTTTGACTCGGAAAGCGCAGCATGTCAGATCAGAATACGCTGATTGTATCGGGCGGCACATCGGCACAAAGACAACAGGTTATATCACTGCTGTCAGAACAATACCACATATGCGAATCACCGGATGCTGAGACGGCGGCAGCGCGAAAGGAGCGCACGCCGAACGCAGTCAACTTGACATGCGCCTTTCATCCCCCGGAGAAGCGGGCGGAAACCACGGAGTTAAGCGGTGAGGAATATCTTGCCGCAGCAGAGCAAACCGGCCTGTCTTTGTACCGATACATAATTAAGGATCGTACCATATTCATTTCCAAATCCATTGCCGAGACCTTTTCCCTTCCGACAACCATAAAAAATGCGCCGGATGTCGTCGTAGACAAAGGCGTTATTGCGCCGCAAAGCGTGGAGGAATGGCTTCGGATGTTCCGTGAGATCGACAGCGGACAAAAGAGCGGACATCATATCGTTCTTTGCCGCAAGGCGAACGGAATCTATCGGTATTTTGAGGTGACCTTTGCGGGAATCCGTGATGCGGATGGCAACCAAACATCCGCCGTCATTCAATATCAGGACATTACCGACAGCCGCGAGCGGGAAAAGATGCACACGTTTGAGCGTAGCAGCATGCTTGAGGCGCTCAGTGCCATCTATACGATGATCATTGCGGTCAATCTTACAAAGAACGACTACAATATCCTCATGTATGAGCATTTCACCACGCGCAAGGTGCCAAAGGAAGGTGTGTTTGACGAGCTGATCACGATCGGCGCGTCCACCGTTCCGGAACAGGATCGCGCGGCGTTTATTGCCGCTTTTTCGCGGGAAAACCTGCTTGAGACGTTTTCGCACGGGCAGAACAACGTTCATCTGCAACACCGGCAGATCGGCGACGACGGGCTGATGCACTGGACCGAGACCGTTGTGCTTCATGTTCCGAACACCTATGACAGTGACGTGCTGGAGCTGACGCTGGCGCGCTGCATCGACGAGCAGAAGGCCGATGAGGAAAAGCTGCGCAAATCGCTGGATCTGGCCTCCGGCCAGCTCAAGCAGCGGCTGTACTATACCGATCTGATCAATGCCGTCGCGCCAGAGCTCATCATAATCGGATACGACGATCCCGCCATCCCGCCGTTCTTGGTCGGGAACCTGCCCAAGATGCTGGGCTATTCCCAGCAGGAGTGTATCCCGTTCTTTTCCGGAAAAGGCAGCGACGCCGTTATTCCGGAGGACGCACTGACGGCCTGCTGCACGGATGCGGACGCAAGCAGAGCGCCCATGGACGGGCATGCGGCGGAATATCGGATCAGGAAAAAGGATGGCCAAACGGCCTATATTATGGCGACCGGAACCCGCTTTTCGGATCAGACCGGCACGGGCTATGTCCGCGTCATGACCGATCATACCGAGCAGCACCGGATGGCCGAGCGCATCCGCATCATTGAGGAGGAGGCGCGGCTGACCATGTTGCAGATGGACAAGACCGTCTGCCGCTATGACGTTGCCAGCAAAACCCTTAGCGTGCCGGAATCCTACGCCCGGCGCTATGCGCTGCCGCTTGTGCTTGATATGAAGCACATCAGCAAGGCGCTCCTCAAAAAAGCACATGCGACCCACGCGGACATCCACGCGTACGAGGCGTTTCTTGAGGCGATCCATCGCGGCGACCCGACCGGAACCGCGGAGTTTGAGCTCATCGCCCGTGACGGCAGCCACTGCTGGAAGCGGGCGAGCTTTCAGAGCGTTTTTGACGAGAACGGCCTGCCTGTCCGCGCAGTCATCTCGATCGAGGATACCACAGAACAGCATAAGCAGGCGGACGAGAACGCGCGTATCCGCGAGAGCGAGCGGATTCTGCGCGCCGTGGCGGAGCATTCGGCCCGCATCGTATACCATTATGACATTGACCGCCGGGAGGCGCGCGCTTTGAACGCCGAGCAGGCGCAAAGGGCGGGGCTTGCCGATCGGCATGTGAACCTGCCCGAAAGCATGATCCGCACGGGCGCGGTTTTGCCCGACAGCGCGACGCAATATGCCGCGTTTTTCGACGATATCCACGCCGGAAAGGAAAATGGGCAGATGAAGCTCCACATCCGGCAGAAGGACGGCACGCCGCGCTGGTTTGACCTGCGGTTTTCTTCCATATCCGGCGAGAACGGTCGGCAAAACGATGCAGTGCTGTCCTATCTGGATATCACCGCCCGACATGAGGAGGAGATCTCCTACGCGCGCTACCGGCAATCGATCCAAACCAGCGAACAAAGCACGCTTCTGCTGCATGTCGAGGTCGATATCACGAGCGATCTAGTCGAAAACGCAGGCGGGCGCAACGCGCTGGACGTGACCGCGTTTGCAGGAACGAGCTATACCGCCGCCCTGACCGAGATGGTGGCGGGCGCGTTCGAATCCGAGGAGAGAAGCAGGGCACAGGCATATTTTTCGCGCGAGCATCTGCTGTCACTGTTTGCGGACGGCATCCGTGAGACGCATGAGGACTGGCAGATCAACCTAATTGTCGATCAGCAACGGCATTGGGTGCGCGTCACGCTGCAGTTTGTGACGGACCCCTACACGTCGCATGTGCGCATGTTTGCGCTCGTTCGTGACGTAACCCGTGAGAAGAAGGAACAAATGGCCGTTGTTTTGCGCGCCGAGCGCGACGGCATGACGGGGCTTTTGAACCGGGCGACGACGGAGGCGTCCATCCGTGAATGGCTTGGCAGCGTCGAAGCAAAAAGCAAAAGCTGCATGATGATCATTTTGGATCTGGATGGCCTCAAGCAGATCAACGACACGTTCGGTCATGCGCAGGGCGACCGCGCGCTCATCGGCATTGCGGAGACGCTGCGGATGCATTTTCGCAGCTCGGACATCATCGGCCGGGCGGGCGGAGACGAGTTTTTGATCTTCCTCACCGGCGTCGCCGACGAAGCAACCATGAGCGCCAACGTGCTGCTGCTGCTGCGAAAGATCTCGCAGCGGACGGTGGGCGCACGCGACGAGCATCAGGTCTGTTGCAGCGCGGGCTGCGCCATCGGCGCCAGGGAAGGCGAAACGTTTGAATCGCTGTTTGCCAAGGTGGACACCGCGCTCTATCATGTCAAGCGCAGCGGCAGAAACGATTTTGCGTTCTATACGCCGCGGATGCAGCTGACCGATTACCGGTATGAGCGGCACGCCGCGGGCTCACTCAAAAACAGCGAGCTGTTTGATCCCGGCGAGCTTAAGCAGTTGATCCGCTCGCTTTCGACCTTCTATCCGCTGGTGCTGTCCGTCAATCTGGATAAAAACAGCATGTACACGATGGAGTCGGACGGGCATATCAACAGCGGCATGCTGCGCTCTGCCACGGTGGACGAATTTGTGACGGACGTCGTTCGCACAATACACCCGGATGACCGCGCCGCCTTTAGCCGGCACATCAGCCGGGAGGCACTGCAAAACGCCTATCACCGCGGCCTTCCGTCGCTGCATTTCTTTGCGCGGCAGGAGGATGACGCGGGGCAGTATCAGTGGGTCGAGGTCATCATTCTGTTTTACCGCAATGAGGACGGCGATGCGTGCGAATTCACGCTTGCGCGTGCGTCGGAGGAGAAGCGGAAGGATCAGGAGCTGCTGTCGCTGTATAAGCTCACGGAGCTGGCCGTCAGCATCGGGTTTGAATATGTCTGTCTGGTGCATCTGGACAGCGGCGCCTTCGAGCTGTACGGCAACGATGGCAAAAACACGCACACCATACCCAAGCGCGGCGATTTTGACGAGGCGACGCGCCTCATCCGCGATACGCACGTCGTGTCGGAGGAACGGGAAACCTATTATGACAACGCCGTCATCGCGCATGTGGTGGCGCGCATGAAGG
Source organism: uncultured Oscillospiraceae bacterium (assembly GCA_964474405.1). GTDB lineage: Bacteria > Bacillota > Clostridia > Christensenellales > CAG-138 > CAYYUV01. The sequence goes on from CAYYUV010000009.1 coordinate 35,018, forward strand.
AGAACGGCGGCAAGTACAGCTATTGCTATACGCTGACGGACGGCGTGCGGGAGGCGGCGTTCTACTACTTTGAGCTGACGCACAGCGAGCTGCTGATGACGGTACGGCGCGTGGATCCACAAAGGGACTGACAAGGCCGGTACAAGCCGCGGACAGGGTTATATTGTTGACAAACGGCGTCGGCCCATCTATGGCCGGCGCCGGTTTTTTTGTCGCTTACGACATCTTGGTCAGGGAAGAAAGCGGTATTTTCGCACAAAAAAGGCGGGAGGCGCATGGCCGTCCCGCCCGAAAAACGGTGTTGCCGCGTCCGCCGTTACGGCGTGACGACGGAGGTCACCTTGATGTACGATGCATAGACATAACCCGCCTGACCCGTGGAATCGACAACGACGCGATACCATTTGCCGACCTTGCCCCACAGCGTGACCTTGGTACTCCGCGCAAGCAGCCCGAGGGATTTGGACTTGCCGTCCGGTTTTTCGCGGAGATTGATGTTGTAGGAGGTCAAAACGCCGGTTCCGGTGACGACCGGGACGGGCGTGGGTGATGCGGTAGGCGACGCGGTTGGCGACCCGGTAGGCGAGCCCGCGGCTGTCGCCGAGGCGGAGGCCGATGCGCTCGCGGAGGGCACGGCCGTGGGAGCCGCGGTATAGGAGTCGGTCACCTTGACAAACGTGTCATAGACATAGCCCGTCACGCCGGTGTTGTTGACGCGCACATAATGCCATTTGCCGGTCTTGCCGAACAGCGTCACCGCCGTGTTGCGCGACAGCAGCCCAAGCGACTGCGAGCTGCCGCTGGCGCCCTTGCGGATGTTGACGCCGTTGGCGGTGATAAGCCCCATACCTTTTACGGACGGCACGGGCGTCGCCGTGGGCGAGGCTGCCGGGCTGCCGGAAGCCGAGGCGGAGGAGGACGGCGCGGCCGTGGGAGCCGCGGTATAGTTTGCGGTCACCTTGATGTAGGAGGCGTAGACATAGCCCTCCTTACCCGTGGAATCGACCACAACGCGATACCATTTACCGACCTTGCCCCAGAGCGTGACCCGCGTGCTGCGCGCAAGCAGCCCGAGGGACTTGGATCTGCCGTCCGGCTTTTCGCGCAGGTTGATGTTGTTGGAGGTCAAAACGCCCCTGCCGGTCACAACGGGCACGGGTGTAGGCGACGGCGTGGGCGTCGGTGTGGGGACAGGCGTTGGGGTGGGCACGGGCGACGGCGTGGGGGTATAGGTTGCCGTCACCTTGATATAGGAGGCGTAGACATAACCCGTCTGGCCGGTGGAATCGACCACGACGCGATACCATTTATCGACCTTGCCCCAGAGCGTGACCCGGGTATTTCGTGCAAGCAGCCCGAACGATTTGGATCTGCCGTCCGGCTTTTCGCGCAGGTTGATGTTGTTGGAAGTCAGCAAGCCCCTGCCGGTCACAACGGGCGCGGGCGTCGGCGTCGGCGTTCCGGCGGGCGAGCCCGAAGCGGACGATGCCGGGGACGCGGACGGGGTTACCACAGCGGCGTTGCCGCCTCCGCGGCAGACCACCGTGACGCTGCCGGTTGGAAGATAGCCGGTTTTGCCGCCCAGGGTCGAAGCCGCGTAAAAGCCGTCCTTGGCCGCGGCGTTCAGATACACGGCGGTTCCCGTCGAAATTGAAACCACCTTTTTGCCGTTTGCCGAAGCGGTGCCCTTCATATCGGCTGCCTTTGTAAGGTAGCCAAGCGCATAGAGCGACGCGCTGGAGCCGCACAGCTTGATGTATTTGGCGCTGATCCAGCCGGAAACGGCCTTCCCCTGCACGTCCACACGCACCCAGCCGCCCTTGACCTCGTAAATATTGACGATGTCGCCGCGGTAGATCGTATCGACGCGGGTAGACGTAGAGCTTGCTTCCTTGCGGACGTACAGGCTGCCGCCCGTGACCTCCGCGGTTGCAATCACCGTTTCCGCATGCGCCGGACGGACTGGCAGCGCCAGCACCGGCAGCAGCAGCGCGAGCGCAATCAACAGCGTGACCGCGCGACGAATCTTTTGTTGCATGCTATTTCCTCCCCACCCAACCGGGCTTCTCGCATCCGGTTTCCAAACAGATAACGGCCGTCCGCATCGCGGGCGCCGCTCCTCCTTCCGACCCGGATAACCGGGAATACCAGTATTATATCGGACTTTTCTCCGTTTTCCAGATCAAAACGGGAATATTTGCATAAATTCTACATATTGGAAGAAAATTTACCGTTTCTTCATCGGAGTCGCGACAAAAACGACACGGGCAGCGCCCGTCCGACAAAAGACACGGGTTTTTGCTTTTCAAAGGAAAGGTTCCGTGATATACTATCCGCCATGAAACATCAAAACCCGGTCGCAACCGCGATCCGAGCTTTTCGAACCAAACATGCCGGCCTGTATCAGTTTATTTCCTATGCGCTGCTGGGGCTTGTGGCCTCGGCGGTGGAGCTGGGCGTGTTTGCGCTACTCAATTATTGGGTGTTCCGCGCATGGAAGGAGGTTGACTTCCATTGGTGGATCCTCAATTACAACGCCAAATCGGGCGGCGGCCTCGGCGGGTTTTTGGCCGGCGTGCTGTCGTATATGGTTGGTCAGATCATCAATTTCTTTATCCAGCGCAAGGCCACCTTCCGCGCCAACAACAACCCCGTGGGGAGCGCGATTATGTATCTGGCGTTCATTTGCCTGCTGTGGTTCTTCCAGATCTATATGATCGGGCTGCTGATGCGTGTGTTCGAGCCGGTCATGGGCTCGGGCCTCGGCGATATCCTGGCCGACCTTCTGACCATGACGATGGGCTTTACGATCTCGTTCCCGATCAACAAATTCGTGATCATGCGCCGCGACGGCAAATCCGCGGAATCTCCGCAAGTAGAAGATCCACATCCTCCGTCCGCGTAGCCCAGCTGGTGCAAAAACGCACCGCCCAGCGCCCGTCCGGCAGGCGCGTCCACGGATCATAGGTAAAGCCGCGGTCGAACGCGTCCAGCTCGGCGCGCGTGAGGATCGGGAACTGCTGATTGGTCATGGAATCAAAATACAGCTCCACCCCGGCCGCAACAAACGCTTCGCGGATGCGCAGCGCTTCCGTCACGGCGTGCCGGGAAACGGCAAGATAGCGGTCATCCTCCAAAATGGCGTCAAACTGCGCGCCGAGCAGCCGCCCCTTGGCCAGCAGGCCGCCGTGCTGCTTGATCAGATAGCGGATATCCTTCTTGAGCGAGGGACGCCGGATCACAAGCGCTTCGCCAAACAAAAGCCCAACCTTGGTGCCGCCGATGTACATCACGTCGCAGTGCGCCATGATCTCCTTGGCCGTAAGGTCGCAAGCGGGGGACGCCAGACCGTAGCCCAGCCGCGCCCCGTCGATATACAGCGGGATGTCGTGGTGGCGGCAGACGTCGTAGATCGCATACAGCTCCTGACGGCTGTAAAGCGTGCCGCATTCCGTCGGCCAGGACAGATAGACCATCGCGGGCTGGACGATATGCTCAAACGAGGCGTCCTCCGCCTGATCGCGCAGCGCCTGCTCGACGGCTTCGGCCGTGATCTTGCCCTGCGCGCAGGGCAGCGCAAGCACCTTGTGGCGGCAGGCCTCGATCGCGCCGGATTCGTGCATGTTGATATGCCCCGAGGCGGCGGTCAAAACCCCCTGATGCGGCCGGAGCGCCGCGTCGATGACGACGGTGTTGGTCTGCGTGCCGCCGACCAGGAAATGAACGTCCGCATCCGGCGCGTCCAAAAACGCGCGAACCCGCGCGCGCGCCCGCTCACACAGCTCGTCCGTGCTGTAACCCGGGTGCTGTTCGCCGTTGGTACGAATCAGCGCTTCAAGGACATGAGGCTCCGCACCCTCGAGATAGTCGCATTCCATACGGATCATGGTTCATTCCTCCCGCCGCGCATCATTTTCTAGCAATTTTAACACATTATACCCGAAAAGGCAAAACAAACGCCGCGGGGGGCTTGCTTTTTTGGCCGCTGCGTGATAGAGTATCGCCACAAGTGAATATCGCTCTTATCAAGAGAGATCGAGGGACGGGCCCTGTGACATCCGGCAACCAGCAGGCGGTACTGCCTGCAAGGTGCTAATTCCCGCAGCGGTGCTTTGCACCGGCTGAAAGATGAGAAATCTTTGTGCGGCTCCCCCTCTGTTTTGGCGGGAGTTTTTTTGTTTCACAAAGATGCAAAAGCATGGAGGTACAAACGGCATGAAAAAAACATTGTTTACCAGCGAATCGGTCACCATTGGCCATCCCGACAAGCTGTGCGATCAGCTTTCGGACACCATTTTGGATGCGATCATCGCGGAGGACCCGATGGCGCGCGTCGCGTGCGAATGCACGGCGACGACCGGCCTTGTCCAGATCATGGGTGAGATCACAACGGATTGTTATGTGGACATGCAAAAGCTCGTCCGCCAGACCATCTGCGAGATCGGCTATGACCGCGCAAAATATGGCTTTGACGGCGGGACGTGCGGCGTTATCGTCGCCCTCGATGCGCAGTCGCCGGATATCGCGCTGGGCGTGGACGCCTCTTTGGAGACCAAGGAGGGAAAAATCACCGACGGCCTGAACACCGGCGCGGGCGATCAGGGCATGATGTTCGGCTATGCGTGTGACGAAACGCCGGAGCTGATGCCGCTGCCGATCTCGCTGGCGCACGCGCTGACGCGCCGGCTGACCCAGGTGCGGCAGGAAAAGCTGCTGCCCTACCTGCGTCCGGACGGCAAGGCGCAGGTCACCGTCGAATATCACGACGGCGTCCCCGTGCGCGTGCATACCGTCGTGGTTTCGAGCCAGCATGACGAGCAGGTCACCCATGCAAAGCTTACGCAGGGCATCACCGAGCATGTCATCCGCGCGGCTGTTCCCGCCGGGTATCTGGATGAGAACACGCGCATCCTGGTCAACCCGACGGGCAAATTTGTCGTCGGCGGGCCGCACGGCGACTCGGGGCTGACCGGGCGCAAGATCATTGTCGATACCTACGGCGGCTACGCGCGGCACGGCGGCGGCGCCTTCTCCGGCAAGGATCCCACCAAGGTGGATCGCAGCGCCACCTACATGGCGCGCTATATCGCCAAGAACGTCGTGGCCGCGGGGCTGGCGCGCCGCTGTGAGATCCAGCTTGCTTACGCCATCGGCGTGGCGAAGCCCGTGTCCGTACAGATCGACACCCAGGGCACCGGCACGGTGGACGACGACCGGCTGGCGGGGGCCGTCCGCCGCGTGTTCGACCTCAGACCCGCCGCGATCATCCGCGATCTGGATCTAAGAAAGCCGATCTATCGCAAAACCGCCGAGAACGGACACTTTGGCAACCCCGCCTTTCCGTGGGAAAAGACCAACCGCACCGCGGCGCTGCGCGACGCGCTCGGCATCGATTCCTGACCGCCTTGCGGCTGTCGCAGCAACACAAAACAGCGCCCCCTTGCGGAGGCGCTTTTTTTTGTGCGGGGGTTCGGCGGCTAGGACAGAAAATCGGCGCGGACGCGGTCAATGACGGACTGGAGGGTTTCGATGGCAAAGCGGTCGGACACGCCGACGCGGTTCTCCCGGCTCCACAGCCCCTCAAAATGCCGGTGAAACTCGTCGATCAGCATGAGCTGGTCGGAATAGATCATGGTGGGCTCCGGCTGATTCCAGGAATGGATCATGATATGCTTGTTGGCCTTGATATGCCAGCAGCTGTTGGGGCGGAACAGCTCCTCATCCTCCAGAATCACGACGGACAGGTTGGGGCAGTTTTTAAGGTAGTGAACATATCCCTCGAGCACGGCCACGCAGGTTTCGGGCTTGATGACATGCACGCCGGGCCCCATAAAATACATGCCCGGCATCCGGCAGTGGCCGGTTTGGGCGATCTCCTGCAGCCGCGTCAGGGACAGCACCTCGCGGAACAACGAGCTTTTCAAGACCTCGTCCATCGCGCCCTGAAAGCGCGTAAACTCGGCAAACCGCCAGGCAAACCCCTGCTGGTCATAGCCAAATTCCTTCAGCGCGCTGTGATACGCCTCAAGCGGCATGTACATCGGGTTCAACCCGTCCTTGATCACGTCAAGGGCGCCGGGCATCCCGTACTCCTCAAAAAACACCTCGATAATGTTGCGGGCAAAGCTGTCGTTAAATACGGTCATCATCGGCCGGGCGTAGCGCCGGGAGCGGTCAAAGCTGTCGATCAGATCCTTGAGGTACATCGGGTCGGAGGAGACCGTCGCCACGGGCGGGGTCGTGCCAAGCGCGGTCTCGCTGATCTGAATGGCGCAATGGCCGGGGATCAGCACGCTCATGAACATGCCAAACGTCTGCGGCGTGCCCTGAATGACCTGTAACTCCAGCTGGGGGCCGACCAGAAGCGGCATATACGCCGACAGCAGCGCCGACATCGCGGCGGAGTTGTTGCTGGATTGGATCAGCATGCTGACTTTGCACTCCTTGTGCGCTGCCTGCTCACGGATGACCCGCACGACGCCGCGATCCACCGCGGAGGAGACCATCTCGCTCGACAAAAACATCAGCACCTGACCGCCCTGTTCGAGCCGGGATAGCTGATCATGCAGCAAAGCTGCGATCTGCTCCATCCCGGTACGCACCGAAAAGCGCGAATCGCGAGGCGTCGCCGCCGCGGCTGCGGTGCGCGACGTATCTTCCGCCAGCGCGGAGGAAAAGCTGTCCACCAAAAGCATTGAGGAAAACGCGCCGTCGTCCCGAGCCGGTGCGGACGAGGCGGGATAGAGCCAGCGCGCGGTCCATTGCTGCAGCTCGGCGACGCTGGAGATCGCGGCGTCCCGATAGACAAGGGAGATCCGGTTCTTGAGCCAGTTTACGTCCTTGCTGCTGTTGATGCGCGGCACAATATAGCCCGCGATGCGTTCGGCATAGGCGGGACACTTGCGGATGGTACGCTGACCGGACAGCCAGCGGCTTACCAGCGAATTGTCCACCCCCAGCGCCTTGGCAAGCTGGGCGTTGGACAAGGAAAAATAACGCATGAGCTCGCGCAGGTTGCGCGAGAACGCAGAATCCGCATTGTGAACAGAGGTCATGCAAAGCTCCCCTTCCTGTTACATTTGCTTCCATTAATATCTTATCAGACAGTGATGACACTTGACAATACCAAATTGTCATTCCGTCAATGACACGACAATGACTGAATTAAAAATTGGCTTGTATCCCATATGGAATGTGTTAGAATGAATATACAAAGCGCGAAAGGACGGAAATACGCTATGTATTGTCAGAATTGCGGCAAGCAGATCCCGGACACGGTGAAATTCTGCCTGTTCTGCGGAACGCCGACGGCCACGTCGGAACCCGCACAGCAGGCCGCCGCCGCTGTCACGTCTGTCATGACCGAAGCTGTTACAGAATCGTTACACAACAAAAATGCCGCCTCCGCCGGCACAATTTGTCCCGCATGCGGCATGCCGATGTCGGAGACGGATTTGTTTTGCCCGGGCTGCGGCAGCGGCCGCACCGCGCCCGGCGCGAAGCAAAAGCAGGCAAAACAGCCTACAAAACCCAGCAAAGCGGGCAAGCGGCTTGTTGTCACGCCGCTCTTGTGCGGCCTGTTTGCCGCCGCCTTTGCCGTGGTGTTCGGCATCGGTCTGCTGGGCGGATGGCTGATCGGCGGCGCTTCGTCCTCCGCAGCCTTTGTGCGGCCGGACGCGCCCGTGTGGCAAAAGGGGGAGATCACCGTTGCCACCAACGACAGCGACCTGCCCTATGCCGCGTTTGACGTGACCTGCGGCGCGGACGCCGAAACGCTGCATGTGATCATCACCACAAAACAAGACGGCGTGCTGCTGCTCTCAAAACAGATGGACGATCCCGGCAGGATGTTCCTGGATGCGGAAAAGGGCGATACGCTTCGCGTGACGCTGTTCCCCGATTTTGACGATTTTGCACCCGTGGGCGAGGCGTTCACCGGCGAGGACGGCACGCGCTTCCGCTCCGGCAAGACCGCGCCTCTGGCCGACTATCTTAAGAGCGGGTTGTCCGGGACGACCTATACCTTCTATTTCTACGACGGCGATGATTATGTGGGCGAATGTACCTGCGTGATCAATTTTGACTGACGGGAGGACGAGGACAATGGCAGCTACAAACGTACTGGGTGCGGCCTTCACCGCCGCTTCGCCCGAAAAGATTCTGGAAGTACTGTCCGACGCCGGCGCGTGGCGCACGTTCTACGGCACGGCGGCAGCGGCGCTCGATCTGCGCGTGGGCGGCAGCGTGGCGTTTGAGGGTGCAGAAGGCGCCCGTCAGATCACCGCGTTTTCCGTTCAGCCGGCGCAGCTCCTGTTGGTGCTGTCAAGCCCGTGGACGGAGGAGAGCTTTTTGATCCGCACCGGGAACGAACGCACCGAGATCCAGTGCGGCATCGGGCTCAAAAACGGCGCCGCGCTGTCACGCGAGGGCGCGCAGCAGCAACGGACGGCGATGGAACAGCGCGCCGCGGCGCTTGGCCGGCTCGGTGAGGAAAAATGCCGCGCCGAATGGCCGCCCTGTCCCACCTGCGGCGCACCGGCCGATCCCGCCTTCCGTTTTTGCGAGAGCTGCGGCGCGCCGCTTGGCAAGTCCCCAGTGGAGCCCGCGCCCGCGGTGGTTCCGCCCTCGCCGGTCGTGATATCCGAGCCGGTTGCAGCGCCCGCGCCCGCGGCAGCGCCTAAGCCCGTGGCGGCACCCGCTCCCGCGCCCGAACCCGCCGGGAGACGGTGCCCAACTTGCGGTGCGATCCTTCTGGACAGCGACAAATTCTGCCCGACATGCGGCAAGCCCGCCCCTGCGACGGAGCCCACCCCCGCGGTGGTTCCGCCAGCGCCGGTCGTGATACCCGAGCCGGTTGCAGCGCCTAAGCCTGTGACAACGCCTAAGCCCGTGGCGGTATCCGCTCCCACGCCCGAACCCGCCGGGAGACGGTGCCCAACTTGCGGCGCGATCCTTCTGGACAGCGACCGATTCTGCCCGATATGCGGCAAGCCCGCCCCCGCGACGGAGCTCGCCCCCGCGGTGGTTCCGCCAGCGCCGGTCGTGATACCCGAGCCGGTTGCAGCGCC
>CAYYUV010000009.1:44185-61588 GCA_964474405.1 uncultured Oscillospiraceae bacterium
TAAGCCTGTGACAACGCCTAAGCCCGTGGCGGCACCCGCTCCCGCGCCCGTTGCGCGGCAGCCGAAGTCCCCGAAAGCGCAGAAACCGCAAAAGACCGTCAAAACGTGGATGATCATCGTTGCGGCGGGGCTGTTGGCGCTGGCGCTGATCGGCGGCTTCCTGGTGGGATTTTTTGCGCTGGGCAATTCCCCCGCGAAGGAATCCGCCGTCTATGCGGATGCGGAGGAGAACGAGACGGAAGCTCCGGTGTCGGATGACGCCACCGCGCCGGATGACAACACCGCGCCCGCCGAGGAGCAAAAGACAACGGAGAAGGAGACGCCGCTGGCTTATTTCCCGATCCGGTCCTCCGACGCGCGACGGCTGACCGAAGGTCTTTGCTCGGTGCCTTACGGCACGGATATCGTGTTCTTTATCAACAACGTGTCGGACGGGTCGGTGCAGTTTAACTCGCCGCCCGACAACCTGTTGTATTACGAGATCAGCTACGCACACACCGGGGACAGCGATGCGCTGGTGGAGCTTGTGGTCGTCTGTGCCGACGGTACGACCGCCACGCACAGCGCGCAGGTTTCCCCGACGGACGAAAGCGTGCTTTCCGCCGTCATCAAGGCCCCGGCGAACGGCCCGTATGAGCTGAAGCTGTATGTAAACGGTGAGCTTGTGCTCGTTTCTAATCTGGATTGATTCCGCCGGGCGGCAAAAGAACGGGACATATGACCCGGCGCACAGCTGGCGCAGGGATACGGAACATGTAACTGGATGAAAGGGGACAACAATGAAACGGATTATGATAGCGCTGCTGTGTCTGACGCTTTTGCTGGCGTCTGCCGGCTGCAAGGATGCGACCGCTGCAAATAACGCGCGGGTTGAGGCGGGGCAGCAGGCTGCGACGGACGACGGCGCGGCGGTTTGTGAGCCGGAGGAGCAGGCTTCCACGCCCGAGAAGCGGCAGTCCGACTTTACCTGGCTGGAGGCGCGCACCAAGGTGAACAAGGTCACCGATGACGCGGCCGATATGCCGGCTGACTGGACAAAATCACCCGACGGCGGGCGTTACATCATGATAGAGCTGGCGTTTCCTGACGGCGGCCCGTCCGGCGATACCGCGACCGATGCCGCGGACGCGCTGACCCTGCGCGACGGAAGCGGCAACAGCTACGGCATGTATTCATGGACGGTATCCAAGATCATGATCGACGTGGAAACGGGGAATATCCGACTGCCGGATTCGCTGGACGTGTTCGGTGTATATTTCATCGTGCCGTACAGCGTGTCGCTGGATGATTTGACGCTGGTGCTGGCCGAAGGGCAGGAGGCCGAGATTGCAGCCGAAGCCGCCGAGGTAACGGCGGCGGATTGGACAGAACAGGCGGCGGCGGAGCAGGCGGCGGCACCCGCACCGTCCACGGCGGCGGAGCCCGACAGCATGGCGCCGGTCAAGGGCGAAGTGGCCTTCTCACGCACGGCGGACGGCGAGACCAAGGAAGCGTTCATGGCCTATCAGTTTGAGGCCGACTGCGCGGAGTATAAGCTGTTCCTCTGCGTGCGCAGCAAGGACGGCGTGGATCTGGCCTATTCCTCCGTGGTGGTCAATGGGGAATCTGCCAAGGCGGGCGATATGCTGGAGCAGCAGTTTTATATGAGCGAACTAACCTATCAGCTGGTCGAGAACTACATGCCCGTCGGCGAAGAAATGACGTTCTGTACCGTCAAGGGGATGTATCCCGAGGCGGATATGTATATGGTTCTGGTGTTGGACGGGGTCTGGAACGAGATGCTGTGTCTCGACACCTGGGTTCGCCCGTGGTAAAGGAGGGGAAAAAGTATGTATTGTGGTAATTGTGGAAAGCAGATCCCGGATTATTCGGTGTTTTGTCCCGAATGCGGCCAGTCGACGGGGCTGGAGACCGTCCGTGCGCAGACGCCTGTGACGGCAGCGGCGCAACCCGGCCATAACAAGCCGAAAAAACGCCGCGTTCTTTGGCCGATCTTTGTGGGCGCCGGTTTGCTGGTCGCGGCGATTGTGGTCGCAGCCATCGTCATCGGCAACAAAAACGCCGCGTACCGGGATGCCGCCGCATTGTTCGATGCGGGCGAATATGCCGAGGCGCAGGAGGCGTATGAGGAGCTTGGCCGTTTTTCCGACAGCCGTGCGCAGGCGGATATCGCGCGCCGCTGCGACGCGGCGGAGGCGCTGTATGAAAAGGGCCGCTATGCCGACGCGTTGGAGGAGCTTGCGGATATCGCGGGCTATCCCGCGGTGGATGCGCTCCGCACCGACTGCGAAAAGGGCGTGAATTATCTGGATGCGCAGACGCTGTTGGAGCAGGGCGCATATGAACAGGCTAAGAAGGTGTTCGACAGCATGCCGGATTTCCGCGATGCGGCGGAGCTGTCGATGCAGTGTCAATACGGGCTCGAGTACGATCAGGCGACCAGTCTGTTTGCGCAGGGTATGTATGGTGAGGCCAAGGCGCTGTTTGACCAGCTTGCAGACGTCTCCTTCCGCGATGCGGGGGATATGTCGGCGCTTTGCAACAACTATGTCCTGTATGATGAGGCCGCGGCGGCCTATCAGGACGGCAAGTTTTACACGGCCTATGAGGGATTTGTCGCGCTGGGCGATTTCCTCGATTCCGCGTCGATGGCGGGCAGCTGCGTGCAGTCCGCGCCGAAGAACGGCACCGTGTACATCAATCCAAGCTATTCCAACCGCAATGTGGATCTGACGGTTGATAATTCCGGCTCAGCCAACGCAACCTATATGAAGCTGTATCAGGGCAACACGCTCATCATCACGATCTATGCCTCCGCCGGCACCAGCACCACGGTATCCCTGCCGGCGGGAACCTATACGTTCAAGCGCGCATACGGCAGCAAGTGGTTCGGACAGGAAGAGATGTTCGGCGAGGACGGCACCTATTATGTGCTGGACATGGGCGGCTCCTCCACCTACACGCTGGACGGCGGCTGGAGCTACACGCTTTCCGCCGGTCAGGGCGGCGACCCCGTGGACTACAACTCCTCATCGCGCAGCGGGTTCTAGCCGCCGCACCAGGCAGTCAGAAGGTGAAACGGATATCATTCATTCCGGCGGAGCGGCAGCGCTTCGCCGGTTTTTTGTTGTGACAGAAAAGAGGAGCGCGCTCGCCGGTTGACGCGCATCCTGCCCGCGGGACGGCGTATGCGGGTATGCAACCGTTTGGCACACGGGTCTGCCGCTGAAGGGCAGAAGCTCCCCGCGCCCTGCGCGCGTCGAGCGGGACGGCGTATGCGGCACCAAAGAAGCCTTCTCCACCTACGCGGGATCAGGCGTGCCGATATTAATAGAAGCCTTTCCCGCCTGTGTGGCACGGGCGTATGTGGGCGGCGGGTAGAGCGGTTTGTGCGGAAATGACCGATATTTACGAAAAACAGTGGGTGAATGTGGACAAAGTTGGGCATGCAGGTAAAATGTATGTCAGGTGTGGGGGCTGCGGGTTGTCCTTCCTTGCGCGCGTGATATATAATATACAAATGATGCAAAAGGAGGACGCCGACGTGCCAAAGATTTCGTTTGACAACCATTCCAACCTCTTGGAGGAGAACACCTACGCGTATGAAGTGCAGGATGTGGAGGAACCAAATCTGTTTGTGGAGATTTTCCGTTATGATGAGGTGCCGAAGATCACCTTCAACCGCCGCTTGGTGCCGATGAATGTGCCGGATGAGATCTATATCACGGACACGACGTTTCGCGACGGTCAGCAGGCGCGCGCGCCCTTCACCCCGGAGCAAATTGCCGATTTGTACACCTATCTGCACCGGCTGGGCGGCGCGCAGGGCGTGATCCGGCAGTGCGAATTTTTCGTATACAGCGAGCAGGATCGGCGCGCGCTGGAGCTGTGCCGTGAAAAGGGCTTTGTCTTTCCCGAGATCACGACGTGGATCCGCGCGACCGAACAGGATTTTCAGCTGGTCAAGCAGCTTGCCGTTGAGGAGACGGGGATCCTGGTCAGCTGCTCCGACTATCATATTTATAAGAAGCTGCATCTGACGCGGAGTCAGGCGATGGATCGCTATCTGGGCGTGGTAAAGATGGCGCTTGCGCGCGGCATCCGTCCGCGCTGCCATTTTGAGGATATTACCCGCGCCGATTTTTACGGGTTTGTGGTGCCGTTTGCCTATGCGCTGCAACAGCTGTCGGAGGAGAGCGGCATCCCCATCAAGATCCGCTGCTGCGACACGCTGGGTCTTGGCGTATCCTACCCGGGCGCGTCGCTGCCTCGCAGCGTCGGCGGCATCGTGTACGGGCTGAGGCACTATGCGGACGTGCCCTCCGCGCGCATCGAGTGGCACGGCCACAATGATTTTGGGCATGCGGTAACCAACGCCGCGACCGCGTGGCTGTACGGCGCCTCCGCCGTCAACTGCACGCTGCTTGGCATCGGCGAGCGCACGGGCAACTGCCCCACCGAGCAGATGGTGATGGAATATTGCGGGCTGCGCGGCGACAGCGCCGGCATGCAGCTTGACGTCATGACCGAGATCGCGGACTACTTTACGCATAACATTGGGATGGACATCCCCCCGCAGACGCCGTTCATGGGCAGCGATTTTTGCGCCACCCGCGCCGGCATTCATGCGGACGGGCTTTTGAAGGACTCCCAGATCTACAATATTTTTGACACCGAAGCGATCCTAAAGCGCAAGCCGGTTGTGCGGATCGACGCGCACAGCGGCACGGCAGGCATTGCCTACTGGATGAATGCGCACAACACCTGTCGCGTCTTTGATAAGCAGGAGCCCGTCGTGGAGGAGATTCAGCGTCGGATCCTTGGCTATTATGAGGCGGGGCGCACCACCACCATGAGCGACCGCGAGCTTACCGCCCTCTGCCGCGCCGCACTGCCCGAGCTCTTCTAGCGCCCGCGGCGCAGGCGCAACAGGGTACATATTGTTGCCCTTGGTTATGCGAACAACGCCGCATTCTTCCAACGTGCTTTCAAACCATGGCCTTTCGTCATTCGGGCATATCAGCGCGGCCGTCTGCAAATGGTTTTTATGCTTCACCAGCTCGCACAGCAGCGCCTGCTGCGGCAAAGGCTTTACCCCAACAGGTTCTATACCTGTACAAAGGCAGCAGTACCCTGTCGTCACAGGCGATCACACTGCAATTTTTACCGGCATATGCCTGCTTGTGCATACCGTCGGCCTCCAGCCCCTCCGGAAAAAGTTCCAGCGATTTTTGCGCCGTGACGCTTATCCCAAAGTCGTCAGGCATTTCCTGACAGCAATCATCCAGAATTCTCAAAAATAGCCCTGCAACCGGAACGGGGGTGCAGGGCTTGCTTTTTAGGCGGGGCTGCAGTCGGGGGGAGGGGGGGATATCCCGTCCGGACTGCGGCAAAACGATAGAAGGCGCTATACGATCGAATAGCCGCCGTCAATGATCAGATCCGAGCCCGTTGCAAACTGGGACGCATCCGAAGCGAAATATACAAACGCGCCGATCAGATCCTCGGGATAACCCAGTCTGCCGCCCTCGGGCATCATGCCCTGCCAGACGGGCAGCATGTCGGACATCGTGGCAATGAGGTCGGTCTGGATATAGCCGGGGCTGATGCTGTTGACGCGAATGCCGTATTTGGCCCATTCGGCCGCGAGCGAACGGGTCAGCTGCACCACGCCCGCCTTTGCCGCGCAATAATTCGCTATGGTCTGCGGACGGTTGACAATATGCGCGGACATGGACGCGGTGCTGATGATGCTGCCCTTTGTGCCGTGCTTTGTCATGAGCCGCGCCGCGGCCTGCGCCGTAAAAAACACGCCGTTCAGATTGACGTCGATCACGGACTTAAAGACGGAAGGCGCAATGTCAAGCGCCGGGTCGCCCGTAAAAATGCCCGCGTTGTTGATGGCAAAGTCGATCGTGCCAAAGTCCTTTTCATAGGCTTTGATCATCGCGTCCACGCTGTCAGGATCCGACACATCGCACGGATAGGCGATCACCTTGCTTTTGCCGTTTGCGATCTCCTCCGCGGCGGCTTTTGCGACGGCGGGATTGCGCGCAACGATGGCGACATCCGCGCCCAGCTCCACAAACGCCTTGGCAAGCGTCTTGCCGATCCCCTGCGAGCCGCCCGTAATGAACCCTTTTTTGCCCTCCAGGCTAAACAATTTGTGTACGTCCATGAAATTCTCCTTTTGCATTTGATTGCTTTATCCGATTTTTGACAGCAATTCCGCGATGTGGCATTGGTTCTCCGCGATCTCGCGGAAAACGGGCAGCATCGCTTCATACCGCTTATTGTCCTCCGCAACCGGTTCCATGCGCGATTTCACCGCGCAGACCGTTTTCAGCCGGTCAAAGCCTGACCACAGCCCCACGCCCACGGCGCCCAGCGCGGCGGCGCCCAGCGAACCGGCGTCCTGACCCACGGAGATCTTGGTGATGTTTTTGTTGTAGACGCTGGCAAAAAGCTGGCGCCACATGGCGCTTTTGCCGCCGCCGCCCACGATCAGCATGTCGGAGCTGAGCTTGACGTTGGCGTCTAAAACGTCCGTCGCCAGCCGCAGATTCAGGCAGATCCCCTCCAGTGTCGCGCGGATCAAATCCGCCCGTGTGTGCTTGAGGTCAAGCCCGACAAACGCGCCCCGGATGTCGGGGTTCTTGTCCAGACTTGAGCCGCCCGCCAGAGAGGGATTGAAAATAAGCCCGTTTGCCCCAACCGGTGAGGTGGCGGCAAGCGACGTCATCGCGTCATACGCGTTCATGCCCCCCTGCTTCTGCGCCAGCAGCAAATCCTGACAGACGGTGTCCCGCAGCCATGCAAAGGCGCTGCCCGCCGAAAAAATGGCGGTTGCGGAAACGAACATGCCGGGCACGCAATGGGCGAACACGAACGGCCTGTTTCCGCACTCCACGATCGGCCTTGCGCTGGACGCCGCCACCCAGGCGGACGTGCCGAGGGAGGTGTAGGCCTTCCCTTCGCCAAAGCAGCCCGCGCCGAGCGCCATGCAGCTGTTGTCCACGCCGCCGCAGACCACGGGCGTTCCCGCCAGGAGCCCGGTCAGCGCCGCGGCCTCGCCGGTGATCGAACCGATGATTTCCGAGGACGCCACAGGTGTGCAGAGCTTGCTTTGATCGATGCCGGATGCAGTGATATAGTCCGCCCGATAGGCGCCTCTTGTCAGGTCATACACGCCGCTGCCGGACGCGTAGGAGCGGCAGGTGGCCAGCTCCCCGGTAAGCAAAAAATTCAGATAGTCCTTTGTGCCGATAAATTTGACCGTTTTTTCGTACAGCGCGGGCTGATGCTTTTTGATCCACATGAGCTTAAAGATCGAATAAAGCGGTGCGGGAAAGCCGTTGCCGGTGGCAAGATACCATTCGTTCTCATCCACAAGCCGGAAAAACGTCTCCGCCTCGCTGCCCGCGCGGCTGTCAGACCAGATCGGCACCCGATCGGACAGCAGTCCGTCGTTTCCGACCGGAATCACGCCCAGGCTGTGACCCGAAATGGCGACGGCCGCAATGTCCGCGGCGGTTACGCTGCCGTCGGACAGCAGCGTCTTGGTGCAGGCAAGCAGGAGCTGCCACCACTGCCGCGGGTCCTGCTCACGAAAGCCCGCCCCCGCATAATAGGTCTCGCAGGGCAGAAACGCGCTCGCCCGCGACACGCCGTTTTCGTCAAAGACGGACGCCTTGAGGCCGCCCGTGCCAAGATCATAAGCCAATACAGAACGCACGATTTCCCTCCCGGCCGTTTATACAAGCGGCGCGCACGCCGCGGCTTTGGCCTCTTCCATGATTTTGATCGCGCTGTTGAGCCCGATGCCGAACCGGTCGCAGCCTTCGCGGATCATCTCCATTAGCGTCGCCAGATCCCGCACGCCGCCGGCAGCCTTGATCAGTGCGGTGTCCCCGATCTCCTTTTTGATGATCTTGATGGTTTCCACCGTGGTGGGCTTGCTTGCCCAGCCCGTGCCGGTCTTTACATACGTTACGCCGGCCTCGACCGCGAGCCTGCTTGCCCGGCGGATCTCGTCGTCGGTCAGATATGCGATCTCGAGGATCGATTTTACCGGCACGCCGCAGACGTCCACGATCGCGCGGATATCGTTTTTGACCAGGTCATACCTGCCGGACTTGAGCGCGCCGACGTTTATGACCATGTCGATTTCGTTCACGCCGAGTGACAGCATCTGCTTTGCCGTGGCAACCTTGATCTCGGTGGTGTCTGCGCCGGAAGGAAACCCGGCGACGCCGCCTACCATGATGTCAGGTCTGTCCTTGAGCAGGCGAACAAGCTCGCCCGTAAAGCACGGCATGGCAAACGCGCAGATAAAGCCATAGGCCTTGGCGGCCTCCGCCACTTTCAAAACTTCGTCCAGCGTCGCATCCGCCCGGACGGCGCTGATATCGATTCGTCTGGCAATATCATAAGGAGATAACGAGGTCATCACAAATCCCTTTCCGTTCTGTGTAATCATAAAGGCCCTTTCCCGGCAGGCGCGGCTGGACGCACGCCCGGGTGCCGCCCGCTTGCGGAAAATATAGCCAAATAGGCGTATAAAAACCAACAGCACCACCCGTTAAGGCGGTGCTGACTGGTTATATCGGTTACCGCTTGTGGTAAGGCGTGTTGCAGGGCTTGTTCCAGTAGGACAGCAGTTCGTCGTCCATTCTGGCAATAAAGAGCTGATAGCCGCCGGTTTCCTGAACCGTCAGGATCTCGCCCACCATGTTGGCGACGACTTCGATGCCCTTCTCTTCGAGATATTTCACCGCAGCGCGGTAGGTGATCAGCATTTCCATCAGCGTCGTTGCGCCGCAGCCGTTGACTACGCACATGAGCTTTTCGCCGCGCTTAACGCTGAGATCCTTCAAAAGCTCGTCCATCAACAGAGCGACCGTTTCGTCGGCGGTCTTCATCGGGATTTTGTAGCCGCCGCCTTCGCCGTGCTGACCCATGCCGACGCCCATTTCCTTGTCGTCCAGCACGGCCAGAGAGCCGCCGGTGACGGGATGGGTCGCGCCGGTCAGAGAGACGGAGATCGCGCCCATGTTGTCAACAAATCTCTGCGTGACAGCCGCAACCTCCTCCAACGATTTGCCCTGCGCCGCCGCGCCGCCCGCGATCTTGTAGGCAGGCACGCAGCCGACAAAGCCGCGCCGGTTGCCCGCATCCTCACGGGGCGCCGTGGTGATATCCTCCTGCGTGACGACCTTCATGACCGGGATACCTTCCTTCTTGGCAGCCTTCATCGTCAGGTTGCCGGTCAGCATGTCGCCCGCGTGGTTCAAAACGATAAAAATGACGCCCTTGCCCTTGTTGGCAAGCCGCAGGGCTTCGAGACAGCTCTCAGGGCCGGGAGCCGCAAAGATGTCGCCGCAAACCGCAACGTCAACCATGCCTTCGCCGACAAAGCCTTCCAGCGCGGGCTCGTGACCCGTGCCGCCCAGCGTGACGACCGTAACGCGGTCGGCGTCCTTCAGCTTTTTGTTTACAATCAGGTTCGTACCGACCAACTCCAGCGTTTCCTTGTTGGCAAGCGCCAGTCCTTCCAGCAGCTCCTTGGTGAGGTTTGCCGGATCGTTAATGAACTTCTTCATCATTGCGTCTTTCCTCCTAATAGTTTATTTATTGAGTGAATTACTGAACCCTCTGATCAGACAGTACAACGAATATGCGCCGGCATCCATGGTGCCGATGGTCGCCTCGTTGTGAAATCTCGCTCTGCCGTATTTTGCCTGACACTGCTTGGAATATTCGGCGCCCTGTTCCGCCGCGTCCGCGATATCCGCAAGAAGACGGGGCAGGGGGGAATCGGAGCTCTCGGCCTTTTCACAAGCCGGGATCAGCGCATCCATCAGTGTTTTTTCGCCGACCTTGGCGTTCGAGATCATGCGGATGTTTTCAAGCCCGCCCGCAAACATGGCCTTAATCGCCTTTTCGTCCGCCTGGACAACGCCCTCAAGACCCTCGCCAAAGCCCTCAAAAATCGTGCCGTACAGCGGGCCTGCGCTTCCGCCGTTTACATTCATGATATCCTTGCCAAGGCTTGTCAGCATGTCGGACAGAGACTCGTCCTCCGTCGTGCCTTCGGCCTTTGTACGGATCGCCTTGCTGATCCGGGATACCGTAACGCCATGGTCGCCGTCGCCAAACTTGGAATCAATATCGGTAAACTCGCTGATTTTCGCATCCAAAGCGTCGCTTGCGCCAATCAACATGCCAATAAAGTCCTTCTTTGTCAAAACCATAACCATTAACCTTCTCTCTATATATGTTTTTTATTGATTATCTGTCAACGGCGCTTGCTAAGGCTTTGTCAGCTCCGGCCGGCGGGGCGCTGAACGCCGCCCTGCTTGATGGCCTCCTGCGCGATCCTTTGCTCCACAAAGATATGCGTAATGATCCCTGTGTTGAGCGCGCCGATCAGGTTGGGCACGGACACATCACTGCCGCACAGGCCGATGACGATATCCGCTTGCTTGAGCTGATCGATGGAGATGCGGAACACGATGTCGTTCTCGCTCTGGATGATCCTGCCGTTAATGTCATAATAGTAGGACGCCATGTGGCCAACCGCATCCTTGAGCTTTCTGCCGAACCGGGAGGCCGTTGCAAGGTCAGGGACGGACGGATAGTTCTCGATGTTGAGCAGCGCAAAGCGGATATGATCCCAGTTGCGCTGGCTCTTGTTGGCATAATCCAGCTCGCTGATGCTCGCAAGGTCCTCGTTCGTCTCATAAAACGCGGGCACAAGCGCAAAGCGCGGTTCACAATCGAAGGCCTGCCCAAACGCCCTGCACAGCTCGTCCGTGTGATAATTCTTGTTGGCGGTTGCGGAATTGCCGATCAGGGAGCATACGCTGCCGCCCAGCTTGTATTTGGCGCTCTTGTTCTCCATAAGGCTCACAAGACTGCCAAGCATGTTTCCCCAGCTGATCCCGATGCAATCGCCCTTGTTGGCCGTTCGTCTCAAAAACTCACAGGCCGAATTCGCAATCAGGTTTTCGGTCATGCTTTTTGACTTCAGGCCCTCAATCAACGCGCCGCCGCGAATGCCGTAGGAGTGACAAAGGATGTCCATCGTGTTGCTGTCAAGCTCGAACGGCGAATTGATCTTGATATCGACAATGCCAAGCTCCTTGGCCTCGGACAAATAAATACTGATCAAAGGACGCGAAACGCCCAAGGCCTTGGCTATCTGACTCTGCGTCAAGTTGTCTTCATAGTACATCTTGGCAACGGTAACGAGCTTGCGCATTCTTTCTGTGTCCAAAGATTCCTCCTAAGCATTTACGCATGTAGCATGCGTAAAGAACATTTTTACATCGTCAAAAGGACGCTGCCCGGACATTATATCATATTGCGTTCTTCATAATCGACTGTGTTCTGAGGGAATCAATGTACATTGCAATAAATATTATCACTCCGCGCACAAACGGGATCACATAGATCGATATCCCCATGACCGCCATGCCCGAGGAGATGAAAAGCAGGATAAGCGCGCCGATAAAGCTGCCGGGATAGAAGGAGCCTCTGCCGCCAAGCAGGCTGGTTCCGCCAAGGACGGCGGCCGCGATCGCCTGAAACTCAAAGCCGTTCAGTCCCGTCGTAACCACGGAGCCAAGCGTAACGATCCAGAAGCATCCCGCGATGCCGCAGATGCCGGCGCAGAGGATCAGCGCCGCGCTCTTGATCCGGTCGGTGTTGATGCCGATGTTGCGGGCGACCTTTTCGTTGCTGCCGACGGCAAGAAGCTTTCTGCCAAACGCGGTATACTTCAAAACGATGCTGCACACGATCACGATCAGAAACACGCCGAACAGGATCACCGGGAAACCGCCGAGCGCCTTAATCTTTGCCTGCCGCAAAACGGCCACGCTGTCGCCCAGCGTGATGGTCTTGTCGTTGGTGAAGATTCTTGCCACGGCGCGTATGACCATCATCATGCCGAGGGACGCGAGCATCGGGTTCATCTTGAGCTTGACAATGAACAGGCTGTTGAGCCAGCCGATGAACAGCGCTAGCGCGATGCCCACAAGAAACGCCAATACCAGCGGGACGTTGTACGTCTTTAGCAAGATTCCGCTTACGCAGCCCGCCGCATATCCGATGGAGCCCACAGACAGGTCAATGATGCCCGTCAAAAGCGAAAAGGTGACCGCGCAGGTGATGATGATCAGCGGCGCGCCGTTGGACATGGTCGAATAGACGTTCTTCAGGGTCAGAAACTTGTCCGAACCGATCGTAAACACGATGAGGATCAGCGCCAAGACGATATAAGTCGAATAATTGAAGATCTTACTCGCATCAAATTTCTTAGTCCGCATATTCTTCCTCCTGCTTTACGATGCCTCTCATCAGATTCTCCTTGGAGAAGTCGGCCTTCTCGACCTGATCGACGAGCTTGCCTTCATAGATCACGATGATCCTGTCGCAAAGGTTCATGATTTCTTCCAGCTCGGAGGAAATGATGACAAAGGACATCCCGTTCTCGGACTTCTCAAAAATCAGGTTCTGAATCTCGGTTTTTGCGCCGATATCCACGCCCTTTGTGGGCTCATCCATGAACAGGATATCGGGGTTTTTCAAAAACCATTTTGCGATGATGACCTTTTGCTGGTTGCCGCCCGAGAGCTTGCTTACGATCATGTTCTCGTTCACAGCCTTTACGTTGACCTGCTTCATCTGAACGCGCGCGGCCTCGTTCTCTTTTCTCGTGTTCAGAATGCCCAGGAGCCTTGACGCAAACTTCTTAAGGTACGAGCTGGCGATGTTCTTGCTGATGGACATATCCAGGAAAAGGCCGTCGTAGTGTCTGCCCTCCGTCAGGTATCCGACATTCTTGTACAGCTTTTTCTGAGAGATCTCCTCAAGCTTTCCGTCCACATTCAAGAGAACTTTGCCGCTCACCATCTTGTCAATGCCGAGCAGGGTGTTGAACAGTTCGCTTCTGCCGGAGCCAAGCAGCCCCCACACGCCCAGGATCTCGCCCTTATGGAGGTCAAAGCTGATGTTCTTGGGGAACTTGACGCCGGTGATGTTCTCGGCCTTGAGAACGATATCGTCCTTGTCGCGGACGTCTTTGCGCTCCGACCCTTCGACGACCTGACCCAGCATCATGTTGACCAGCATCGCTTTGTTCAGGTCGGACACGGCGGCGTCACCCGTCTTTTGGCCGTCGCGCAGGGCGATGACGGTGTCGCACAGCTCAAAGATCTCATCCAGATAATGGGAGATATAGAAGATAATGTGGCCTTTCTCCCTTAGATTGCGAATGATCTCGAAAAGCTTTGCTGTTTCGTTGTCGGAGAGCGACGAGGTCGGCTCGTCAAACATCAGAATGTGGCCGCCCTGACTCAGCGCCCGGGCGATCTGCAAAAGCTGCTTCTCGCCGACGGTCAGCGAATGCGCGGGGGCATCCGGATCAATATGGCAGTCAAGCGCTTCGAGCTGCTTGCGCACCTCGGCCTTCATCGCCTTTCTGTTGAGGAAGAGCGGGCCCTTGCGCCATTTTCCGAAATTGGCGGCCAGCACATTCTCATATACGCTCAGCGTCTCAAACGCCTGAACCTCCTGCTGGATGAACGCGATGCCCAGATCCTCCGCGTCCTTTGGCTTGTCGATCTCAACCTTTTGGCCGTTGATGATGATTTCTCCGCCTTTGTCGGGCTTGAGCAAACCGCCCAAGATGTTCATCAGAGTGGATTTGCCCGCGCCGTTTACCCCAACGATGCCGTACACCTTGCCGGAGGTCACCGTAAAGGAGACGTCCGAAAGCGCCTTTACGCCGGGAAAAGTCTTGCTTATGTTCCTAAGCTGGAGAGAAAAATTCTGTTCCATAATACCCTCCCCCTATGCTGCTCTTTGGGAAGAATAGCGGGCTTTGAGCGACGCAACCCCCATAGCAACGATGATGATGCTGCCCTTGATGAGCGTGGTGTAATAATCGGTTACGCCGATCATATTCATGACGTTGTTGATGCCAACGATCAAAAGTGCGCCCAGGCACGCATCTCGTACTCGCCCCTTTCCGCCGTTGACGGAGACGCCGCCGATGACCGCCGCGCTGATGATATCAAGGATCTGCGACTGCGGACCCATGGAGGCGCGGGCCGTTGCCAGAGAGGCGACGTTGATGATGCCCGCGATTGCAGCGCATACGCTGGAAATAATATAAACACACAACACCACGTTGCCGGTATTGATCCCGGATACTCTTGCGGTGTTTTGATTGTTGCCGATGTAGTAAACCTTGCGTCCGAACGTGGTACCCTTCAAAACAAAATCCAGAATTGCAGGGATGACGATGAGCATGGCGATGACCGTATATTTATTGAAGAAACTCGAAAATGACGGCGGCAAGGTGGGAAGTCCGCGTCCACCGTCACCCATGCCGACAACCGTCGCAAGACCGGTAGCCACCGTCATCATGGACAACGTGACCACCAGGGGAACCATCTTGAGCTTGGCTATGGCAAAGCCGTTGATCAGACCCAGCACCGCGCCCACCAGCAGCAACACCACGGTGCCAAGCACAATATTGCCGGTATTTATCATGAAGTAGACGCCAAGCACAGACGAAGCAGCCATGACGGACGGGCTTGAGATGTCCATTCCACCGGTGACGAGAACAAACGTCACACCGGAGGCCATAATTGCAATCGGTGCCATCTGCGCCAACAGGTTGGTGATGTTCGTGAAGGTCAGAAAATTCTTTACCGTGAAGGACAGCACGGCGAACATCACGACGATAACGGCAAGCATAACCAGCAGCGTCTTATTGTTTTGGGCAAACAATTTTACTTTATTTGACACGATAATGTCTCCTCTTCCCGGTTTCCGACACAGGCGAGGTCGCCATAACCCCGCCTGTGCCGTAAGGTAACTGATTAGAATGAAGTGCTTTACAGACAGTCAGCCTGTTCTGCGCCCGCCATTAATCTCTGTAATCGTTGCCCCACAGAGGAATGGTGGCCAGAATCTCTTCGATGTTCTCGTTGGTGGCTTCCGTGCCGAGAACCAGCTGAACCTTCTCAACTTCTTTGCCTTCGAACAGATCAAACGCGGACTTGGCAGCGTTGACGGCGAAGTTGTAGCAGCCCTGGTCTACGCCGGTGTCAATGTACTTGGAGCGGAGCAGGTCGATGCCGATCGGGAACATGTCGGAAGCGGCAATGTAAACGTGGCCTTCTTCGCCGCGCGGGAACCACTTGCCAGCGTTCTCAAGACCGGTCTGGATGCCGGGCATCAAGAAGTCGGAAGAAGCGTAGAGGCAGTTGGCGTCCGGGTTGGCAGCCAGGATCGGCTCGATGTTCTGCAGAGCGACGTCGGGTTCCCAACGGCCGCAGTCAACGGTGACGACGTTCAGATCTTCATAGCCGGAATCCTTCATGGCTCTTCTGAGGCCGGTCTCTCTGTTGTGGGAGTTTTCGTCGGTGGTGTCGCCAAAGACGTCGATCAGGGTGGTGGGCTCAATGCCGTCCGCCTTCATGATCTCAAACATCTTCATGACGCCAACATAGGCCTGCTCTTCCGAGCTGAAGTTGATCGTCAGATCCGGGATCTGTGCGCCCGTTGCTTCGGAGGAAACCTCGCGGCAATAGGAGACGTAGATTGCGCCGGCATTGTGGACTTCTTCGACAGACTGCAGGATCGCTTTGGAATCCAGGCAGGGGCAGAAGATGATCTGGCAGCCCTTGGCCAGCAGATCCTTGATATCGTTGGCCTGCTTGGTCACATCGTTCTCAGCGTTGAGCTCGGTGTATTCCACTTCGTAGCCGCGAAGCTGCGCTTCGTAATCGACGCGCTGCTTGAGATAGTCGGCCCATGCGTGGAACGCCGGAGCCTGCAGGCTGTTCATGGCAAGACCGATTTTGATGGTCTTGAGTTCGCCGGTGCCCGCCGCCGCTGCTTCTTCAGCTGCCGCAGCTTCTTCTTCGGTGATGCCCGGGCCCTCTGCGACGGTCAGGTCTTCCGTGTTTTCCGCGGTGGGCGCCTGCGTGGCGCAGCCCGCCATCACGACCAGAACCATTGCTGCTACCATAAGTAGCGTGATGATGCGTTTCATTGATTTTCCTCCTCGTTTTTTGTGGTTTGTGATTGCTTTCATGCGATGAATTGTAAAATCCTTGAATATTTCGTCGCAACAAGGTATACGGGAAGATTACACTAACTTTACACAAATGTCAACGATTTTTTTAACATTTGTTAATTCATTTGTTACCACGCGTCAAATCACGTCATTTCATATTGACATACATTTACGATTCTGTTACAGTAAATTCAGATATTATGAGGATTAACGACAGAAAAGCAAGACAAAATTTGGGTTGGATTCCAATTAACATTTGTTAGCAGTATTTGTTAGCAGCAAAATCAAAGAAAAGAGGAAACATCATGGCTGACGCACAGGGAAACATCATCGCAAAGGATTATCATCTGGACACACCCGCCGACATGCGAGGCTTCCATGTAAAAGGAATGAACAACGTGGATTGGGGCATGAAAAACAGGCTTGCACGCATTTTTAACCCGGAATCCGGAAGAACAGTCATGCTTGCGTTTGACCACGGCTATATCATGGGCTCCACCGCCGGCCTCGAAAGGCTGGATCTCGTGGTCCCGCAGCTTGCGCCTTATGTGGACTGCCTGATGGGCACCCGCGGCGCGATCCGCTCCTGCGTACCGCCCACGCTGAACAACGCCATCGCCGTCAGGGCTTCGGCGGGTTCCACCGTCGCCGCGGACGACGTCACGCACGAGGTGATCGGCGTCGATATGGAGGATGCCATCCGCATGAACGCTTCCTGCGTTGCGGTTCAGACCTTCATCGGCGTTCCCGAAGAGGAGAAGAACTCCATTCATAACCTGGTTCGCACCATTGACGCGGGCTATCGATACGGAATGCCCACGCTGGGCGTCGTGGCCGTAGGCAAGCAAATGGCACGGGACACGCGGTTCTTCCTGCTGGCGACCCGCGTCGTCGCGGAGCTTGGCGCAAACATTGTCAAGACGTATTATTGTGAGGACTTTGAAAAGGTCGTCGCGGCCTGCCCGGTGCCGATCGTGGTGGCAGGCGGCAAAAAGCTGCCCGAGAAGGAAGCCATGGAGCTGGCGTACAACGCCATTTCGAAAGGCGCATACGGCGTCGATATGGGCAGAAACATCTTCCAGGCGGAGGACCCGAAAGCCATGTCGCAGGCGATCGGTATGATCATTCATAAGAACGCAACGCCCGACACGGCGTATGAGTTCTATCTCGACACCAAGGCGAAATAAAAAATAGTAAGGAGAATCAAGATGGCAGTAGAGTACATGCACATTGGTATTCCGGTGAAAGAGCCCAAGCCCAACATGAACTACGCGGAAGGGATGAAGCTGTGGCTCAGCAACCCGGAT
>CAYYUV010000010.1:0-52965 GCA_964474405.1 uncultured Oscillospiraceae bacterium
TATGACCGTGTTGGAAAATATCACCCTGGCGCCGGTGCTGCTGAAAAAGAAAACAAAGCGGCAGGCGCTTGAACAGGCGGAGGCGCTGCTGGCTCGTGTCGGGCTGTATGACAAAAAGGATGAGTATCCGCGGCGCTTGTCCGGCGGGCAGAAGCAGCGACTGGCGATCGTCCGTGCGCTCGGCATGGAGCCGGAGATCATGCTGTTTGACGAGCCGACCAGTGCGCTTGATCCCGAGATGGTGGGGGAGGTGCTCTCCGTCATTCTGTCGCTTGTGGAAAGCGGGATGACCAGCATCATCGTCACGCATGAGATGGGCTTTGCCCGGGAGGTATCGAATCGCGTGCTGTTCATGGACGAAGGCCTCATTGTGGAGCAAGGGCCGCCCGCCGAGCTGATCGCGCACCCGCAGAACCCGCGCACGCAGGAGTTTTTGAGCAAGGTGCTGTAATGAGAAAAACCGCCGAAATGGCGGTTTTTTGTATCCTTTTTCTGATCATGACCGGCAACGCCGACGGGGGAGAGCCCGCTTGCTTTAAGCAGATCGTCAATCAGGATGTGCGCACCCGCGCCGCGTCAAACGCATCTGCGGTTAATCGGTTCATGCTTGCTGCTCCGCCGCGCAATCGGCCTGCCCGCCGCGCAGCATGGCAAGCCCGTGCGCAAGCTGCGGCAGCACCGCCTCCAGGTTCTCCACGGCGCCTTTCGGGCTGCCCGGCAGATTGACAATCAGCGATGTGCCGCGAATGCCCGCTTCCGCCCGCGACAGCATGGCGCGTGGCGTGATGCGCATCGAATGGGCGCGCATGGCCTCGCCGATGCCGGGCGCCATCCGCTGCAAAACCGCGCGGGTCGCCTCCGGCGTGACGTCACGGGGGGCAAAGCCGGTTCCGCCTGTGCTGACAATCAGCGCGGCGTCCCATTCATCCGCGGCACGGATCAGCGCGCGCTCGATCTCGGGCTGCTCGTCCGGTACAATCAGGGTGTGCCGGACGTCATATCCGGCGTCCGAAAGCAGTTTTTTGACGGCTGGGCCGCCAAGATCCGCACGCGTACCCGCGGCACAGCGGTCACTGACGGTGATAACGGCTGCGGTAAACATCGGCTGTTTCCTCCTAATTTTTCCGTAAGTATAGCACGTCACTGGGACGGACACAAACAGCGATTTGCGCGCCTTCGCCAAAGGCGGGCGCCCCGTGCTTAACACATTCCATGCGCAGATACGGCGCGTCTGCCTGCGCATCCGGCAGCTTAAGCAGATAGATCATGGAAAACACGTCCTCTACTGCGCGCGCGACGGTGCAGCGGATCGCGTCATTCGCGTCATCCGTGGCTGGGCGCACCTCGTGCGCGCGGATGCCGATCATTTTACAGCCGTCCGGCAGCACAACGCCCGGCAGCAAAAGCCCCCAGCACGGCACATATGCGCCGCCGTCACGCGCCTCGGCCGGCACCACGTTCTTGCAGCCGGACAGCATCGCCGCGCCAACCGTCCCCGGGTCATGAATCAGCGTGTCGCGGCAAATGACGGGTGAGGATCGCCCCTGTTCCATGATCAGCACCCGGGAACAGTTGCGGTAGACCTCGCCGCGGTCGTGCGATACCCACAGCACGGTGCCCGGAAACGTCGTAAGCATGTCGGACAGCTCCGTCTCAAGCTCATATTTGAGATAGCTGTCCAGTGCCGAAAACGGCTCGTCCAGCAGCAGCAGTGCGGGCTCGGTCATCAGCATCCGCGCCAGCGCCGTCCGCTGCTGCTGACCGCCGGACAGCTCGTCCGGATATTGGTTTTCGCAGCCTTCGAGCCGGAACGCGCGGATCTTTTGCCTGGCTGCTGCCAGGCGCGCGGCCTTTGGCAGGCTGCGTGCGCCGACAGCAATGTTTTCAAGAACCGTCATCTGCGGAAACAGCGCATATTGCTGGAACAGATATCCGATCCTGCGCTGCTGAGGCGGCAGGTCGATGTGCGCCTGGCGGTCAAAGAGCACCCGCCCGTCCAGCACGATGCGCCCACTGTCGGGATGCTCGATCCCCGCAATGCATCTGAGCGTCACGCTCTTGCCGCTGCCGGACGCGCCAAGCAGCGCGAGAACCTCGTTCCCGGCCTCAAATGCGCTCGACAGATGAAACGAGCCGAGCTTCTTTTCGATTTGTACCTCCAGCATCAGCGCCGCCTCCTTCCCGGCTGCAATCGGGTGACGCCGCGCCGCTCCAGCATATTGACCGCCAATAGCACAACGGCGGAAATGGCGACGTTGATGAGAACCCATTTGAACGCCAGCGCATCGTTGTCGGTGCGCCAGAGCTGGTAAACGGTCGTGGCAATGGTGGCTGTCCGCCCGGGCGTATAGCCCGCGATCATGCTGGTCGCGCCGTATTCGCCGAGCGCCCGCGCAAACGCAAGCACCGCGCCCGCCAGAATGCCCTGACGGCAGTACGGCAGGCGGATACGCCAGAAAATATAGGTGTTGCTGAGTCCAAGCGTCTGTCCCGCTTCCGATAGCGTGCGGTCAAAGCTCTCAAACGCGCCGCGCGCCGTGCGATACATCAACGGAAATGCGACCAAGACCGTTGCAAAGATCGCAGACCACCAGGTCATGACGAGCCTTTGATCAAACACGGCTAAAAACCATGCGCCGACCGGGCGGCGCGGTCCCAAAACCCGCAAAAGCAGATAGCCAACCACCGTCGGCGGCAGCACCAGCGGCAGCGTCAGAATAACGTCCAAAACGCCCTTGAGAAGGCGCGGCACGCGCGCGATATAGTAGGCTGCCAGAATGCCCAGAAAAAACACCGCGACGGTTGAAACAGCCGCAATACGCAGGGAATTCCAAAGCGGGAAAAGATCCATGGGACGCTCCTTCGTTGCTGAGGACAAAAAAGAGGGCGGCATGCCGCCCCCGGAGCATGCGCTAGTGCATCATGGAAAATCCGACCGACGCAAAGACCGCGGCGGCGGCGTCGCCCGACAGATAATCCAGAAACGCCTGTGCGGCCTGCTGATGCAGAGTAGCCTTCAGGATTGCGGCGGGATAGATCACCTGACCGCACATCTCGGCAGTGGCGGTATCTGCGACCGTAAGACCCGCCGAGGCCGCGTCCGTGGCATAGACGATGCCGCAGTCCACCGCGCCCTCGGAAACCTGCGTGACGACCTCCTTGACGTTCGAGCCATAGCTGAGTACGCCGGCCGACGCAAGAGCCGCTTCTTCCAGACCGTAAAAGGCAAAGATCTTCTGTGTGTACTGGCCGACCGGCACATCCGCATTGCCCATTGCAAGCAGGATATCGCCCGTTTGCAGCGCCGCAATCAGTTCATCGAACGACTGGATGTTTTTCGGATTGCCTGCGGGCACAACCAGAACGACCTTGTTTTCCAGCAGGTCGATGCGCGTGTCGGACAGGATCATGTCCAGTCCCGTGGGGTTGGCGTCGGCGCCCTTTGTGGCGTCAAGCGCGTTCATCTGCTTTGGCGCGGCGGACAGGAAAAGGTCGCAGACAGCGCCTTCTTCGATCTGGGTTTTCAGCGTGCCGGAGGAGTCAAACGTGAACGTCAGCTTTACGTTCGCATGCTCCTCCGTATACGTTTCGCCGATGGCGGTCAGTGCCTCGGTCAGCGAGGCAGCCGCAAATATGACAAGCTCCACCGGCTCCTCCACGGGCGCTTCCGTTTCGGACGCCTCCATCTCCGGCGCTTCCGCTTCGGGCGCTTCCACTTCTTCGGACGCCTCCGCCGCAGGTTCCTTGACGGCCTTCGTATCCGCCGCGCAGGCGACAAACGTCGCCGCCATCAAAAGCGACAGCAGCAGGGCAAGCATTTTCTTTGGCATATTCCTTCTTCTCCCTCGATTATATTATTTTCCAAACGGACACAGGGGATAGCGGCACGGATCGCAGCCAAGGCACAGACCGCCCTCTCCCATCCGCGAAAAATCCTGTTTGCTCAGCCGCACCCCCGCAAGTATGCGCGGAAGCACCAGATCGAACACCGTCGCCTTGGCGTACATCACGCAGCCGGGCAGCCCAAGGACGGGAACACCGTCGTCGTAATATCCGAGCAGGAACATCGCACCCGGCAGCACCGGCGCGCCGTAGGTGATCACGTTCGCCCCGCTTTTTTTGATCGCGCCCGGCGTGTTGTCATCCGGGTCCACGCTCATTCCGCCGGTACAGAGGATCAGCGGCACGCCGGAGCTTCTTAGCTCCGCTATCGCCTGTCCGATGCGGTTGGGATCATCGCCGGTTTCTACGCGCTGCTTCACCGCTACGCCATATGCAGCGAGCTTTTCCGTCACGACGGGGGAAAACGTGTCCGCAATCCGCCCAGACAGCACCTCGTTGCCGGTCACGATCAGTCCCGCGGAGCGAATCGCATATGGCAGCACGGAAACAAGCGGCGCACTGCCGGCAACGTCGTCCGCCGCATCCAGCTTGTCAGATTCGATCACCAGTGGCACAACCCGCATCCCGCACAGCTGATCCCCCTGCCGGACGGCCGTATTGCCCTTTCTGGTTGCGATGACGATGCCGTCAATGTCGTTTACCCGGTCAAGACGCGCCGTATCCACGGTAAAAAGACCGTCGCACGCAGCGACAAGCGCAATCTTGCCCTCGCTGATCTCGCTCTTTTGCAGCGTGTTTTCTCCCTGTGTGATGCGGCGAAGCCGCTCCGCAGCGTCGTTTTCGTGCAGCATGCCCTGCCCCAGCTCATAGACGTACAGATGCTCCTTGCCCATCGACAGAAGCATCGGGATGTCCTCGGCTGTGACGATATGCCCTTTCTTAAACTGCGCGCCCTTAAAGCTGCCGCGCACAATCCGCGTCAGATCGTGACACAGCACATGCCCTACGGCGTCCTCCGTCCGAACGGTTTTCATGTTTTGTCCTCCCATACGGCGACGCTGTCGCCGGCGCACACGATGCCGCCTGCAAGCACGACGGCAAACACACCGTGCGTCGGCATGACGCAGCGGCCAACCTGCTTTTTGATCTCGCAGTCGTTGTGACATTCCTTGCCGATCTGCGTGATCTCAAGCAGCGCTTTTCCGATCCGCAGACGTGTTCCGACGGGCATCGTCCAGAGGTCGATGCCACGGGTGGAGATGTTTTCCGCAAAGACGCCGTGGCCAAGCATGAGCCCCGCCGCGCGCATGGAGTCAATGCTCTCCTCTGCCAACAGCGACACCTGCCGGTGCCAGTTCCCCGCGTGCGCATCACCCTCGATACCATGGCCGGGGATCAGCGTGATCGCGGGCACCTCGTGCTTGATGGTGCCCTTCTTCTCGCTGATGTTAACCGCGACGACAACCGCGCTCATGCCTCCGCCTCCGCGGCGTATACGCCGCTCCTGCCGCCGTCCTTATAGATGAGGCGAAGCCCCTCGATGCGCATGCCGCGCTCCGCCGCCTTGCACATGTCATAGATCGTCAGCGCCGCGACAGCCGCCGCGTGCAGCGCCTCCATCTCAACCCCGGTATTGCCGGTACAGACCGTTTCGCTTTCGATCCGCACCCGGTCGTGCATCACGTCAAAGCGGATCGTGGCTCCGGTCAGCGCCACCGGATGACAGAGGGGAATGGCCTCGCTCGTCCGCTTGGCCGCCATGATCCCCGCGACCTCGGCCACCGCCAGCACGTCGCCCTTTTTCACGCCGCCCGTGCGGATACGCTCCGCCGTTTCGGGCTGCATGACGACCTCACAGACCGCGCGCGCCGTGCGCCGGGTCGGCGTCTTGTCCGTCACGTCCACCATGCGGGCGAAACCCTGTGCGTCCAGATGCGTCAGCTTCATCGTTATCCTCCGATCTCGTTCATGTCACGCAGGCTTTGGCTTTTGCCGTCCTCAAACAAACGGTGCCGCCGCGGTTTTGTGCGGATGCCCTCCCTGATTGCGGCAACAAGCGCCTCGTCCGACAGCCCGCGCAGAGGGATCTCAACATCTTGGTGCAAACACGGCTTGAGCCGTCCGTCGCTTGTTATGCGGATGCGGCTGCATGCGTCGCAAAAGCAGTCCCCGATCGGCGCAATCAGCCCGACCGTGCCCGCGTACCCCGGCAGCCGATACCGGCGCGAGACGCCGCAAACGTCCGCAGGCGTCAGATCGGGCAGCATCTTTAATACGGTTTCCGCAGGCAAGAACGCTTCCTGCGCCCAGCTTTTGCAGGGGCCAATCGGCATCAGCTCGATAAAGCGCAGCTCGCGCGGCGTGTTGCGTGTCAGTTCCACAAGGGCGGGGATCTCGCCGTCGTTCCAGCCGCCGATCAAGACCGTGTTAATCTTGACCGCGGGAAACCCCGCGTTCTCCGCCGCACGGATGCCGTCCAGCACGGCGCCAAGCGTCCCGCCGCGCGTCATATCGCGGTATTTTTCCGCGTCCAGCGTGTCAAGGCTCACGTTCAGCCGGTCTACGCCTGCCGCGCGCAGCGCCGATGCATACTCGCCCAGATGCGTGCCGTTGGTCGTCAGACACAGCTCCCGGACGCCGTCAATCCTTCGGATATCAGAGAGCAGCGAGATAAGCCCTTTTCGGATCAGCGGCTCGCCGCCGGTCACGCGCACCTTGGTCACGCCGCATTGCACCGCCGCGCGCACAAAGGCCAGATACTCCTCGTTGCGGCAGACCTCGGCATGCGAGCGCTTGCATACGCCGCATTCAGGCATGCAGTACCGGCACCTCAGATCACACCGATCCGTCACCGACAGCCGCAGATAATCGATTTTTCTTCCATATTGGTCTTGCATCCCGCGCCCCCGACCGTTATACTCATAATGAAACAACGATAGTATACCGTGTTCTGTGGTAAAATGCAAGAAAAAGCATGACGGGGAGGCCGGGATGCAGCGAGTTACGGACATGTT
This sequence comes from uncultured Oscillospiraceae bacterium, assembly GCA_964474405.1. GTDB lineage: Bacteria > Bacillota > Clostridia > Christensenellales > CAG-138 > CAYYUV01. The sequence continues at coordinate 6,858 of CAYYUV010000010.1, forward strand.
GCACATTGCGCGCGATCGGCGTGGGGAGGCGGTTCTTTGCACCGTGCTTGCGACGGAAGGCTCATCGCCGCGCGGCGCGGGCGCAAGCATGCTGGTTTTTCAGGAGGGGATTCAGGGCACGGTCGGCGGCGGCGCGCTGGAACGGCATGTGCTGCGTGAGGCGCGGCTGCTGCTTGGCGGCAGCCGGTCAAAGCTGCTGCGCCTGCGGCTTGGCGACGATCTTGGCATGGCGTGCGGCGGCGGCGCGGTTGTGGGTCTGATACCGCTATCTTTGCTGGACGATGCCCTGTTTGCGGAGGTGGAACTGCCGCGCGGTGCGCGGCTTGTGCTGACCTTCCATGCGGACGGCCGCGGCACGGGTGCGGTTGTTATGGACGCGATGGACACGCCAGACGGCGCGGGGGGTCATCCGACGTTTTTGGACGGCGATCCCGCCTGCTATATGGAGCAGCTTTCGCCGCTTTCGGCTTGCTTTGTTTACGGCGGCGGGCATGTAGCGCATGCGCTTGTCCCTTTGCTTGCGGGCGTCGGATTCTCCGTCACGGTGACGGACGACCGGGCGGAGATGCTGACACGGGAACGCTTCTTGCAGGCGGATCGGCTGCTGCTTGGCGCATATGACGCGCTTTCGCCCGATGCGCTGCCCGCGCGCGGCGGCTATGCGATCGTCTTGACGCACGGACACCGATATGATACGCAGGTGCTGACGCAGCTTTTGCCAAGGGAGACTGCCTATATCGGCTGTATCGGCAGCAAGAAAAAGGTTGCGGCGGTCAATGCGGTGCTTCTGGCGGCCGGGTTTACGGATGCGGACATCGGGCGCATCCATGCGCCAATCGGCCTGTCCATCGGGGCGCAGACGCCCGAGGAAATTGCTGTCAGCATTGCGGCGGAGCTGATCGCCGTTCGCGCCGGGGTGATGACATGACGCTTTCGGAGCTTTTGCAGATCCGGCCGGGGCTGACGCTCGTCATCGGCGGCGGCGGAAAGACCGCGCTTTTGCGCCTGCTGGGAGAGGAAAACAGGCCCGCGGGCGTCGTTCTTTCCACATCCACGCAGATCTATCCGTTCCCTGACGTCCCGCTTTCGACGGCGGCGGATGCGGATGCGCTTCGCAGTGCGCTTGGCGTATATGGACTGATCACGGCAGGCACACCCACAAAGGATGGCAAGCTTGCTGCGCCCGCCGTACCCTTTACGACGCTTGCCGCCCTTGCCAAATACGTCTTTGTTGAGGCGGACGGTTCACGCGGACTGCCCATCAAGGCGCATGCCCCGCATGAGCCCGTCTTAGTGGGTCCGCGGCAGCAGACCGTTCTTGTTTTGGGGGCGGATGCGTTTGGCCGCCCAATTTGCGACGTTGCGCATCGACCCGCGCTATTTGCGGCGCTTGCCGGGGCGAAGGACACCGATCCGGTCACGCCGGAACTGGCCGCCCGTGTACTCTCGGCTGAGGGGCTGCACGACCGTATTTTTATCAATAAAGTGGAATCCGCGGAGGATCGGCGGGCGGCGTTGACTTTTGCCGGACGGATGCCCTGCCCGGTCACGGCGGGCTCGCTTCAAAGGAGGGAATGGACATGCTTGTCCTGATTCGCGGCGCGGGCGATATTGCCAGCGGCATCGCCCTGCGCTTGTGGCGCTGCGGCTTTTCTGTGGTGATGACCGAGCTTAAACAGCCGACGTCCATCCGCCGCACCGTCTGCTTTTCAGAGGCCGTGCGGCTTGGTTCCGCGCAGGTGGAGGAGGCGACGGCGGTGTTTGCCGTCAATGCGGACGCGGCTTTTCGTGCGGTACGCGCGGGCAATCTGGCCGTGCTCGCCGATCCGGACGGCGCCTGCCGCGCGCTCATCGGCCCGGGCGCGGTGGTGGATGCACGTTTAGCAAAAAGAAACATTGACCTTCGCATGACCGATGCGCCCATTGTGATCGGTGTGGGTCCCGGCTTCTGTGCCGGGGTGGATTGTCACGCGGTGGTGGAAACCATGCGCGGGCATGATCTGGGGCGGGTCAGATATGACGGCTGTGCGGCCGTGAACACAGGCGTTCCCGGCAACATTGGCGGATATACCGTGGAACGCATTCTGCGCGCGCCGGCGGACGGCGTGATGGAAAACCCGTTGCCCATCGGCGCTGCCGTGCAGGCGGGGGATACGGTCGCCACGGTCGGCGGCGTCCCCATGCGCGCTGCAATCGGCGGCGTGCTGCGGGGCATGCTGCCTGCGGGCACACCGGTCGTTTCGGGCATGAAAAGCGGAGACGTCGATCCGCGCGGCGACGCGGCGTTTTGCGCGCGCGTTTCGGACAAGGCGCTCGCGGTGGCGGGCGGCGTGCTGGAAGCGCTTTTGCATCTGTCTGTGCGCAGCGGCAGCTGATATCCGCAATGCTTTGACCGGAACGCCCAACCGGGGTGCTTTCCGGCTTTTATTTTGAAAAATGGGGATTGACATTGCCGCAGCGTCATGGTTTATCATCGGGTTCGGAGGTGAGGAGGATGCAAAAATACACGGTTTCTGAGCTGGCTCGATTGTCCGGCGTGAGCGCGCGGACGTTGCGCTATTACGACGGGATCGGCCTGCTCAAGCCCATCAGGCAGGCAGATAACGGCTATCGCCGCTACGGGTCTGCCGAGGTGGATCGGCTTCAGCAAATCCTGTTTTATCGGGAGCTGGATGTGCCGCTTGCGGATATCGGCCGCCTGCTGGATGCGGATGCCGGGGACAGAGCGGCCGCGCTCAAGCGGCATCTTCGTGCGCTGGAAACAAGGCGCGCCCGTCTTGACACGCTGATCGCCACCGTTTGCACGACCCTTGCCGCCGAGAAAGGAGAATTGACCATGACAGATCAAGAAAAATTTGCCGGTTTTATGCACGAAAAGGTGCAGGAGAACGAGAACAAATACGGCCGCGAAGCGCGCAGTCGCTACGGCGACGCGGCGGTGGACGCCCAGAACGATCGCCTTTGCGGCATGTCAAAGGAACAGTGGGACAACACCGAGCAGCTTCGGGTCGAGATAAACCATGCGCTGCGCGAGGCTATGGCGGAGGGTGATCCCGCGAGCGCGGCGGCACAGCGCGCCTGCGCGTTGCATCGGCAATGGCTCACGGTATATTGGGGCGAGGCGGCCTATTCCAAGGAGGCGCATCTTGGCATTGCCGAGATGTATGTGTCCGACCCGCGCTTTTGCTCTTATTACGACGCGGAGGCCGCGCCGGGTGCGGCGGCGTTTCTGTTGTCGGCGCTTCGGATCTACTGCGACTGATCGCGTCTGCCGCCGCTGCCGATGACGGCAATCAGAAGCACAAAGACCGACGCGATTCCCGCGCAGAGCAGCAGTGCGCCCGCCGAGACGGCGTTGATGCGGATGCGCTCTGCCTGCTGTGACAGCACGGCAGCCGCGCCGGAAGCACACAGTGGATACATAAGATAACAGACGGCCGCCCCGACCCCGCCGAGCAGCAATTTGCCCGCGAGGTATCGGAGCGGCTTTTCGAGCGGCAGAAAGCAGCAGGTCTGCAAAAACACCGACAGTCCCCCCGAGACGACAAAAAACGTGCAGAGCGCCAGCTGCCAGCGCGCGGATATGGCGGTCTCGCGAATGCCGACGCAGCCCGCTGTCATTTCGAGACATCCGGCTGTAACGGCGCGCGCTGCCTGCTGCAGCTGAGCACCCGGCATCAGGCCAAATACGCCGCTCTGTTCGATCAATGCGGTCAGCACATATCCCGTGACAAGACAGCCGCAGATGCGCAGAATGGCCATAACGCCGTCGGTAATCGCGGCGGTCACAGCCTCAGGGACGGAAAGCAGCCTGCCCGGTTGACGGGCAGCGGGCGGCGAAGGATGATCCTTTTTTCGAAGAAAAAACAGCAGCCATACAAGCGGCGGCAGATAACAGCCGGCAGCCAGCGGCAGGAAAAACGTCTTGCACCCAAACAACCCACATGCTATGATGGACACGAGAAAAACGGGGCTGGGCAGGTTGCAAAAGAGCGCCATGGTCTGTGCCCGTTTTTGTGACATTCCACCGGCTGCCACCAGGGAACCAAGCAGCTTTGCCCCCGCGGGATAGCCGCATAGCGCCCCCGAAATTAGCGCAACACTGCGTGCGCGCCGGGTCAGCGCAGCGGCGTTTGGCAGCAGCTTCTCCATCAGCGCGCAGCCTATCAAAAAGGGCAGAAGCGCCGGAAGGACGGATCGATACCAGACGGACAACGCGTCCCTGGCCGCAAGCAGCGCAGAATCCGCAAACGCAAGCAGCGCGACAAGCAGCGGCAGAACCAGCAGATAACCAAACCGTTTCATGCTAAAGGATACAACGCAAGGCAGGAGGATATGCGATGAACGACAGGAAGAAGATAGGGCTTGCGCTCGGCGCCGGCGGCGGCAGGGGAATCGCGCATATCGGCGTGCTGGAGGTTCTGGAGGAGAACGGGATTCCCATTGATATGATATCCGGGTGCAGCATCGGCTCCATCATCGGCGCTATCTATGCAGCGGGCACCAATCTACAGCTTTTGGCCAGGTTCTGTGAAACGCTCAACGCGCGGCATATCATCGATCCGACCAACCCCGTCCGCGGCGGCATTCTGGCGGGCGATAAGCTCGAGGAACTGGTGCGGGTGCTCACGCATGATCTGTCGTTCGGTGAGACGCGCATGCCGTTTTGGTGCACGGCGGTGGACATGGAGAAGGCGGAGCTGATTGTGCTGGATTCCGGCAAACTGCACGCCGCCGCCCGCGCCAGCATGGCGATACCCGGCGCGTTCGTGCCCGTGCGGCGTGACAATCGGTGGCTGGTGGACGGCGGCTGTATGGAGGAGATTCCCGCCCAGGTGCTCAAGGATCACGGTGCGGACATCGTTATCGCCGTGGATATTTCGGATCGGGATTATCGGCTGGAAGGCACGCCGTCGGTGCTTGGCGCCATCATGCGTGCTACTGAGATCATGCAGCAGCAGGTCTCCGATCTGCGGGTACAGCCCATTGACGTGCGGATCAAGCCGTACGTTGGGTTTATGGGCACCCTGTCTACCGAGGGCACTATGCGTGCCGTGGCGGAGGGGCGCCGGGCGGCGGAGGAGCAGCTTCCCGCCATCCGTGCGCTGCTCGGGTTGTGACGCAGTATCTTCGGGCGCTGGTGCGGTTGGACGCGGGCGATCCTTCGCTCTATCCGATGACGGTTCCGCCCGTGACGTCGCTCGAGCGGCTGACCTTTGACAAGCCGGTCACGTTTCTTGCCGGCGACAACGGCTGCGGCAAAACCACGCTTTTGGAGATTCTGGCACACAAGCTTGGGGCGGCGCGGGCGGACGCCGATGCGCTCAGCACCAAGCGTGCCTTTATTGAGGCGGCGGAGCGCAGCTTTCGTGTCGAAACGGTCAAGAAGCCGCGGCAATGCTTCTTTTTTCATGCCGAGGGCTTTGTGCGCTATATCGACGGCATTGTGCGTATGCGACGGGAGTCGCAGGAGGAGCTTGCGCGAGTCGAAAAACGGTACGGCTCCGGCATGTCCACAGCCAAGGCCTTTGCGCTGATGCCGCATGAGAATCAGCTCTATCAGATGCAGAGCATGTATAAGGACGATATCACCGGCCGTTCCCACGGTGAGAGCTTTCTTGATTTTTTCGCCGGCCGCGTGCATGACGACGGCCTGTATCTGGTCGATGAGCCGGAGTCCGCGCTGACAGGCTACAATCAGTTTGTGCTGATGAATCTGATTGCCGATTCCGTCCGTTCGGGCTGCCAGTGGATCATCTCCACCCATTCGCCGGTGCTGCTTGCCTATCCGGACGCCGCGATTTTTGATCTGACCGGCGGCGTCATCCGCTCCACTGACTATCGGTCGCTTGAGAGCGTTCGTTTCCTGCGCGGTTTTCTGGCGGCGCCGGAACGGTATACGCGGCATCTTGGCGAGGACGTACAGGAGGATACATGACGGGGCATGACCAATAGGGAGTACAAAAAAAGCGGAAAGCATGCTTTCCGCTTTTTTGTATGCAGCCGAATCCGGCTTACAGTGTTTTGTCGATATGTACCGTTCCCGCCGAATAGGCCGAGCCGTCGTCCGCGCGGTCATGGATATCCCAATCCATCACAAGGTGCACGCGTCCTTTTGCGTCGGGGCTGACGGGCAGCACCAGCTCCCAGAACACCGGCGTTCCGCCGCCCTCCGCACCCTCGAGCGTGGGCATGAGATATTCATAACGCTCATACTCGTTGCGCACGGTTGCCTGCGCGCCGCCTGCCGAGATCGCCGGCGCATATTCCTGCGGCGTGTGATAATCCCGGTTGCCGGTCAGGTAGGTGTACAGTATCCAACGTCCCTCCGTCAGCTCAAGCCGCGAGACCTGGACAGTGATATCGCCCGCTGTCAGCGTTTGATTGATGTCAAATGCCGTAGGCAGCGTGTTGCCCATAGCATCCCATTCCTGCGTCCAGACAGAAAGCTCCGCCGCATCGGGCATAGCGACCTTCTGCGTCGCCGGGTCAAATCGGAACATCAGCCCAAATTCACCCTTGCCCTCCGCCGCTTGGTATTGCGACGTCGGCAGCAGCACGACCGTCCACACCTTGGGCAGCGCCTCCGTGGCATACGGCAGCGGACAGCCGAGATAGTAGGTGTAGTCCCCGCTCTCGCCCTCCTCCACGGCATAGATATCCGCCGTGCAGTAGACGCCGTCAAGATACAGCGCGTCCGGGCGCCAGCTATAGCCGTGGCTTTCCCGCCAGACGGCAGACACGGACAGGGACAGATACAGCGTGTTGTCCTCCAGCGACACCTGGTGCAGCGTAATGCCGTTCTGCTCCGTATTCACATGTGTGGAGACGGAGGGCAGACGGCTGACCCATTCGTTCTCTGCGGAAACGGCGTCGCTTTCATAGGCCGCCATCTCGGCCGCGTTCTTTTCGGTCATGGCTTCCACCATTTGCTGCGTGAGCGTGAAGGATAAGGAAAGCTCGCCATATTCGCCGGTGATCGCGCCGTCTGCATCATATGTGTGCAGCATCCCGCAAAGCGCGATCTCGCTGCCGACGGGGAAGCGATTCTCATAGAGATAGGCGATGGAGGCGTAACGCTGTCCGTCCTCCCAGACACCGCCCATGTTCCATTCGTCGGTGCAGAACGTATCCGGCTTGACCTCCACACCGTCCACGGTCAGCGTCAGCGTATCCAGCTCCGGCCGAACCGTATCCAGCGCGCGGTCAAAATTGAGCTGGAACGCGAGGTAAAAATCCGGGTCGTTCTGCTTGTACAGCATCAGCTCCGTGAGCGTGAAGGACTGGCCGTTCACCTCCGCGGCTTTGTTGACGAGCGCCCACGGCGTCCAGTTGGCTTCCTTCCACGTCGCCTTCGTCTGCTCAAAATCGAACGATGCGACGGCTGCCTCGGCCTCTTCCTTCGGTTTGTCAAATTCGCCCGTCACCGCTGCATAGACCGTAAAGCCCGCGGCAACCGTCAAAATAGCCGCCGCCGCCGCAATGCCGACCAGCCGCTTTCGCAGCACGGTACCGCGCGCCTTTCTTTTTTTGTCTATGACGGCCAGGGTGGCTTGCACGCGTGCCGTCACGCCGTCGGGCGTTTCGGGCAGTGCGGTCATGAGATCGATATGTTTGTCATTCATATGACGTCTACCTCCGTTAACAGGTTCTTGAGATCTTTCCGTGCCCGGGACAGTTTGCTTGCAACCGTGCCCGGGGGCATGTTCATCGCCTCTGCGATTTCCTTCTGGGTATAGCCCTCGGTGTAATACAGCACCAGCATGACACGGCTGTCGGGCTTCAGGGCGCCAAGCGCCCGCGCCAGATCGAGGTTTTCGATCGGCAATGCGGCGGCCTCGCCCGGCGTCAGCTCCTCGTCAAGCGGCAGCGTTTCCTGCCGTCTGCGCATGATGTCATAACAGCAGCGCCGGAGAATCACCATCAGCCATGCGGGGAACCGCGTCCGATCCCGAAGCTGTGGCAGCCGTTCATAGGCGCGCAGCACGGCCTCCTGGATGGCGTCCTCACAGTCTGCCCGATTGTGGAGTAGTACGTAGGAAACGCGGAACATCGTATCCGTCAGTGACGACACCTGTTCAGCGAACCATGCGTACGTTTGTGTACTGATCATGTTCTGGTTCGGTATCCTTTCTGTCGATGCATCTGCCCTTATGACGGCAATGCATATTGATTTGTTGCGTGTACACGGAAATAGTCGCTTTCATTTTTCCACAAAAAAGGCGGGCAAGCCCGCCCTGTTGCAACGATCAGCCCACGGGCGTCCCGTCCGGCCGCATTTAAAGCAACTCGTCGTTGACAATCCATTCCCCGTCGCGGTTCTTGCGGTATGGCAGGACATCTGTCACCGCGTCGCGGTTGAACGCCGCATAGATGTGCGGATATTTCACGGGCTCGCCCTCCCATTTGAGCGGCGCTTTCAGTTTGTCGGTATCGATGACAAGCAGCACAAGCGGCTCCATCTGGTTGCGAAACAGCGGCGTGACCGCGCGGAAGGTATCCGTTTGCGAGCAGTGGATGAACCCCTCGACATCGATATAGGTCTGGCCGATGAACTCTTTTTCCTTTTCCCGCTCCCACACGGCCTTCTTCATACAATGGATGATGCGCACGGCAATATCCTCCCTCAATAATTCTCAGTATTCCTCGTTGACAATGACGGCGGCCTGACTGTCCCTGTGAATCTCCCTGCCGAGCGCATAGCACAGCAGATCGGTCGAAAGCATGTCGATCTGAACGGAGGAAAGCGCCACCGGCGTGCAGTGCGCAAGGTCTGCGTTGCGCATGATGACGGGCGTATCGGTGATGCCCACGATCGCGCTCAACAGATACCGGGCGTTGCCCTTGAGGGCAAGCACACGCAGATACAGGTTTTCAGGCTTTTGCAGCATTTGATCCAGTAAGGCGCGATCCACGCCCAACAGCGCGTTGACCGCAATGCGCTTCGCACGCGCCAGCGTGTACCGTTTGGTTTTGATCGCCTCCAAAAAGGCGTCGGCGTCGCAGCAGGTGTGCGCCGCACGGCGAAGAACATGCTCAAACCCCTCCGCCACGTCCGGCACGGCGGACAGCTCCTCCAAGGGCATGGTTCGTATGCGGTACAGCAGCATCTGCCCCACATCGTTCATCGTGATGGGGAATTGCGGGTCAAACTGCATCGCACCGCTGATATAGATAGGTACGGCGGACAGCGCTTCCCGATCGCCGGAAAGCATCGCGTTGCGGATCGCCGTCGCGCTTGAAAATTCGCCCGTCAACGTGGCGTCGTTGTATCCGCCGCCGATACGTCGGATGGCGACCGGGTTCAGCCCGGGCGCAAACTTGCGGATGCTCCTGAGGTATTCGATCGCAAGGATGTTGTTGGGCTTTTTGAGCTCCTCCAGCAGCTTTTTGTCAACCCCCATTTCGCTGAGCGCATCCAGACGCGCCCGGGGATAGGCCTTGCCCTGCTTGAGATGAAAATTCAGTATGGCGGAAAACCCCGGCGGCTCGCTCGTGATCAGCTCTGCCAGCTTTTCCAGCACAGTAAGATCCGGCTCCTCACAGCCGAAGGCAATGTCGGTGACAATGCCCGTGGCGGCAAGCAGGCGGATGGCGCCCTCGGCAAAGCGCTCGGCGCTTGACACGGCAAAGACCGTCGGCAGCTCGATCACCAGATCCGCGCCCGCCTTAATCGCCCATTGCGCACGGGTGAATTTGTCGGAGCAGGCGGGCTCGCCGCGCTGGACAAAGTTGCCGCTCATCACCACGACGCAATAGGACGCGCCGGTGCGGCACTTTGCCTCATCCAGCTGATAGATGTGCCCGTTGTGCAGCGGGTTATATTCCGCCACGATACCTACTACACGCATGCCTGCCGGAAACCTCCGATTATTTCTGCTGCCAGTATACCATTTTTGCGCCCAATGTGCTATAATAATTCGACACTTTCTTTGGGAGGCATAGTATTATGGCATTGTTGGATGACATCAAGGCAAAAGCAAAGGCACAGCGGCGGCATATCCTGCTGCCCGAGGGCACGGAGGAGCGCACCATCCGCGCCGCAGAGCGGATCACGCGGGAGGGACTTGCCGACGTCACTTTGTTCGGCAAGGAGTCCGAGATCCGCCAGATCGCGGAAAAGCTCGGCGTAAGCGTGTGCGGCATCGCGACCATCGATCCCGAGACGCATCCGGACTATCCGCGCTATACGGAAACCTTCTATCAGATGCGCAAGGAAAAGGGCGTTACGCCGGAAAAGGCCGCCCAGACGATGAAGGACCCGCTGTTCTTTGCCGCCATGATGATCAAGGATAAAAAGGCCGACGGCTATGTGGCCGGTGCGCTGTGCACCACGGGCGCAACGCTGCGTCCCGGTCTGCAGATCGTCAAAATGCAGAAGGGCATCTCCGTGGTGTCCAGCTGCTTCTTGATGGATATCCCCAACAAGAGCTTTGGCGACAACGGTCTGATGCTCTTCGGCGATTGCGCCGTCAATCCGAATCCCGACGCTGCCCAGCTGGCGGCGATTGCCGTCTCCACCGCGCAGACGGCGCGCATGCTCTATGGCATGGAGCCGCGCGTGGCGATGCTGTCCTTCTCCACAAAGGGTTCCGCCAAGCATGAGCTGGTCGATAAGGTTGCCGAGGCCACGCGCCTTGCGCACGAGCTGGATCCTGAGCTGATGCTCGACGGCGAGCTGCAGGCCGATGCCGCGCTGATCGAAAAGGTCGGCCAGCTTAAGTGCCCGGGCAGCCCGGTTGCGGGCAAGGCCAACATCCTGATCTTCCCGGATCTGCAGGCAGCCAACATTGGCTACAAGCTGGTTCAGCGGATGGCGGGTGCCGAGGCCGTGGGTCCGATCTGCCAGGGCTTTGCCGCGCCGATCAACGACCTGTCGCGCGGCTGCAGCGTGGAGGACATCGTATCCGTCGTCGCCATCACCGCCGTTCAGGCGCAGGCGATGAACGCATAAGCGGGGGGTCTGGATCATGACAAACATTCTGGTCATCAATGCAGGCAGCTCGTCTCTTAAGTATCAGCTGATCGACATCGACACCAAGAGGGTGATTGCCAAGGGCCTGTGCGAACGCATCGGCATCGACGGCTCCCAGATCAGCTACAAGCCCGACGGCGGCGACAAGCATGAATGGCAGAAGCCGATGAAGAATCATGAGGACGCCATCGCGCTGGTGCTGTCCGCGCTTGCGGATAAGGAGATCGGCGTGATCTCCAACATGTCCGAGATCAAGGCCGTCGGCCACCGGCTGGTTCACGGCGGGGAGAAGATCTCAAAGCCCGTGCTGATTGACGACGATGTGATCGCCGTTATCGAGGCATGCATCCCCTTGGGGCCGCTGCACAACCCCGCCAACCTGATGGGCGTGCGCGGCTGCCAGAAGGTCATGCCGGGTGTGCCGCAGGTAGGCGTGTTCGATACCGCCTGGGGTCAGACGATGGAGCCCAAGGTCTATATGTACGGTCTTCCGTACGAAGCGTATGAGAAGTATGGCGTGCGTCGCTACGGCTTCCACGGCATTTCGCATGAATATGTGACCGGCCGCGCTATTGCGCTGCTGCAAAAGCCCGCCGCTGAAACCCGTGTCATCACCTGTCATCTCGGCAACGGCTCCAGCGTCAGCTGCGCCAAGGGCGGCAAGTGCGTGGATTCGTCGATGGGGCTCACCCCGCTTGAAGGCTTGCCGATGGGCACGCGCTGCGGTAGCATTGACCCCGCCATCATGCCTTATCTGATGGACAAGACGGGCATGACCGCCAAAGAGCTTGACGCCTATATGAATAAAAAGAGCGGCATGCTCGGCATCTCCGGCGTCTCGAGCGATTTTCGGGATCTTGACGCCGCGGCTTCCGAGGGCAATCAGCGCGCAGCGCTTGCCGTCGATATGTTCTGCCAGGCGGTCAAAAAGTATATCGGCTCCTACGCGGCCGAGATGGACGGCGTGGATATCATCGCCTTTACGGCCGGCGTCGGCGAGAACGATCGCGTCGTGCGCGAGAAGGTCATGACAAACATGGATTATCTGGGGATTGATTTCGATTTTGAGAAGAATCGCTCCTGCCCGCGCGGGGAGGAGGCAGAGATCACCAAACCCGGCAGCCGGGTCAAGGTGTTTGTCATCCCGACGGATGAGGAGATGGCCATTGCTGCCGCGACCGCCAAGGTCGTCGGCGTGCAGTAAGCCCGCCTCCGCCCAATAACCGATGATGGAGCGGCCTGCCCGCTGCGGCAGGCCGCATTCTATTGCTTATGACATTGATCTGTTCGGATAAAACGGTATATGATCCCGCGCTTACGGCGCGCATCGTCGCTCGCTTTGGCATCAGCGAGGTGACGGCGTGCGCGCTGCTGCGCCGCGGATATACGACCGTGGAGCAGATCGACGCTTTTTTGCATCCCGAGACGCAGACCTTCTCCGATCCGCTGCTTCTGCCCGATATTGCACGCGCGGCGGCGGGGCTTCGCGCCGCGCTCAGGCAGGGAGAGCGCATCTGCGTCTATGGGGATTATGATGCCGACGGCGTCTGCGCAACCGCGCTTTTATTCCGCTTTTTGTCGCGCAGCACGGACAATCTGTGCTATTATGTGCCGTCCAGGCATACCGAGGGCTATGGGCTGAATCAGGATGCGATTCGCCGCCTCCATGCGGACGGCGTGCGCTGTATCGTTACGGTCGACAACGGCATCTCCGCCGTGAGGGAGGCCGTTCTGTGTCGCGAGCTCGGCATCCGGCTGCTGATCACCGATCATCATCAGTGCCACAATGCACTGCCCGACGCGGATGCGGTGGCCTGCTCGACCCGCGACGGGTATGACCGGTGCGTCAATGCACCGTGCGGGACGGGAGTGGCCTTTTTGCTTGCGCGCGCGCTCGGCCTTGCCGATACGGATACCTTTTTGCCGCTGGTGGCGCTGGCCACGGTGGCCGACGTGATGCCTTTGACCCGCGAGAACCGCGTTTTTGTTGCGCGCGGGCTGCCGCTTGTCAAATCGCATGTCGGGCTGGCCGCGCTGATGGACGCCGCATGCGCCGAGGACACGGTCACGGCCTACACGCTCTCCTATATCCTGGCTCCGCGCCTGAATGCGGCGGGACGGATGGGCAGCGCAATGCGTGCTGCGGAGCTTTTGCTGTGTGACGATCCTGTCCGGGCCAGACGGCTTGCGGCCGAGCTGGATGAGGAGAACACCCGTCGCCGTGCGGAGGAGCAGCGAATTTTTGACGAGGCGCAGCAGATGCTGACGGGGATGGACCTTTCCTCACGTGCCTCGGTTGTTTTGTGTGGAAAGGACTGGAACGCCGGTGTCATCGGCATTGTGGCATCCCGGCTGTCCGACCTTTTGTACCGTCCGGTCATCCTGTTTACGCCTATGAACGGGGTTTTGTCCGGCTCCGGGCGCAGCGTGCCGGGCGTGGATCTGTTTCGTCTGCTGTGCGCGTGCGCCTCGCTGCTTGTCCAGTTCGGCGGGCATGCGCAGGCGGCGGGCGCTTCGGTGCGCGCGGAGGATCTTGCCATTTTTACCTCCGCGTTTGAGCGTGCAGCGGCCGCGGAGATCGCGGGACAGCCACCCGAACGGCAGACCTGCTATGAACAGCGTATAGAGCTGGATCAGTGCACCGTCGCCCTGTCGGACGAGCTTGCGCTGCTTGCGCCGTTTGGCGAGGGCAATCAGGAGCCGGTGTTTTTGCTTGGCGGAATCAAATGCCGCAACGTTCAGGTCATGGGACGTGACGGAAAGCATCTTTCCGCGGCGGTGGGGGCCGGCGATGGGCTTCGGCTGGTGGCGTTCGGCCGTGGCGGGCAAAGCGACGTTTTCCGCCACGCGCGTCTGGATCTGGCGGTGTGTCTTCGAAAAAACGTCTTTCGCGGCACCGTTCGCTGCAACGCATATTTGGAAGATTTTGCCGTATCGGGCGAACAATGGGAAAAAAACGGCGGGAAAGAGAAAATAGGGGATGCTTTTTTTCGCGCAATCCGTTATAATAAAATGTACGGGTCTTGGGATGAATCCAGTCAGGCCGTCTTTTTGACGCTGCATGACGACATCTCCGCATTGGATCTGACGGAGCGTGAGCTTCGGATGCGCTATCTCGGCGTCCGGCAGCATATCGGCGGCGGGGCGGAGCGCACGACGCTTTGGCAGCAGCTTTCCAGCCGGGAGGCCGCTGCGCTGATGATTTTTATCGAGCTGACATTTTTCCGATGGGATGCGGAGTCGGATACCGTATTTCCCGCCGAGGCGCGGCGCACGCCGCTGGGTAACAGCATCTTGTTTGCGGGAGCCGAAGCCGTTCCCGCCGGACAGAAGGAGGAAACATCATGGACCTGAAACAAAAAATCCGCACCATTCCGGATTTCCCGAAGGAGGGCATCCTGTTTCGGGATGTGACGACGCTCATCAAGGATCCGGAGGGGTATCACGAGCTGATCAATCAGATCGCGGATTCTCTCAGGAACAAACACATTGATCTGATCATCGGGCCGGAGGCACGCGGTTTTGTCGTAGGCAGCGCGGTGGCATATGCCATCGGCGCGGGCTTTATTCTGGCCAGAAAGCCGGGAAAGCTGCCCTGCAAGACCATGCGCCATGAGTATGGTCTGGAATACGGCGCGGATGTGCTGGAGATTCATGAGGACGCCATCAAGCCCGGTCAGCGCGTTGCCATCGTGGATGATCTGCTGGCGACCGGCGGCACCGCCCTTGCCACGATCCGACTGTGCGAGCAGGCGGGCGGCGTGGTGGCGGGCGCGCGCTTTGTGATCGAGCTGAATGACCTGGACGGACGCAAGACGCTTGCGGGTTATGACGTCCAGTCTGTCATGCAGTTCTGAAAATTTTGTCGGCGCGGGTAGGCGCAGCAGCTAAAATCAACGGATTCCGTTGATTTTATTTGTTGCATGGAGCAAAAATCAATCAGCGCATGCGGGGATACGATGGAACAGGCATTGCTGGACAAGTTCATAAAGCGGTTCGGCGAGGAACAAGCGGGTCTGATGGAACAGGCGATCGCCTTTGCCGAGCGGGCGCACGAGGGGCAGCTGCGGGAATCCGGCGAGCCCTATATTGTGCACCCAGTTTGGGTGTCCGGCTATCTTCTGGACATGGGCATGGATGCGTCCACCGTCATCGCGGGGCTCCTCCATGATGTGGTTGAGGATTGCGGCATATCAAACGCTGAGATCGAGCATCGATTCGGCAAGGACATTGCGTTTCTGGTTGACGGCGTGACCAAGCTGACCATCTCCGGAAAGCAGACCTACATTACCAAAAAGCAGGAGCAGTCGGAGAACCTCCGAAAGCTCTTTTTGGCCATTGCGGAGGACGTCCGCGTTGTCATCATTAAGCTGGCCGACCGTCTGCACAACATGCGCACCATCGGCTATTGCTCACAGACCAAACAGGTGCGCAAGGCGCGCGAGACGCTTGAGGTATACGCGCCGCTTGCCCACCGCTTTGGCATGGGCGCGATCAAGGCCGAGCTGGAGGATTGCTCGTTCCGCTACCTGATGCCCGAGGAATACGAGAAAACGCGTGAGCTGGTTGCCGCGCAGCAGAGTGAGCGCGAGGAGCTGCTCAACACCTCCATGGAGACCATGCGCATCATGCTGGATAACGCCGGCATCAAGGTCACGCTGTCCGGACGGCCGAAGCATCTGTACAGCGTATATCGCAAGATGCAGCGGCTCAGCTGTCCCATTACGGAGATTTATGATCTGATCGCCATCCGTGTGATCGTGGATACCATCAACGACTGCTACGCCACGCTCGGCATCATTCACGCCGCATGGAAGCCGTTGCCGGGCAGGTTCAAAGATTATATCGCCATGCCAAAGCCGAACATGTATCGCTCGCTGCACACCACGCTCATGAATGCGAGCGGGCTGCCGTTTGAGGTGCAGATCCGCACGCACGAGATGCATCAGACGGCGGAATACGGCATCGCGGCGCACTGGATATACAAAGAGGGGCGCGCCGTCCCGACCGAGCTGGATAAGAAGACCCACTGGCTGCGTCAGGTTCTTGAGGCAAAGGAAACCACCGAGGACAGCGCGGAGTTTGTTGACAACATTCTCAAGGATTTTCTGGGGGAATACGTCTTTGTGCTGTCGCCGAAGGGGGAGATCTTTGATCTGCCGCTCGGCTCCACCCCGCTGGATTTTGCGTATCGCATCCATACCAACATCGGCCATCACTGCCAGCGCGCGCGCGTCAACGGTAACATTGTCCGGCTGGATTACAAACTTAAGACCAACGACGTGGTTGAGATTCTGACCTCCAACGCGCAGATCGGGCCAAGCCGCGACTGGCTGAACATCGTCAAGACCCAGTCGGCGCGCAACAAGATCCGCCAATGGTTCAAAAAGGCGAACCGGGAGGAGAACGTTCAAAAGGGTAAGGAGATGCTGGAGGACGCGGCCAAGCGGCACGGCCAGCAGCTCGCGCCGCTGATGAAGCCGGAGTATATCAAGGACATCCTGGAACGGCACAATTTTGTATCCGTCGAGGATATGTATTCAGCGATCGGGTTTGGCGGCATCTCATCGTCTCAGGTGCTGCATCGGCTGATCGATCTGGACAAGAAAAGCCAAAAGCTTGCCGAGATGCAAAAGCGTCTTACCGACGCCGCCGCAGGTGGGCAGGAGAGCGGCAAGCGCCAAAAGAGCAAGGTCAATCCAAACGGCATCATCGTCCGTGGGGATTCCGGCATGGCGGTGCGCTTTGGCAACTGCTGCAATCCGCTGCCGGGCGATCCGATCGTGGGTTATATCACGCGCGGCCGCGGCGTCTCCGTGCACCGTGCGGACTGCAAGAACATGGCAAGCCTGCGGCTGGACGCGGATCGCATCATCGACGTGGAATGGTCCACCGAACAGAACGCGACGTTTGCCGCGTCGCTTCGCATCCATGTGCTGGATCAGGCGGGGGCGCTGCTCGAGATCTCACGGGTGTTTACCACCCAGAATATCAACATCACGGATCTCAACTGCAAGGTATCCAACGATGGGTACGGCATGATCGACGCAACCTTTATTGTCCGCTCAACCCAGCAGCTGGAACAGCTTTTGACCCAGCTCCGGCAGCTGAAGACGGTCACGTCCGTTTTCCGGCTGCACAAGTAAGGAGGCGCTATGCGCGCGGTGATTCAACGGGTTTTGTCCGCATCGGTCACGATCGACGGAGAACAGACGGCCGCCATAGAACGGGGGCTTGCGGTGCTGCTCGGCATTGAGGAGGGCGACACCGAAAAGGACGCGCAGTATCTGTGCGACAAGCTTCTGGGTTTGCGCATATTTGATGACGACGGCGGCGTGCCGAACAGGGATGTTTGCGAGGCGGGCGGCGCCGTGCTGCTCGTATCCCAGTTTACGCTGCTGGGGGATGCAAGAAAGGGACGCCGGCCAAGCTATATCCGTGCCGCGCGGCCGGAGACGGCGGTGCCGCTCTATCAATGGTGCAGAGCCTATCTTGCGCCGCGCGTTCCGCTGCAAACCGGCACATTTCAGGCCGATATGCAGGTGGCTCTTGTCAATGACGGGCCGTTTACCATCCTGCTTGACAGCAGAAAGGAGTTCTGATGCAGATTGTAAAGATTCCCTGCGGACCGATCAGCGCCAACAGCTATCTTGTGTGGGGCGACGGTCAGCGGCAATGCGCCGTCATGGACCCGGCGGATGCGGATCTGATCGGGCGCGCGCTTGAAGAGCGCGGGCTAACCTGTACGCATATTTTGCTGACGCACGGACATTTTGACCATATCTGGGGACTGGCCGGGCTGCAGGAGAAGACCGGCGCGGCGGTGTTGATCCATCAGGAGGATGCCGTCATGCTTAGAAACAACAAGCGCAATTATTCCGCGCTGTACGGCGGCCTGCCGCATGTGGAGCCTGCGCGGCTGCTGTCGGACGGCGATGTTGTCGAGGCGGGCGGTCTCACGTTTGATGTCATCCATACGCCGGGGCACACGCTGGGCGGCGTCTGCTATGCCGTTTGCGGCGAGAAGGCGGTGTTCACCGGCGATACGCTGTTTCATCTGAGCGTTGGCCGAACCGATTTTTGGGGCGGCAGTGCGGCGACGCTTTTGACCTCCATTCAGCGGCTGATGCAGCTGCCGGATGATGTCACGGTCTATCCGGGTCATGAGGAAAACACAACCATTGGCTGTGAACGGGCGGGCAACCCGTTCCTGTCCTGAAGAGCAGCGATCATGGTTCTGCTGCTTACCGATACGCCGGCCTTTTTTAACGATATCTCTGAAGAGATTCGCCAGTTCTTCGGCTTCGTCGAGATCACCACGGATCCGCTTGCCGATGCGGAGCTTACCGTGGATTTGCACATGGATACGGACGCCGGCTGCGTCCTTGGCCGGCTTTTGCCGGACGGGACGGAGTGCCGCATCCCCATTTTGCCGGATGGCGGCGATCCGCTTGAGAAGAAAAGACAGCAAAAGCGCGCGGTCAAACTGGCCGCGTACCGCTTGCTGGACGGAAGGTACGGCCAGCGTTCGCCCTGGGGCTCGCTGACGGGCATCCGACCCACCAAGCTGTGGCGCGACAGCGTTTGCCGTATCGGCGAGGCGGAGACGGAGCGTCTGTTTCTTGACACCTTTTCCGTTTCCAGCCAAAAAACGGCGCTTGTCCGCGCCATCACAGCAGCGCAGGCGCCCATGGTTCGCTCTGCCGGCGCTGCAAAATATGCCGACGTCTATATGGGCATCCCCTTTTGCAAAACGCGCTGCCTGTATTGCTCGTTTGGCGCGGAGGTCGCACGCGGTGCGGACGTGCTGGAGAGCTATCTGTTTGCGCTGATGCGCGACATCGCCGAGGGCGGACGCATCCTCCGCGCTGGCGGCTATACCGTGCGCGCGGTGTACTTTGGCGGCGGCACGCCCACGGTTCTGTCGGCTGCGCAGCTGGATCGGCTGCTTGGGCATTTGCAAAACTGCTATGACATCGCAGGATGTGAGTTTACGGTGGAGGCGGGCAGGCCTGACACGATCACGCGGGACAAGCTTTTGACCCTGCGCGATCACGGCGTCACACGCCTGTCGGTCAATCCGCAGACCATGTGCGACCAGACGCTTCTGCGGATCGGCCGGCTGCACACGGCGGCGGAAACGGAACAGGCCTTTTGGCTCGCGCGGGAGCTGGGCTTTGCCAATATCAATATGGATTTGATTGCCGGCCTGCCGGGGGAAACCCCCGACGAGTTTGCCCATACGCTTGGCCGTATCGAGGCGATGAACCCCGACAATCTGACCGTGCATACGCTGGCTGTCAAACGCTCCAGCAGGTTGAAGGAGCAGCTGGATCAATATCCCCTGCCGGATGCGTCCGCCGTTTCCGACATGCTTGAAGCGGGCGCGGCGGCAGCGGCGCGCATGGGCATGCGTCCCTATTATATGTACCGGCAGAAGTACATGCAGGGAAATCTCGAGAATGTGGGCTACGCGCGTCCGGGGACGGAGTGCGTGTATAACGTGGATATGATGGAGGAACTGATCAGCATCGTGGCGCACGGCGCGGGCGCGATGACCAAGCGCGTCTACGGCGGGGAAAACCGTGTCGAGCGGCTGCCGAACCCCAAGGACGTGCCGACCTATTCTGCCAAACAGGCCATGTTATATTTGGGTAAATATCGCATGTTTTCGGATTGACAGACGAAATAAATGCCGATATAATACGGGGAAAGGCGCAGAAGGAACAAGTACGGCGGACAATGCCGCAAAGAGAGTGCCGGACGGTGGGATCGGCACGGGCAGACTTCGACGGAAAGACGGTCCGGAGCCGCGCGCGGGAAAGGGCGTTCTTTGCCCGGAGTATCGCGCGACGCAGCAGGCGTTATCGCACAGAGTGGAGCAGCTTTTCTGCTCAAATTGGGTGGCACCGCGGATCAACCGTCCCTGTGGATGATGATCTGCGTTTTTTTTGCGAGGAGGAGGGTTTATGGCGTATCAGGCACAGAAGGGCACGCGCGACGTGCTGCCGAAGGAGAGCTACCGTTGGCAGTATCTGGAGGATACGATCCGCGGCATTGTGAAAAAATACGGCTTTGAAGAGGTGCGCACGCCGACGTTTGAGCAGACGGATCTGTTCCTGCGCGGCGTCGGCCAGACGACGGACATCGTCCAGAAGGAGATGTATACCTTCCTGGACAAGGGCGGAAGAAGCATCACCTTAAAGCCGGAGGGCACGGCGGGCGTGGTGCGCATGTTTGTCGAGCACGGTCTGTTTTCGGACGCGCAGCCGACCAAGATGTATTATCTGTACAATCCCGTGTTCCGGTATGAGCGGCCGCAGGCAGGGCGCCTGCGTGAGCATCATCAGTTCGGCGTGGAGATGTTCGGCGCGGAGAACCCGTCAGCGGATGCGGAGGTCATTGCCATTGCGGCCGAGATCTTTGGCACGATGGGCGCAACCGATCTGACCGTGCGGCTCAACAGCATCGGCTGTCCGAACTGCCGCCCGGCATATCAGAAGGCGCTTCGCGCATATCTTGAGACCCATCGCGGCGAGCTGTGCGAGACCTGCCTTGAGCGCATGGAGAACAACCCTCTGCGCGTGCTGGACTGCAAGGTTGATACCTGCCGCCGGCTAGTCGAGAACGCGCCGCATACCGAGGATTATCTCTGCGAGGAATGCAGGACGCATCTGGACGGATTGCGCGAATATCTGGATCTGATGGGCATGCGGTATCAGATGGACCCGCTGCTGGTGCGCGGCCTGGATTATTATACCAAGACGGTCTTTGAGATCGTTTCGGATCGCATCGGCGCCCAGAGCGCGCTGTGCGGCGGCGGAAGGTATGACGGCCTCGTCCGCGAGCTTGGCGGCCCCGATATGCCGGCTGTGGGCTTTGGCCTCGGCATGGAACGGCTGCTGCTTTTGCTGGATCAGTTGGGGGTGGAGGTCGAAAAACCGGTGCGCTATGACCTGATGCTGCTTTCGGTTGACGCCGCATCGCAGAAAAAGGCCTTTGCCCTTGCGCATGCGCTTCGCGCACTGGGGCTGCTTGTGGATGTGGATCATATGGGACGCGGGCTGAAGGCGCAGATGAAATATGCGGACAGGCAGTCCGCCGCCCGGGTCATGGTGCTGGGGGAAGAGGAATGGAACCAGGGGAAAGCAATGTTGAAGGATATGCATACCGGTGAGCAGACGCAAACGTCGCTTGACCCGGATGCAATCCTGACGCTGATGAAATGAGGAAAGAGAAATGAGCGATTTATTACAGGGCTGGAGACGTACTTGCTACTGCACGGAGTTGTCCGGTGCGGATGTCGGCAAGGAGGTCATTTTGATGGGCTGGACCAACGTTCAGCGCGACCTGGGCGCGCTGATCTTTGTGCAGCTGCGCGACCGCACGGGGCTGATGCAGGTCGTGTTTGATTCGAACGTACTGTCCGCGGACGCCTTTGCGCTGGCGCGGCAGATCCGCTCCGAGTTTGTGCTCGCCGTGCGCGGCAGACTCGAGCGCCGGACGGGCAATATGGTCAACCCCAACATGAAAACAGGCGAGGTCGAGGTGCTGGTGGAACAGTTTAAGATTCTGTCCAGAAGCGAGACCCCGCCCATCGAGGTGGACGATAACTGCAATGCCAACGAGCTGCTGCGGCTCAAATACCGCTATCTGGATCTCCGCCGTCCCTGCATGCAGAGAAACCTTATGATGCGCAGCCGCATCACCGGCGTGGCGCGCCGCTATTTTGAGGAGCAAGGCTTTGTCGACATTGAGACGCCGATCCTGACCAAGAGCACGCCCGAGGGCGCGCGTGACTATCTGGTGCCGGCGCGCCTGCATCCCGGCGAGTTTTATGCGCTGCCGCAGAGCCCGCAGCTGTTCAAGCAGATGCTGATGGTCTCCGGCTATGACCGGTATTTCCAGATCGCCCGTTGCTTCCGCGACGAGGATCTGCGCGCCGACCGTCAGCCGGACTTTACCCAGATCGACCTTGAGATGTCGTTTGTGGATGTGGACGACGTCATTTCCGTCAACGAGGGCTTTTTGGAGCAGCTGTTCCACGAGACGCTTGGGCTGGAGATCGAGACCCCGCTGCGCCGCATCCCGTGGCGTGAGGCGATGAACAGATTTGGTTCCGACAAGCCCGACACGCGCTTTGGCCTTGAACTGATCGATCTGTCGGACGCGCTGAAAAACACCGGCTTCTCGGTTTTCAAAACGGCGATCGACGGCGGCGGCAGCGTCCGCTGCATCAATGTCAAGGGTGCGTCGCATGCGTTTTCGCGCAAGGAGATCGACCAGCTTGCTGAGTTTGTCAAGACCTATCAGGCCAAGGGACTTGCCTGGATGAACTATAAAGAGGAGGGACTGCAGTCGTCCGTGGCTAAGTTCCTCTCTGAGGAGGAGCTTCTCGCCATCAAAACGCGCGCGAACGCGGAGACCGGCGATATCCTGTTCCTCGTGGCGGACAAGAACCCCATTGTTTGGGCTGCTCTCGGCGCTTTGCGCCTGCGTCTTGCCGCAAAGCTCGAGCTGATTCGGCCGGGCACCTTTGACCTTCTGTGGGTGACGGAGTTCCCGCTGATGAGCTGGAGCGAGGAGGAGCAGCGTTATTCTGCCGAGCATCATCCGTTCACCAGCCCCATGGACGAGGATTTGCCGCTGCTTGACACCGATCTTGGCGCGGTGCGCGCCAAGGCGTACGATATTGTCATCAACGGCACGGAAGCGGGCGGCGGCTCGATCCGTATCCATTCGCCTGAGCTGCAGGAAAAGATGTTTGGGCTTCTCGGCTTTACCAAGGAGCAGGCATGGCAGCGATTTGGTTTTCTGCTTGAGTCGTTCCGCTACGGCACGCCGCCGCACGGCGGTCTTGCATACGGTCTGGATCGGCTGGCCATGCTGATCTGTGGGACGCCGAGCATCCGCGACGTCATCGCCTTCCCGAAGGTACAGAACGCGTCCTGCCCGCTCACCGGCGCGCCGGACACGGTGGATCAAAAGCAGCTGGACGATCTTCGGATCGCCTGCGTGCCGGAGAAATAACGATGGAGGAAAACAAGGTTCGCCACACCGGCACCGTCGTTGCCGTTTCGGACGGCATGGCGGTTGTCCGCTTTACGCGGACCAGCGCCTGCAAGCACTGCGGCGCCTGCCTGACCGCCGGCGATCAGCAGATGGAGGTGCGCGTCAAAGACACGCTGGGCGTAAAACCCGGCGATTGTGTGGAGGTCGCGCTTGCCGCAAAAAAAATGCTGGCAGCGAGCGCGCTGTGCTATCTGATGCCGCTCGGTGGTCTGCTGCTGGGCGTGCTCACGGGCTCGCTGATTTCAGAGCTTTGGGCGCTGATCGGGGGCTTGACGCTTATGGCATGCTGCTTCCTTGCCCTGTGGCTGCTGGATCGGTATTTCCGCCGGGGCAAGCGCTTTGTGCCGCAACTGGTCAAAATTTGTGAGGAGGATACGCTATGAGCAACGATAAGATTCTGCATCCCACTGCGGCGGATTTTGATGCGCTGATCGGAGGCGCCATGCCTGTGTTGGTTGATTTCTGGGCGACCTGGTGCAACCCCTGCCGCATGCTGATGCCCACCCTGGATGCCCTGGCGGATGATTATGACGGCAGGGTCGTCATCGCCAAGGTCGATGTGGATGAGAACCCGGATCTGGCTTCCCGCTACGGCATCAGCACGATCCCGTGTCTGATCCTGTTCCGCGACGGGCAGATTGTCGAAAAGTCCGTCGGCGCCAGACCAAAGCATCTGCTGTCGGCCATGCTGGAGCAGGCGCTGTGATTCCCTGTCGCAAACATTATTTTGAAGATCCGTATTTTACGGGTCTTTTTTGTTGACAATTCTTCCGGACGGTGGTATTCTTCAATAGGCAAGTAAATCAGTCGGGAATTGAAAAGGATGAAACTGTCAACCAGGAGCAGATATGGGTTAAAAGCGGTGGTGGATCTGGCGCCCGCCTATGGCGGCACGGCGGTTCCGCTGGGTACGCTTGCCGCGATGCAAGGCGTGTCGGAGCCATATCTTGAGCAGCTTTTGGGCAAGCTGAAGAGGGCGGGCATCGTGACGGCAACGCGCGGCGTGGGCGGCGGCTATACGCTTTCCCGTGCGCCGGAGGAGATCTCCGTTCAAGAGGTTCTGTCGACGCTGGAGGGCTCGACCGCGCTGACGGACTGCGTCGACACCGGCGGCGGCGCATGCAAGGACGCATGTGTGTGCTCGGCAAGGCCCCTGTTTTTGAAGCTGCAAAGCCGTATTGACGCGGTGCTGTGCGACACCTCTATCCGTGATCTTGCCGACGACCATCAGCAACAGAAAAGAAGGATCGAACATGCAAAAGGTTTATCTTGACAATGCGGCGACCACGCAGGTGCTGCCCGAGGTAGTAGAGGCGATGCTGCCGTATTTTACGGAGTATTACGGCAATCCGTCCAGCCTGCATTCCTTTGCGCGCGACGCGCATAAGGGCATGGAGGATGCGCGCGCGGTTGTGGCGCGCTGCATCGGCGCGGCCGATCCCTCGGAGATCGTATTTACCGGCGGCGGCAGCGAGGGCGACAACATGATCCTGCGCGGCATCGCCCGGCAGTATCAGAAAAAAGGACGTCATATCATCACCACCGCGGTGGAGCATCATGCCGTGCTGCATACTCTGACCGCCATGGAGCAGGAAGGCCTTTGTGAGCTCACTGTTCTGCCGGTGGATGAATACGGCCTTGTGACGGCCGAGCAGGTTCAAAACGCCATCCGCCCGGATACCGTTCTGGTTTCGGTCATGTTTGCCAACAACGAGGTCGGAACCGTCATGCCCATTGCGGCGATAGGAAGCGTCTGCCGCGACAAGGGCGTGCTGTTTCATTCCGACGCCGTACAGGCGGTGGGGCATATCCCCGTTGATGTGCAGCAGATGCAGATCGATCTGTTGACGCTGACAGCGCACAAGTTTCACGGGCCGAAGGGCACAGGCGCCATCTATATCAAAAAAGGCGTGCGCATCCCGCCGCTTATCGAGGGCGGCGGTCAGGAGCGGCGTCTCCGCGCCGGGACGGAGAATGTGGCGGGCATCGTAGGCCTTGCAACGGCTCTGTCCTATCAGATTGCGCATATGCAAGAGAACACGGAGAAAATGACCGCGCTGCGCGACCGGCTCCTTGCGGGCATTCCCGCTGCGATTGCGGATGTCAAACTGAACGGGCATCCCGAAAAGCGCCTGCCGAACAACGTCAATTTCAGCATTCGCTATATCGAAGGCGAATCAATTTTGCTGATGCTGGATCTGAACGGCATTGCTGCGTCGAGCGGCTCTGCCTGCACCTCGGGCTCTTTAGACCCGTCGCATGTGCTGCTCGCAATGGGGCTTCCGCATGAGGTTGCGCACGGCTCCCTGCGTCTGACGCTGTCGGAGTTTACCACGCAGCAGGAGATAGATTATGTGCTGGAGCTGTTGCCAAAGATCGTGCAGCGTCTCCGCGCGATGAGCCCGCTGTATCATGGCGATCAAGCTGTAACATGGAGGAAATAAGCAATGTATTCCGATAAAGTATTGGATCACTTTCAGAACCCGCGCAACGTGGGCGAGATTCCGGATGCTTCCGGCGTCGGCACCGTCGGCAACGCCAAATGCGGCGACATTATGCAGATGTACATCAAGGTCAACGGCGACGATGTGATCGAGGACGTCAAGTTCAAGACCTTCGGCTGCGGCGCCGCCGTGGCGACCAGCTCCATGGCGACCGAGATGATCAAGGGCAAGACGGTCGAGGATGCGCTGAAGCTGTCCAACGCCGCGGTCGTCGAAGCGCTTGAGGGCTTGCCTCCGCAAAAAATCCATTGCTCCGTTCTGGCCGAGGAGGCCGTTAAGGCGGCGGTGGAGGATTATCGCAGCAAAAAAGGCAAATCCTGACAGTAGAAAAATACCGTGCATGCCTTGCCTGTCGCGACCCATACTATCAGTAGGTTCGTGAAGCGAGGTGAGAATATGAAAGCGTTAGCATTGGGACTTGGCATGGTGGCGGGCGCAGCTGTCACGTTCACTGTCGTCAACTCCCTGTACCCCGATGTTTCCAGACGCATGATGCGCGACGGCAAGCGGGTGGTCCGCGGTGCCAAACGTATGATGGCGCGGGGAACTTGACCGAACGAACGGAGCCGAATGGCTCCGTTTTTTTCAGTATCCGCCGAATTTCACAATTCCTGCACGGTTTGCCTTGACGTGCTGCAAAAAGTATCGTAAACTGTTAGCAGTTAAGGAAAGGATGATAATATTTGATGTTTAGTATGATTTCCAGCAGGATTCTTTGCGCCTCGTCCGAGGTTGCCGGTCTGTTCAGCTGCGCAGGCTCCGACAGCTCCAGCACTTCAACCGCGTCTTCCTGGACCAGCTTCCTGCCGATTATTTTGATCTTTGTCGTTCTGATCGTCGTCATGATCGTTCCGCAGCGTCGCCGCGAGAAAAAAGTTAAGGAGATGCTCAATGCCATCAAACCGGGCGACCGTGTGCGCACGATCGGCGGCATTTACGGCACCGTTACTTCCATCAAAGAAGATATCATCATCCTGCAGGTCGGTCCCGACAAGGTCCGTCTGGTCTTTGCACGCGGCGCAATCTCTCAGGTTGACGACAAGGGCGCGGAGAACACCATGAACGAGGAAGTTACCGAAGTCAAAAAGTAAGCGGCGTCTGTTCGCTGTTAGATCAAAAAGCGGCCGAAAGGCCGCTTTTTTGCTGTGCGCGTGCGCCGGTCTATCGATGACCGGCGCGGCATATCCTGACACAAGGGGGTGCGAGGATGAAAAACCGGAGCAGAAAACGTCCGCACGGCAAGCCGTCCGCCGTGACAGGCGTAATCCGCGCGGCGCTGATTGGATGCGGCGCGGTGGTGGCGGCGGTGTCGGCGATGACCCTGCTTTTGTATTGGGGCGTGCTGAACGAGGACGCCGTATCCATCGTCAACGCTGTGCTGAAGGTGCTTGGAGCGGTGCTGGCGGGCGTTCTTGCCGTGCGGGGAGAGCCCGCGCGTGCATGGCTTTGCGGCGGGCTTGCCGCCGTTTTGTTTGCGCTGTTGACCACGGCGGTCATGTGCCTGCTTGCGGGGGAGCTTGTGTTGCACCTTGGGCTGCTTGGCGATCTGCTGATGAGCTTTGCCTGCGGTTCCGCAACGGCTCCGCTTTGTCACCTGCTCAAACGAAGCAAAACCGCATAAGAGGGCTGCCGCGTGCAAGAGCGGAATCGGGGGACATCAAAACGAGGACGTGTGGGTTCACACGTCCTCGGATGCCGATATGTCGTTGTTATGCGGCGGGCTTGGTCGGAATCGCCTCGGTCGTGGTGACGTAGGAAGCCTTCATGTAGCCGGTTTCACCCGTGCCTGCGCACATGACGTAATAGAATTCGCCGTCAATGTAGTAGATGTATACGAGCTGTCCGCTGAAATAGTTGTTGATCTCCGCGCTGGTGAGCGAAGCTTCCTTGCGCAGCGTCAGGGTGTTGTTGACGTTGATCGTGCCCAGGTATGTGTCCGCGGGCTGATCGGTCGAGGGCATGTAGATGGCGGCGTCTGCCGTTACAAACTGTCGGCTGATATATCCGAATTTGCCGAGCTCATCCACCTGGCAGAACACCCATTGCCCAAAGTCCTGATAGATCGTCAGCGTCACGCCCTCCTTGATGCGGGAGGCAACCGTCTCATAATCGGTACCGGGGCCGGAACGCAGGTTGACGCCGACCTTGTTGGTCTTGCCCTTGACCGCATAGGAGATCATTTCTGCCGTCGGCTCGGTATAGATCTTCTTGGATGTGGGCTCAACCGGCTCGGCTGTCGGCTCCGCAGTCGGATCCGGCGTGGGCTCAGCGGTGGGCGCCGTCTCCGGCGTGGCGGCAGGGTCAATGGTCGGAACCTCCGTGGCCGCCGATCCGCCGTTTTGCGAGTTGCCAACCTTTCCTTTGGGAATGACAACGATCAGGATGATGATGAGTGCGATAACCAAAATAGCAATCGCCGCCAACACCAGCCAACCCTGAGGTGTAATTTTCAGTCTTCTGTTTGACATAGAAACCATCCTTCCTGTTGCATGTTATCATGTAATCCGCATGTCGGAAAGCAATGCAGTATTTTCCATTTCCATTATATCTTACACAATATAGATATAGATAGCCCTTATTTTTGCACAATTTGTTAAATGTTTGCATCGAATTTGTAGATAGATGGTGAATGGTGTTGAAGTTGCGCAGGATTTCATTGGCATGCTGTGGATTTTGTCAGCAAATTTTGTCATAAAAACCGGAAAACCCGTAGCCAACCGGACAAAAATATGTTATCATGCGCAGTGGGATATCGTCAAAAGCAAGGAGGATCAGTATGACAACCAAAATTACCAAGATCCCGTTCCGCGGCACGCCCGAGCAGAAGGAAAAGCTCATGGAAATCATCGCCGCACATAAGGACCAGCAGGGCGCCATGATGCCCATCCTGCAACAGGCGCAGGATATCTACGGTTATTTGCCCATTGAGGTGCAGAAGATGATCGCCGACGGTCTTGGCTGTCCGTTGGAGCAGGTGTACGGCGTTTCGACCTTTTACTCCCAGTTCACGCTGGAGCCCAAGGGCGAGCATGTCGCGCGCGTTTGTCTTGGTACCGCCTGTTATGTCAGGGGCGCTCAGGATATTTTGGACGAGCTTGAAAAGCAGCTGGGCATTGCCGCCGGTCACACGACGGACGATGGCACGTTCTCGCTCGATGCGACGCGCTGCCTGGGCTGCTGCGGTCTCGCTCCGGTCATGGTCATCGATGAAGACGTGTATGGCCGGCTGGTGCCCGCGGACGTCAAGGGTATCTTGGATAAATATCGCGCCTGATCCCATCCCGGGGGGAGACAAGGGGGACGGCGCATTTCTCGTTTCGGAGGAAATATGAACATCACCACAATCGCGGGCTGTATAAAAGGCAGGATTCTTGCCGGCGCCGACATGAAGGATGAGATCATGACTGCCTGCGGCAGCGACATGATGAGCGATGTGCTCGCCTTTGCCAATGGCAAAGGCATGCTCATTACGGGTCTTGTCAACCCTCAGGTCATCCGTACCATCCACATGCTCGACATGCGCTGTGTCATTTTTGCGCGCGGCAAGGTTCCGACGCCTGAGATGCTGCAGCTGGCGGAGGAAAACGGGATCGCCGTACTGGTCACGGATATGGGCATGTTTGAGGCCTGCGGCCTGCTGTATGCCGCGGGACTTGGGAGCTAGGTCGTATGTCGATACAGGAGCCGCTGAAATTTCACTTTGATGTGGACGGCAATAATTTCACTTCGGCCGGCGAGGCCTCGGTTCAGGTCAAAAAGCTGCTTCGGCAGATGGGCTTTTCACCGGATCTGATCCGCTGCGTTTCCATCGCCATGTACGAAGGGGAAATCAACATGGTCATTCATGCTCGCGGCGGGGCTGCGGACGTGTTTGTGCTGCCGGATCGGATCGAGGTTGTCCTGGCGGATCGCGGCCCCGGCATCGCCGATATTGATCTTGCCATGCAGGAGGGCTATTCCACCGCGCCGGATAACATCCGCTCGATGGGCTTTGGCGCCGGAATGGGATTGCCCAATATGAAACGTTACTCGGATGATATGCGCATCGAATCAACAATCGGTGTCGGTACGACCATCACACTCCGGTTCGATGTCAAGGAAATCTGATCGTTTGTAGGAGCATATGGAATATACGCACTCGGTCTCACTGGACCGCGAAAAGTGCAAGGGCTGCACCACATGCCTGAAACGGTGTCCGACGGAAGCCATTCGTATCCGCGAAGGGCATGCCGTCATTGACTCGCGCCATTGCATCGATTGCGGAGAGTGTATCCGTGTGTGTCCCTACAAGGCCAAAACGGCCATCTGCGACAAATTTGAGGAACTCGATCGATCCAATTATTTGATCGCGTTGCCTGCGCCTTCCCTGTTCGGTCAGTTTATGGAGCTGAACGATGCGGACTGTCTGATTCAGGGGCTTTACGACATCGGCTTTGACGATGTGTTTGAGGTGGCGCGCGCGGCGGAGATCATCACCGAATACACCAGACGGTACATCAAACGCCCAGATGTCGAGCGGCCGATCATCAGTTCGGCCTGTCCGGCTATCGTGCGTCTGATCTCGCTGCGGTTTCCGTATCTTTGCAACCATGTCATCCCCATGATGCCGCCCATTGAGCTGGCGGGGAAAATGGCCAAGGAGGAAGCGCTGAAAAAGCATCCCGAGCTGAAGCCCGAGGACATCAAAACGGTGTTCATTTCGCCTTGCCCGAGCAAGGTCAGCTGGGTCAAAAACATCGATGACGGCGAGGCGCATTATGTCGATTATACCGTCTCGATAAGCGATGCGTATTTTCGTCTGGTCAGCGTAATGAATCGGGAGAAGGCGCCGGAAAAATCTTCGGAAACCGGCATGATCGGAATGGGCTGGGCTTCTTCGGGCGGCGAAGCGTCGTCGCTGATGAACGACCGGTATCTGGCGGCGGACGGCATTGAAAACGTCATCCGCGTGCTGGACGATATCGAGACGGGGCATTTTCCGAGCCTGGAGTTTGTCGAGCTCAACGCCTGCAACGGCGGCTGTGTCGGCGGCGTGCTGACGGTGGAAAACCCGTACATCGCGCGTGTCCGGCTTCAGGCGCTGCGAAGGTATATGCCGGTCAGCCGCAACCGCGTTCCGCTTGCCGAGGGGGAATCCGCGGCGTCCGTGCCCAATGAGATGCTGACGGTCAAGCCGTTGCAGTATCGCAATGTGTCGAGGCTCAATATCGACCGAGCGGAGTCCATCCGTATGATGAGCGACATCGAGCGCATCTATGAGACGCTGCCCGCGCTGGACTGCGGTTCCTGCGGCGCGCCGACCTGCCGCGCATTTGCGGAGGATATTGTGGCGGGGCAGGCAAAGGAATCCGAATGCATCGTCAGAATGCGTGAGTACCTTCAGCAGCTGCTGCCCAATGCAAAGGAGGAGCCGACGCCATGACCGTACTGGAACTTTCTCAAAGGGACGGCATGCGTCCGATCCTGCTTCCCCGCGGCGGACGTGAGATCCTGGGCGGTTACGCCGGCGATCTTCTGAGCTGGGTGATGGGGCGCGCTGAGGCGGATGCGGCATGGGTTACGATCATGTCCAACCGCAATGTTGCCGCCGTCGCGCAGCTGACGGATGTGGCCTGCGTGGTGCTGGCAGAGGGGGTCGAGCCCGATGCCGAGCTTATGAGCGCCGCCGAGACGCATCAGATCAATCTGATCGGCTCAAATGCGGATATATTCAGCATTTGCGCCATGATTGCGGAGACGCTGTGATGCGCGGGTGGCGGTACGATCTGCATGTGCACTCGTGCCTGTCTCCCTGTGCGGACGAGGATATGACGCCGTGCAACATCGCCGGCATGGCGCACCTCAACGGGTTGGAGATCGTAGCCTTGACCGATCACAATTCCACCCGCAATGCGGCCGCCTTTTTCCCCGCCTGTGAGGCCTACGGCATCGTGCCCGTCGCGGGCGCGGAGTTGACGACGGCGGAGGATATCCACCTTGTGGCGCTTTTGCCGTCGTTGACAGCGGCAGCTGCGTTTGAGCAGAGGCTTTCTCCGCTTCGCATGCGGGTGCCGAACCGCACGGACGTATTCGGTACACAGGTGGTAATGGACGCGGACGACGTGCCTGTTGACACCGAGCCGTATTTTCTCCCGGCAGCGACGTCGCTGCCGCTTGAGGATGCTGCGGCGCTGGTTGGCGAGTATGGCGGCGTGTGCTATCCGGCGCACATCGACCGGGAGTCGAACGGACTGCTTGCGGTGCTGGGCGCGTTTCCCGATCAGCCGGTATTTCGGACGGCGGAGCTGCACGATGCACAGAAGGTGGATCTGGCGGACGGCCGTCAGATCGTGGTCTGTTCGGATGCGCACCGGCTGTGGGAGCTGGGAGACGGCGCGAATACCCTGCTGCTCGATGCGCCAAACGGCGCGGATGCCGACACGGTTCGAAGAGCGTTGTTTGCCAGAATCAGGGAGGGACGCCCATGAAAGAGCTGTCGCTGAATATTCTCGATATCGCGCAGAACTCCATCAAGGCGGACGCTTCGCTTGTTGAAATTCTCTTGACCGAGCGGGACGGCTGGCTGACGCTGAAAATTGGCGACAACGGCTGCGGGATGAGCCCCGGGTTTGTCCGGGAGGTGTGCGATCCGTTTCGCACGACGCGCACCACGCGCAAGGTTGGCATGGGGCTGCCGCTGTTGAAGCTGGCGGCTGAGCAGGCAGGAGGACAGCTTTCGGTGGAATCCACCGAGCGGGCGGCGGATCCCCTGCACGGCGGGACTGCCGTAACGGCGACGTTCGACATGAGCAGCATCGACTTTACGCCGATCGGCGACGTGGTATCCACGGTGATCCTGCTGATTCAGGGCAGTCCGGACATTGATTTTCTGTTTATCCACGATCGCGGCGGCGGACGCAGGGTCGAGCTGGATACCCGGCAGATGCGTCAGATCCTGGGACCCGATGTGCCGCTGAACACGTTTGAAGTGCTGGAATGGGCGCGTGCTTCGCTTTTGGAGCAATACGCCGCCTGAAAGCAAGTTTTATGATAGATCACTATATTGCGAAAGGACAGGGTGGTTATGAAAACACTGGCAGAACTGCAACAGATCCGTGACAGGATGAAGGACAAGGTCGCTTTGCGTGAAGGCGAGGGACAGATCCGTATCGTTGTCGGTATGGCAACATGCGGTATCGCCGCAGGTGCGCGTCCGGTACTGAATGCATTTGTCGAGGAGGTTGCCAAACTGAGTCTCGGCGACAAGGTCACCGTCAATCAGACGGGCTGCATCGGCATGTGCCGGTATGAGCCGATTGTTGAGGTTTACGAGGGGGACAAGGAGCGCGTTACCTATATCAAGGTCACGCCGGACATGGCGCGGGAAATCGTGGCAAAGCACATCCGCGACGGCAAGCCGATCGTGGAGTACACCATCGGCGCGGTCGAGAAATAACACGGAGGAACAGAAAGCATGATTCGTACACAGGTTTTGATTTGCGGCGGCACGGGCTGCACCTCTTCCCACAGCCCCGAGATCGCGGCAAAGATGGAAGAAGAGCTCGTCCGTCAGGGGTTGCAGGACGAGGTAAAGATCGTCCATACCGGCTGCTTCGGCCTCTGCGCATTGGGCCCGGTTATGATCGTATATCCGGAGGGAACCTTCTACAGCCGCGTTGCGGTCGAGGATGTTCCTGAAATCGTGGAGGAGCATCTGCTCAAGGGTCGCGTTGTCGAACGTCTGGTCTACAAGGAGCATGAAGGGCTTCAGCTGCACGAGGTGCCCTCGCTCAACGAGACGGGCTTCTATAAGACGCAGCTTCGCGTTGCGCTGCGCAACTGCGGCGTGATCAACCCCGAGGTCATCGACGAGTATATCGCCATGGACGGCTATGCCGCGCTCGGCAAGGTTCTTACCGAGATGACGCCGGAGCAGGTTATCCAGGTCATGAAGGATTCCGGTCTGCGCGGCCGCGGCGGCGCGGGCTTCCCCACCGGTATGAAGTGGGAGTTTGCGGCTAAGAATAAGGCCGATCAGAAATACGTCGTCTGCAACGCGGACGAGGGCGACCCGGGCGCGTTCATGGATCGTTCCGTTCTGGAAGGCGATCCGCATGCGGTGCTGGAGGCCATGGCCATCGCGGGCTATGCCATCGGCGCAAGCAAGGGCTATATCTACGTCCGCGCGGAGTATCCGATCGCGGTCAAGCGTCTTGATATCGCCATCCGTCAGGCGCGGGAATATGGTCTGCTGGGCAAAAACATTTTCGATTCGGGCTTTGACTTTGATATCGAGACCCGTCTTGGTGCAGGCGCCTTTGTCTGCGGCGAGGAGACGGCGCTCTTGACCTCTATCGAAGGCAACCGCGGCGAGCCGAAGGCCAAGCCGCCGTTCCCGGCGAACAAGGGTCTGTTCGGCATGCCGACCATCATCAACAACGTGGAGACGCTGGCCAACATTCCGCAGATCCTCCTCAAGGGCGCGGATTGGTTTGCCTCCATGGGCACGGAAAAATCCAAGGGCACCAAGGTCTTTGCTCTGGGCGGCAAGATCGTCAACACAGGCCTGGTGGAGATCCCGCTCGGCACGACGCTGCGTCAGATCATCTTTGACATCGGCGGCGGCATCCCGAACGGCCATAAGTTTAAGGCCGCGCAGACCGGCGGCCCGTCCGGCGGCTGCATTCCTGCGGAGCATTTGGACACGCCGATCGATTATGACAACCTCAAGGCCATCGGCTCCATGATGGGCTCCGGCGGCATGATTGTCATGGACGACACCAACTGCATGGTTGACGTCGCGCGCTTCTTCCTCGATTTCACGGTCGATGAGAGCTGCGGCAAGTGCACGCCGTGCCGTATCGGCACGCGCCGCCTGCTCGAGATGCTCAACAAGATCGTCGAAGGCAAGGCCACGCTCGAGGATCTCGACAAGATGGAAGAGCTGTGCCATTACATCCAGCAGAACGCGCTGTGCGCTTTGGGTCAGACCGCGCCGAACCCCGTGCTGTCCACGCTGCGGTACTTCCGCAACGAGTATGAGGCGCACGTCATTGAGAAGCGCTGCCCCGCCGGCGTATGCAAAAAGCTGCTCCGCTTCGAGATTTTGGCCGATATGTGCCGCGGATGCACGCTTTGCGCGCGCAACTGCCCGGTAGGCGCCATCAGCGGAACCGTCAAGCAGCCGCATGTAATCGATCAGAACAAGTGCATCAAGTGCGGCGCCTGTATGGACGGCTGCAAGTTCGGTGCCATCGTCAAGAAGTAAGGAGGCAATGCCATGGATACCATCAAGATGAAGATCAACGGAATCGAAGTGGAAGTCCCGGCCAACTTCACCGTCCTGCAGGCGGCGGAGAAGGCGGGCGTTCGGATTCCGACCCTGTGCTATATGAAGGATATCAACGCCATCGGCGCCTGCCGCATGTGCGTGGTGGAGGTCAAAGGCGCCCGTTCCAACCCCGCTGCCTGCATCCAGGCTGTGGCGGAAGGCATGGAGGTTACAACCAACTCCCCGGCGCTCCGCGAAGCCAGAAAGACCACGCTGGAGCTGATCCTGTCCAACCACCGGATGGAGTGCCTCGGCTGCTCGCGCAGCCAGAACTGCGAGTTGCAGGCATTGGCGCAGGAATACGACGTCGATCCCGACAAGTATGCGCCCGCTCAGCCGCTTACGGCGGATATTGACGATTCCGCCATCCACCTCATTCGCGACAACAGCAAATGCATTCTGTGCCGCCGCTGCACCGCGGTCTGCCGTTACAATCAGCATGCGGGCGTCATCGGCGCGAACAACCGTGGGTTTGCCACGCATATCGCCAGCGCATTTGATCTGCCGCTGTCGGAGACCTCCTGCGTCAACTGCGGCCAGTGCATCGCAGTGTGCCCGACCGGCGCTTTGACGGAGCGGGACGACACCGAGAAGGTCTGGGCGGCGCTTGCCGATCCCAAGAAGACCGTGATCGTAGGGCCCGCGCCTTCCGTGCGCACCCAGCTTGGCGAGTGCTTCGGCATGCCGATCGGCACGAACGTGGAGGGCAAGCTGATTGCCGCTCTGCGCCGTCTCGGCTTTAACAAGGTGTTCGATGTCGATACCGCCGCCGATTTGACGATCCTCGAAGAGGGCACGGAGCTTTTGGGCCGTATCAAGAACGGCGGAACGCTTCCGATGATCACCTCCTGCAGCCCCGGCTGGATCAAATTCTGCGAGCATTATTATCCCGAATTCATCCCCAATCTGTCGAGCTGCAAATCGCCTCAGCAGATGTTCGGCGCGATGATCAAGACCTATTATGCCGAGAAGATCGGCATCGATCCGAAGGATCTGTTCGTCGTTTCGATCATGCCCTGCACGGCGAAGAAGTTCGAGGTTCAGCGTCCCGAGATGTGCGCGGCGGGCGTGCCGGATATCGACGTTTCGCTCACCACGCGTGAGCTGGCCAGCATGATCAAACGTGCAGGTCTGGTGTTTGACAAGCTGCCCGATGAAGAGGCGGATCCGGTGTTCGGCGTTGCATCCGGCGCGGGTCACATCTTTGGCGCAACCGGCGGCGTTATGGAGGCCGCGCTCCGTACCGTGTACGAAGTCGTCACCGGCAAGACGCTCGAGAAGGTCGAGTTTGAGGCCGTCCGCGGCGTCGATGCGATCAAGGAAGCCGAGTATGATCTCAACGGCACCAAAGTGCGCGTCGCAGTCACCAGCGGGCTTGAGAACGCGTCCAAACTGCTTGATATGGTCAAGAGCGGCGAAAAGGATTATCACTTTATCGAAGTGATGGCCTGCCCCGGCGGCTGTGTCAACGGCGGCGGTCAGCCGATTCAGCCCGGCTACGTCCGCAACTTTGTGGATCTGCGGAAGGAGCGCGCTGCCGCGCTGTATTCTGAGGATGCCGGCATGAAGCTCCGCAAGAGCCATGAGAACCCCGTCATCAAGGAGCTGTACAGCACCTATCTCGGCGAACCCAACAGCGAGAAGGCGCATCACATTCTGCATACGCATTACACCGAACGCGGCCTGTAAGGCGCGTCGCAAACAAGCGCAAGGCGGGGGACGGCATGTCCTCCGCCTTTGAACTGTCAAAAATTCTCTGCGGGATTCGGGGGTCGAGACCCCCGAAAGCCAGATTCCGGCTCCGGCGGCGTGTGCGCCGGAACGGATCGCCCGGTTACGGGCGGTTTCCTTGTGCTTCCTGCCGTTCGCTGTTCCAACGGACGGCAGGCAGGAAGCGGTTATCCTGTCGAAAAACGTAAGTTTTTCGACAGCCACTGGCGGGGGACAGCATGTCCTCCGCCTTTTGTGTAAACGTGACAATTTTGCGGCAGAGATTGACATTCGCCCCCGATAATAGTACAATCCAAAGGATGTAAAAAAGGGAGAGTTTGTGGGATGACACGGAAAAAGAAAATCAGAAACATTATTGTGATCTGCGCGGCGGTGCTCGTGCTGGCCATCGTCGTCGGGGCGATTGTGCTGCTTCGGAACGACACCTTCGGCCTCAATTATTTTGAGCGTAACAAGGTCGTTGCCACCGTCGGCGACGAAAAGGTGACGATGGGCGAGTATGCGATGGCGCTTACCAACTATTACAGCAACATTGACACCTATAACATGTATGCCATGTATTACGGCTACGGCACCTATTATGATGTCAAGACCGAGCAGGGCGTGCAGCAGCTCCAGGAGGACATGCTGAGTCAGCTTGTTTCGGAGCGCGTGTATATCGTGCTGGCCGAGGAGCTGGGGCTGACGCTGACCGATGAGGAAAAGGCCGAATGCCGCAAGTCCGGCAAGGACGCCTATACAACCTTGGAAGCGGACTGCCTCAAACAGGCGCAGGAAGCGGGTTCCGACAATGCCGCAACCTATGCAAAGACCGTGCTGACCAACTATCTGGCCAACACCGGCATGACCAAGGCCTCCTATATCGCCATGAACGAGCGATCCGCCGTCTCGAGCAAGCTTGCCAACAAGCTGTCTCTGCATTATGGCGACGAGCGTGACGTTCAGGACAGCGAACTTCCCGAGATCTATGAGGAATATGCCCAGAAGTATTATGTTGACGCCTATTATGCCGGCGCGTATTCCGCTTATATCGGCTATCTCAAGGACGGCTCCGCCACCGCGCCGTATCTGTATGTTCCCGATGACTTTATCTTTGTGCGCGTCATCACCGTGGACGATCTTCTGACCGCTCGCGACGTCGAAGAACAGCTCGAAGAAGGCGCCGATTTTGAGGAACTGTTAAACAGCGACAGCAACAGCGATTCGTTCATCAAGGAACATGAGTATGAATATGCCATTGGCGCCAACGACAGCGTGTTTGCAAGCGACGTTTACACGGCCGCTGCGGAGCTGGCTGTCGGCGATTATGTCAAGGTGCCGGTGACAACCTCTTCCACCGATTCCGAGACCGGCGAAACGACGGAAAACACGGTCACTTATTTTGTCAAGCGCGTTGAAGGCACAACCGGCGTGCTTCCCTATGACCGTGTGGAAAAGGACGTGGCCGATTCGCTGATCTCCTATGCGGAGAACATGTACACCAATGAGAAGATCGAAGCTTGGAAGACCAATGCCGTCTGGGTGGACACCGCGAGCCGGGATGCGTTCAATCCCGCCGCATAAGAACGCATGATGAAAAAGCGTACCGTTCGAATTGTGTGCTTGCTGCTGTGCCTGTTGATGCTGCTTTCCACGCTGGGCGCGGCGCTGTATCTGATCTTCTCCTGACCGCAAAATACAACCCCTTGTGGCCCGCATTTGAGTGCGGGCCTTTGGCATTTTGGATAAATTAACCCAAAAAACAGGTTTGCACGCAGTATGAAATCATGATAAAATAACACAAAATATCAAACAGATACTGATTTTTCCGTTTTGTACAGAATAACTGCATTGTTGGATAAAGCGTGGAAGGGAGATCCGCCTGCCAGATTTCTTCTGTTACGAATAAACTGAAAGGAGTGAAACATCATGACTACATGGGCTCCGGAAATCCCTGGAACGATCCGTTCCGCCGCAGCTGTTGCCAAGCTGACGGGAATGAATGAGGAGCAGCAGGCGCAGATGGAACGACTGCTTTCCCGCTTTCCGATGGCTGTTACGCCCTATTATCTGTCGCTGATAGACTGGAACGATCCAAACGACCCGATCCGCCGCATGTGCATTCCCTCGCTGCACGAGCACGATCTGTCCGGCGCGTTTGACACCAGCGGCGAGGCGGATAACACCGTTGACACCGGGCTTCAGCACAAGTACCGTCAGACCGCGCTGGTGCTGACCACCAATCGCTGCGCGATGTACTGCCGACATTGCTTCCGAAAACGTCTGGTAGGCCTGTCGGATGAGGAAATTGCGGCGCACTTCGGCGACGTGGTAAGTTACATCCGTGACCATACGGAGATCAATAACGTGCTCTTATCCGGCGGCGACGCGCTGATGCTGCCAAACGATCTGCTGCGCCAATATCTTTCCGCTCTGACGCCGATCCGGCATCTTGATCTGATCCGCATCGGGACGCGCATCCCGGTCGTGTATCCGGCGCGTATCAGCGAGGACAAGGATCTGCTTGCCATGCTCGAAGCGTTTAACCGCCGCAAGCAGCTTTATATCATAACGCAGTTCAACCATCCCAACGAAATCACGCCCGAGGCGGCTGTGGCGATCAAGAAGCTGTATCACCGCGGCATCGTCGTCAAGAACCAGACCGTGCTTCTAAAGGGCGTCAATGACAGCCCCGACACGCTGGCGCTGTTGCTGCACCGGCTTACCGCCTGCGGCATCGTGCCGTACTATGTGTTCCAGTGCCGGCCGGTCAGCGGCGTGATGAACGGCTTTCAGGTGCCCTTGATGCGTGGCTACGATGTGGTTGAGCGCGCAAAGGCCATGCAGAACGGGCAGGGAAAATGCTTCAAGTACTGTCTGTCACATCCCACCGGCAAGATCGAGATCGCAGGCAAGCTCGACAGCGGTGAAATGGTGTTCAAGTATCATCAAACCAAGGAGGAGCAGGATGAGGGCCGGATCTTCATTCAGCGCGTCCGTGAGGATCAGGGGTGGCTGGATCAGATTCCGTAAAACCGGTACTGCATCAACAAAAAAGACGGTCGTTTGTCGGAAAAACGGCCGTTTTTGCTGTCAATTCGGTTGTCTATCTCCGCGGCAAATGGTATAATTACAAGTATCATAAAAAAGGAGATGTGCTATGCTGACTCGTTATGTGATCGCCTGTGATTTCGGCACCAGCGGCGTCAAGGCCTCGCTGGTCGATACGGAGGGAACCATCCGCGCGGCAGCCATGGAAACTTATCCGCTGTATACGCCGGAGGAATCATGGGCAGAGCAGGATCCCGAGGATTATTGGCATGCGGTGTGCAAGGCGATCCGTTCGGTCATGCAGACATCCGCTGCGGATGCGGCCGATGTGCTGGGACTCGCCTTCTGTTCCCAGTGGAAGGGCATCATCCCCATCGATCGGGATGGCAACGTGCTGCATCGCAGCATCACCTGGCTCGACGCGCGCGGGGGCGAGCAGGCGCATCGCATGAACCGTTTGCTTCAGCTCAATCATTACAAGGAAAAGCTGTTCGGCGTCAAGCCGTCGAGCCGCCTCAACGCGGCGCTCGGCCGCGAGGTGCTTTGCGGCGCGGACTACTGGCCGAAGCTGGCCTGGTTTCGGGAGAATCTGCCGGATGTATATGAAAAGACGGCCGTGATATTGGAATGCAACTCCTTTGTCAAATGGCGCGCCACCGGTGAGATGGCGGTGGATATGACCAATCATTTCACCAAATCGTTTTCCAAATCCACCCAGGGCGTGTATGATTTGTTCCTAAAGCTCGGCAAGGTTGACCCGATTCTGTTTCCGAAGCTGGTGCTTCCGACCGAGCGCGTGGGGGGTCTGACCCGGGAAGCCGCGGAGCGCACGGGTCTGCTGCCCGACACGCCGGTGTTCGGCGGCTGCGGCGATATCCCCGCCATCGCCATCGGCTCGGGAACGGCCGGCCTTGGCGATACCCATGCTTATTTCGGTTCCTCCGGCTGGCTGGGCTCCATCGTATCGACGCAGGAGGGTTTTTTGTCCACCTCCCCGTTCACGCGTGAGCAGGATATTCTGCTGTTCGGGTTTCAGGCAATCGGGCTGTCGTTTGACTGGACGCTCCGTCAGCTCTATCATCGCGAGTATGAGGAGATGGGAGATGGCATCTACGCGTATCTCGCGGAGGAGCTTCGGGATATCCCTGCCGGCTCCAAGGGACTGATGGCGGCGCATTGGATCTACGGCGAACGGCCACCTTTCTTCTCAGATAAGGCGCGCGGCCTGTTCATCGGCATTGGCAGTCAGCATGATCGCCGCTATATGGTCAACGCGATGATGGAGAGCATCTGCTATTCGATGCGCCTGTCGCTGGATGCGCTGCAAAAAGGCACGCGGCGCAGCATACCCGCGCTGAACGCGGTGGGTGGCTGCACGGCGGATGACCGCTGGATGCAGATGCTTTCCGACGTGCTGGAGATCCCGGTCAACGTGCCGGACAACACACGCCATGCCGGCACCGTCGGCACGGCATATTGCGCGCTGATCGGCCTCGGCCTTTGCCGTGATTTTGAGGAAGCCAAATCGCGTATCCGCATGACCAAAACCTTTACCCCGAACCCGGAAAATTTTGCCGCATACCGGCGCATGACGGAGGCATATCGCAAGCTGTACCCGCGCATGCGCGAGACCTTCCGTGACATAGCGGAGCCGTGAGCCATGAAAAGGAAAAAGATTCTGCTGTGTGAATTTTCAGAGGAATCCAATTCGTTTAATCCCATGATCTGGGATGAGACGCGCTTTCGCGACACGCTTTTGACGCATGGCTTGGGGATGCGGCTCGTGTTTCGGCTGATCCGATCCCCGGTGCAGGGGATGATGGACGCCGTCCGAAAAGCGGGCGGCAGGTTCCGCTGCGGTCTTGCTTATCGGTCGATGAGCGGCGGCCCCGTCGCCGACGCGGTTGTCGATGCGTTTATCGACGGGATCACCAGTCTTGTGAACAAGGGGCGTTACGACGGCGTGTTTCTTTCGCTGCATGGCGCGACGGTCTCTCAAAGCAGCCCGGACGTCTGCGGGCAGATCGTGCATGCCGTTCGCGAGGCGGCGGGGAAGGATGTCGTGATTGCGCTGGCCCTGGATTTGCATGCCAATCTCACCCGCCGGATGCGTCTGGATGCGGATTTTATCTGCGGGTTTCAGACCTATCCGCATATTGACCTGTATGAAACCGGGTTTCGCGCTGCGGCGCTCGGCATGCGCAAGCTGCGTGGCGAGGCGCTTTCGACCGCCTATACGCGCGTGCCCATGATCGTTTCCGCCGCCGGCTATACCACCGCCGAAGGCCCGTGCCGCGCGCTGATGGACGATGGCTTTGCACGCGTCAAGACGGGGCAGATTGCCGATTTTTCGGTGTTTCAGATGCAGCCGTGGCTGGATGTGCCCGATGCGTCCTCCACCGCCGCGGTCGTGGCGGAGGATGCCTTCGCCGCGCGCGCTGCCGCTGATGCGCTGGCCGCGCACCTCTGGCGTATAAGGCGCGAACTTGAGCCAAAGCTTCTGCCTGTGGACGATATCCTTATGCGTGCGGAACAGAACAAAACCGGCCGGCCGGTCATCCTGGGCGACGGGGCGGATTCGCCGAACGCAGGCGCGGTCGGCGACAGCGTGCTTGTGCCGCTTCGCTTGCAGGCGCGCGGCTCTTTGCTAAAGACGCTGACCTTTGTGACCGATCCCGCCGCGGCGGAACGCGCGCACCGGCTCGGCGTCGGCGCGGAGGAGTTGTTCTCTCTGGGCGCGGACTTTACACCGGGTGCAACCGGTCCGTTTCAGGCGCGCTGTCGCGTGGTTTCGCTCCACAACGGGTTTTTCCGTCTTGCCGGACCCGCAGGGAAGGGGATGCGGCTTTGTATCGGCAAGTCCGCCGTGCTGCGCACGGGAAATCTGGATATTCTCGTCTGCTGTACGCCCGGCGGCACCGGAGATCTTAATTTTTACCGCGCGTTCGGTCTGGACCCCGCCGCTTATCAACTGGTTGTGGTCAAGGCCTGCACCTCGTTCCGCGAGACATATGCATCCCTCGCCGCCGACATTATGGTGGCCGATTCCGAAGGCGCCGCGGCCAACGATCTCAATCGCCTGCCTTTTTCGCGGATTCCGCGTATCGGGTTTTATCCGTTTGACCCCACCACCCGCACGGACGACGGCGTCTGATAAACGGGATACAAACGCATTCGCGCGCCGCGCCAAAGCGGGACGAACGGATGACGGCCGCGCGAATGGCCAAATGAAAAAAGCGCTCTCCGTTATTGCGGAGGGCGCTTGTGCTTGTGACGCTGCCGCCCAAAGCGGCGGACAAAACGGGTTATGCCTTGTGATCCGAACCCAGCACGCAGGTGATCTTATGCTCCACCATGTCGTGGATGGCCTGCCGCGCGGGCTTGAGGTACTGACGCGGGTCGAAGTGGGACGGATTCTCCGCAAAATACTTGCGGATCGTGCCGGTCATAGCCAGGCGCAGGTCGGAATCGATGTTGATCTTGCAAACAGCCATGGAGGCGGCTTTGCGCAGCATCTCCTCTGGCACGCCGATGGCGTCCGGCATGTTGCCGCCGTAGGCGTTGATCATCTGGACAAACGTCGGGATGACGCTCGACGCGCCGTGCAGCACGATCGGGAACCCGGGCAGACGTCTTTCCACCTCTTCCAGGATGTCGAAGCGGAGCTGCGGCTTGGTGCCGGGCTTAAACTTGTACGCGCCGTGGCTGGTGCCGATGGCGATGGCAAGCGAATCGACGCCGGTGCGCGTTACAAAATCCTGCACCTGCGCGGGGTCGGTATAGGAGCCTTCGCCCGCCGCGACCTTGACCTCGTCCTCCACGCCCTCAAGGCGTCCAAGCTCGCCCTCGACGACCACGCCGTGATCGTGCGCGTATTCTACGACCTGACGCGTCAGCTTGACGTTGTCTTCATAGGAATGATGCGAACCGTCGATCATGACGGACGAGAATCCGCCGTCGATGCAGCTCTTGCAGAGCTCAAACGTGTCGCCATGATCCAGATGGACGCAGATCGGCAGGTCGGTTTCAATGATGGCAGCCTCGATCAGCTTCATCAGATAGGTGTGATTGGCATATTTGCGCGCGCCGGACGATACCTGCAGGATCAGCGGGGAGGAAAGCTCTTTGGCGGCCTCGGTGATGCCCTGAATGATCTCCATATTGTTGACGTTGAATGCGCCGATGGCATAACCGTCGTCATACGCTTTTTTGAACATCTCGGTACTTGTTACGATAGGCATTGCATTTTCTCCTGTTCTATGTTTTTATGTCGCCGTCATTATATCTCGATAGGGACGGAATTGCAATCCTTTATCTTTTTGGGTATACTCATGATATCGATGATTCGGAGGTGTAAGATGGCTCAGAAAAGCTTGTCCTTGATCGTTCCGGTCTATTACGAAGAAGAGGTTCTGAAAGAATCGTTTTCGCGCATGGACGCCGCGATGCAGCAGACCGGGTATCCCTACGAGATCATATATGTCAACGACGGCAGCCGTGACGGCACGCTGCCAATATTGAGAGAGCTCGCAAGGACGCATTCCTATGTGCGTGTGCTTTCCTTCTCGCGTAATTTTGGTCATCAGCTCGCCGTGACCTGCGGCATGGACGCGGCGTCCGGCGACGCGCTGATCATTATCGACGTTGATTTGCAGGATCCGCCGGAGCTGATCCCCG
Source organism: uncultured Oscillospiraceae bacterium (assembly GCA_964474405.1). GTDB lineage: Bacteria > Bacillota > Clostridia > Christensenellales > CAG-138 > CAYYUV01. The sequence goes on from CAYYUV010000010.1 coordinate 51,157, forward strand.
CCATGGTCAAAAAGTGGGAGGACGGCGCGGATATCGTGTACGGAAAACGCCTCCGCCGCGAGGGCGAAACCCTCATGAAAAAGCTGACCGCCGCCGTCTATTACCGGCTGCTTCGCTCCATGAGCGCCTATCCCATTCCGCTGGACACCGGCGATTTTCGTCTGCTGGACCGCAAGGTTGCCGATGTGTTTTTGCGCATGCGCGAGCACGCCCGTTTCTTGCGCGGCATGTCCGCCTGGATGGGCTTTGAGAGCGTTCCGATCGAATATGTCCGGCAGGAGCGCGCCGCGGGCACTACCAAATACACCCTGAAAAAGATGCTGAAGCTTGCCATGGACGGCATCACCGGTTTTTCGGACAGGCCTCTGCGCCTGCCCATGACGTTCGGCGCGATCGCCGCGGGCGTCGCGCTTGCCGGCCTTGTGGCGCTGATTGTGCTGTGCTGCACGGTCGGCGTGCCTGCGTGGCTGTGGGCCGTGGACGGGCTTTTGCTGATGCAGGGCGTCGCGCTTTGCTGCATGGGCGTGCAGGGACTGTACTTGGGCAGAATGTATGAAGAGCTGCAAAATCGGCCACTATATATTGTGAATGAGAAATGGAATATTGACTGAATAAACGCCGTTTTACATGAATATTACTTGCGTTTTAGGGCGGTAGGAAGTATCATTTACATGAAAAAATAGGAATTATGGAGGCACTAATTATGTCAGCAATTCGTGTTGGTATCAACGGATTCGGCCGCATCGGCCGTCTGGTATTCCGCGCTGCCGTCAAGAACGACAAGATCGACGTCGTCGGCATCAATGACCCGTTCATTGACCTGGATTACATGGTTTACATGCTGAAGTATGACACCGTCCACGGCAAGTTTGACGGTGAGGTCTTTACCCGTGACGGCAAGCTGGTTGTCAACGGCAAGGAGATCGCGGTGTTTGCCTGCATGAACCCGGAGGAGATTCCCTGGGGCGCCATCAAGGCTGATTATGTGGTCGAGTCCACCGGCGTGTTCACCACCACCGACAAGGCGTCCGCCCATCTCAAGGCCGGCGCAAAGAAGGTTGTCATTTCCGCTCCGTCCGCCGATGCGCCGATGTTCGTCATGGGCGTGAACGAGAAGAAGTATGACAAGGCCATGACCGTTGTTTCGAACGCCAGCTGCACCACCAACTGCCTTGCGCCTCTGACCAAGGTTCTGCAGGACAGCTTCGGCGTGGAGAACGGCCTGATGACCACCGTCCATGCCACCACCGCCACGCAGAAGACCGTTGACGGCCCGTCCAAGAAGGACTGGCGCGGCGGACGTGCCGCGGCCGGCAACATCATTCCCTCTTCGACCGGCGCCGCCAAAGCGGTCGGCAAGCGTGTTCCCACCCTGGATGTCTCCGTCGTCGATTTGACCGTCAACCTCAAGAAGCCCGCCACCTATGCCGAGATCTGCGCCGCAATGAAGAAGGCCGCCGAGGGCGAGCTCAAGGGGATCCTGGGCTATACCGAGGACGCGGTCGTCTCCTCCGACTTTGTTGGCGAGACCTGCACCAGCGTGTTCGACGCCAAGGCCGGCATCCAGCTGACCGATACCTTTGTCAAGCTGATTGCCTGGTATGACAACGAGTGGGGCTATTCCAACAAGGTGCTCGACCTGATCGCCTACATGTCGAAGGTCGACGCGAAGTAATTCGCACAAACGTTATTCAGTCTTTCCTTTTTGCCGGCGGTTCTGTGACCGCCGGTTTTTGTTATCTGCATAACCCGCGACATTATGCAGGTGAATATCAACGCGGGCGGCGACAAGGCGGTGCTGGGCAGCCG
>CAYYUV010000011.1:0-46271 GCA_964474405.1 uncultured Oscillospiraceae bacterium
CCGGCAAATACCGAATAACCGCCATGCTCATAGGCAATATTGCGGATCAGCTCCATGATCAAAACTGTTTTGCCCACGCCCGCGCCGCCGAACAGACCGATTTTACCGCCCTTGGCATAAGGGGTGAGCAGGTCGACAACTTTGATGCCGGTTTCGAGGATTTCCTGGGAAGGTTTAAGATCGGCAAAATCAGGCGCCGGGCGGTGGATCGGCAAATATTGATCGGAGATGATCTCGCCCTTGCCGTCGATCGGATTACCGACGACATCGATCATCCGACCCAGTGCATGGCCGACATGCTGCATGTCATTCATGAGCTCGGCGGCAGCGACGATCTGGAAACCGCCGTCAAAAATCTCAAGGGCAAGAAGGTGGCCATGACCTGGGCGTACAGCCCGTCCTACGGAAAGCCGCTGTCGGTGCCGCAGGGCGTCATCGGCCTGTTTACCCGCTTTGGCATGGACGTCACCCTGGCTTATCCCGAGGGTTATGAGGTGATGGAAGATACCGTCAAGGTTGCGGAGCAGAACTGTGAAAAATCCGGTGCAAAATTTGCCGTCACGCATGATATGAAGGAGGCGTTCCGCGACGCCGATATCGTGTATCCGAAATCCTGGGCGCCGTTCAAGGCCATGGAGGAGCGGACGGAGCTGTACGGCAAGGGCGATCTGGATGGCATCAAGGCGCTGGAAAAACGGCTGCTTGCGCAGAACGCCGAGCATAAGGATTGGGAATGCACCGAGGAAATGATGCAGCTGACCCGTGACGGCAAGGCCTTGTATCTGCATTGCCTGCCGGCGGACATCACCGACATCTCCTGCGAAGCGGGCGAGGTCGCCGCGAGCGTATTTGACCGCTATCGCGATCCGCTGTACAAGCAGGCGTCGTTCAAGCCCTATATCATCGCCGCCATGATCTTCCTGGCCAAGGTCAAAGATCCGCAAAAGACGCTCAAGGAGCTCGAAAAGCACGGAAAAAAACGCTGGAACGGAAATCAATAACATAATAAAGTGCCTGCGCCGCTTCGGAATGCCGTTGCGGCGCATTGATTTTTCGTGATGGAGACGGAGGAATCCGGGGAGGCGGCTGTCCTGTGTGTACTGCTTTTGTGAAAAACGGAGCCAGCCGGATCGTGGGCTTCAACTTCGATCTGGATCAAAGCGCGTTTCGCTATCGCGTGTGCAAGACCCGCGAGATGTTCTACATCGGCATTTGTGTTGGCTCGACGACCTACAAGACGCATGGCGTCAATCGCAACGGAAATTTTGGTAATCTGCCCTATCGAAACGGCGCGGTCCCGTGTGCCATGCGCCGCGGGGCGCGGGTCAGACGCCTGGATCTGGTCAATCAAGCGTTTATCGCGGGCAAATGCAGCTATGCCGAGCTTTTGGAGACCGTGCGCGACAAGGAGATCGTGGATGTGCCGGGCATGTCCATGCATTCATTGTTTTCCGATCGCGAAGGACACATGCTGCTGGTTGAGCCGGGGTCAGGATATCGCGAGTGTTCAGAAGATCATGCCATCATCACCAATTATCCCATCATAGATCCGCCCGCCGATCTGTCGCCCGTCTGGTATGGCGCTTCCCGACAGCAAACGGGGGAGGACATCCTGCAAAACAGCGGCGACGGCTTTTCCTGGCAGGACGGACTGAAGCTGCTTTCTGCGGTCACACAGGGCGAGCCGTGGGCGACGCGCGTGTCGTTTGTTTATTCGGATCGGGATAACGCCGTGTATTATTGCCTCAACGGGGATTTTGACCGGGTGCAGGTGCATCGCTTTGCATGACGGTTCGGCTAATGAACGAAGTGTTCGACAACTAAAACAGCCGCCTGAAGATGGGCGGCTGTTTCGATTAAGGAGGAAAACAGAAGGGGGGGTTCCCCCTTGCTTAATAGTTGGTTGCGCGCAGGCGGAAGTATGCCTTCGGGTGGTCGCAAACCGGGCATTTTTCGGGCGCCTTGGGGCCGTAATAGAGGTGGCCGCAGTTCATGCATTCCCAAACCTGGTCGCCGACGCGTACAAACACTTCCTCGGTCTCAATGTTCGAGAGCAGCGTATTGTAGCGCTCCTCGTGCTCCTTCTCGATGGCGGCAACGGCCGAGAACAGATACGCGATGTGGGCAAAGCCCTCCTCCTTGGCGGTCTCGGCAAAGGTCTTGTACATCTCGGTCCATTCGTATTTCTCACCGGCGGCGGCGTCCTTGAGGGCGTCGCTGATGTCCGGCATGCCGTTGTGCAGCAGCTTGAACCAGATCTTGGCATGCTCCTTCTCGTTGTCGGCGGTCAGCTGAAACAGCTGGGAAATCTGCTCATAGCCGGCTTTCTTGGCTACGGAGGCATAATAGGTGTACTTGTTCCGCGCCTGAGATTCTCCGGCGAATGCGGTCATCAGATTCTGCTCGGTTTTGCTGCCTTTCAGTTCCATGTGTATTCTCCTTTATTTTTGATTCTGATTTTTATCTTCAGCCGCGCAGCAATCGCTGCACCGGCCCTCGATACTAAGCTGATAACGGTCTACCTGAATATCGCACTGCGTTTCCAGAAGGTTCTTCAGATTCAGCTCGGGCAAATCGATGATTTTTCCGCACCGGTCGCATACCATGTGCTCATGCTCCGAGATCGTTTTGTCATAGAACGACGTGCCGTTTGGCACCGCAAATTGCAGGATCTCGCCGGATTCCACCATCAGCCGCAGGTTGCGGTAAACCGTTCCGAGCGCAAGCTGAGGCATTTTCTGCTTGGCGGCAAGATAGATCTGCTCCGCCGAGATGTGGGGCGTACCCTGTATGATATCGTAAATCAATCTGCGTTGCTTTGTCACGGTTGTTCAGTCCTTACTTTATATAATAGGAATAATTCTTAATATTAAAATAGCACATTCTTTTCTGCCTGTCAAGGATTATTTGGACAAATCCAATCAAATCGTGTATACTCATACAATAAACGCGGCAAGCGCGACGGTTGCATCCATCCGCTTTGCGGCGGCCGCGCGGTGTTATCCTTATGTAGTACCAGGATCCGTTTGCGTATGGGATCCGATTCGTGTTTTGGAACAATCATGACGAAGAAGATTCGAAGGAATAAATCGACAGGGACAAAACCCGCAAGTGTGAAAATATCGTCCAAGCGGCCGCGCGGCGCTTCCGCCGCGGGGAAGAAGGGCGATGGCTTTTTGCGCTTTCTGCGGGATCCGCGCAAGCGTTCCCGCCTGATTCTGTGTACCTTTATCGGCGTGCTTTTGCTGCTGACGGCAATTCTTGCGCTTGCCATGCCGCAGAGCGAGCGGGTCGGCATGGCGCAGAAACCGGCGGATCCTACGCCCACGCCATCGCCGGTGCCCACCGAGGTGCTTGTCAGGTATACGGCGTCCCCCACGCCCGTTACGGTAACCATCGAACAGGAAGTGCCGGAGGGCGCGGTCAACGTCATGGCCAAAGATCGCGTGCTGTTCATGATGCGCTCGGCCGAGGAGGCCGCACAGCTCATTTCCGATTATCTGGCCTGGTGCGGATCGGACGGGGTTGCGTTCAATGAATGGCTGCTCAAAGCCGCCGTAAGCGGCAGCGTTACGCTCGTGCCCGCGGACGGATCGGCCGAGATGCTGTCCTACGACGCCGCCATGACACGGCTTCAGAGCAACGCCCAGCTTTTGCCGGTGGTACGCACGGTCGCCAGATGCGAGACGGTTTCGGCCGATATTTTGTCCGAAACAGCCGAGAATCCGCAGCTTCCCGTCGGCACACGGCTTGTCCGCACCTGGGGCAGCCCCGAGATCTGGATCGTGTATACCGAGACGATGTTCAAGGACGGGGTGGAATGCTCCTGCACGGAGACCAACCGCTTTAAGGTCAGCGGCGCCACCGCGCCCAACCGCGTGGAGACCGGCACCTATGTCGGAGAGAACCCGGATGGCGAGCCGCGCCGCGACGAGGGTGAGCAGGGGCGCACATCGGACAGTCTTTCGATTCTCAAGCCCATGTCCGGCACGATTATCTCCTATTTTGGCATGCGTTACGGCAAGATGCATTACGGCGTTGACATCAGCAACCTGGCCGCCACCATGATTTTGGCGCCGGAGGACGGCATCGTCATCTTTTGCGGCGAGCGCGGGAATTATGGGTATGTCGTGGATATTTTGCATGATGAAACCGGTTTCGTTTCTCGGCTGTCGCATCTGGATGGCGTCCGGGTCGAGCTGTGGGAGCGCGTCAAGCGCGGTGAGCAGATCGCCAACCTGGTGGACGCGGTAGACGGCAAAAAGCCGTATCTTCACTATGAGCTGATCATCGACGGTGTGCCGTACGACCCCGCTCCCTATCTCAACCGCCGCTGATTGCCGCTTTGCCTCAACCGTCGCCGATTTTCGCCGACCTCCCGGTTGGGCTGGGCTGCTCATAAATTCAAAAAAAGGAGGAATCCGCTTCCTCCTTGCGCGCAAGCAGGCGTCTCAGCCGATCCGTACGTAATCGGCCGGGTCAACGGGTTTGCTGCCGACATAGAACGCAAAATGCAGATGCGGCTCTTCGGCACATTCCGAGATGGCGCTGCTGCCGACGGTGCCGAGCACATCGCCCGCGTTTACCTTGTCGCCTTGTTTGACCGGGATGTCCGCGCCGAGATTGGCATACATCGTCGTTCGGTCGTTGCTGTGCGCGACGATCACGGTGTAGCCGAGCAGATCGTCTTCCATCACCTTTTCGACGGTGCCGGCAAGCACACACTTGACCTCAGTTCCGACGGCGGCCTTCAGATCCACCGCGTCATGCGTCATCCACTGATCCAGTGTTTTGGAGTAGATCAGCTGATCCACCGCATAACCCCAAACAATCTCGCCGGACACGGGCGGGGCTGCCTTGGTTTTTGCGCTTGTGGTGCGGGCCTTCGGCGTAGCCGTAGGCGTCGGCGCCGCGGTCGGTGTCAGGGTGGGCGCTGCGGTCGGCAGAACCGCCACGATGGGCGCGTCTGACGGTACCGTCAGGATGTTGGTCAGGGTTTCGTCCTGTGAGCCGCCGGTCTGTACGGATTCCTCTTCCTGCGGCGTTTCCTGGGCAGTCTGTCCGTCGCCGGGCAGCGTCAGGATGGCGACCGCCGCGCCGATGATAACCAGACAAATGACCAATACGACGTAGAAGCCCTGATTCTTCAGAAAATCCCTAAATTTGGAATTGGGATTCCGGGTTGATTCCATTCTCATCACCTCACGCGTAGTATTGACGCATTTTTTCTGTTGCATGCAGTTTTCAAAAAACAAAAAAAGAGCTGAAAATCAGCTCAGTCTGTTGCGTGTTTTGCTTTATTCCGCGATCGGCAGATAAGGAATCGCGTTGAGATCCAGCCCGGCGGTGTGTCCGCGCATCAGCAGATAATAGCCGGCGGAGCCGATCATCGCCGCGTTGTCGGTGCAGTAGCGGAAGGCGGGACAATAGAATGGGATCCCCTTATCCCGCGCCTTCTCCTCCAGCATGGCGCGCAAATTCCGGTTGGCGGAGACGCCGCCCGCCAGCGCCAGCGCGTGATTTGCCGCGCGCACCGCCTTGTCGGAGAGAATGGTGTTGACCGCATATTGAAAGCTCGCGGCCATGTCCGCCCGATTCACGGCGTCGCCCGTCTGCTCCGCGGTATGCAGCCGGTTGATCACCGCGGTTTTCAGCCCGGAAAAACTCATGTCATAGCCCGCGCCCTCGTTAAACGCCGAATGCAGGCGGATCGCATGCGGATCGCCGGTTGCGGCCAGCTTCTCAAGCTCCGGACCGCCGGGGTACGGCAGCCCCAGCACCCGCGCCACCTTGTCGTATGCCTCGCCCGCGGCGTCGTCGCGCGTGCGTCCGATCAACCGGTAGCGGTCGTAGTCCGCGACCTCGACGATGTGGCTGTGTCCGCCGGATGCAACAAGGCAGGTAAACGGCGGCGTAAGCGAGGGGTACGTCAGGTAATTTGCGGCGATATGCCCCATAATGTGATGCGTCGGCACGAGCGGGATGCCCGCCGCCATGGCCAGCGCCTTGGCATAGCTGACGCCTGTCAAAAGCGCGCCCACCAGCCCCGGCCCGTACGTGACGGCCACGGAGTCGATCGCTTGCAGCGTCAGATTCGCCTCGGACAACGCGCAGGATACCACGTCGCCCAGTTTTTCTACATGGTTGCGGGATGCCAGCTCGGGCACCACGCCGCCAAACCGCCGATGCAGCGGGATCTGCGTCCATACCACGTTCGACAGCACCTCGCGCCCGTTCTTTACGACAGCCGCAGCGGTCTCGTCACAGGAGGTTTCGATCGCCAGAATCACGGTCTCCCCGGCGCTGGCTCGCTTATCGCGTTGTGATTCCGCCATTGATGTTTCAAGCATGCCGGGTACGCTTCTTTTTCTTCTTGTTTTGGCCAAAGCTCTCCACCTCGGAACGGATCTCCTCGGTTCGGGCTTCCTCCTCCTCGAGCTGCTCGCGCGCGCTCACGGTCATGTTGCGCATGCGGTGCTCCGCCAGCAGATCCGGCCCTTCCGGCTCGATCCATTTGGGCTTTGATGGGTTGCGCGCGGCGACCGCTTTTTTCTTCATCGGCTTTTTGACAAAAATCAGCACCAGGATGGATCCGGCCAGCAGCATTGCCAGCGGGATTATGGCGGTGATCGCGATCTTTCTTACGATGTCGGAAAAGAACTGGATGTTCAGCATTTGGATCATACGCGACTCGGCCGGCAGCAGCCAGTTGGTGTTGCCCGGAAAGATCAGATGATGAAACGCCGTCCAGAAGCTGGAGAAATCCAGCGACGCCCATGTGCCGAAAAACGCGCCGAAAAGCGCAACCAGCGAGACGGCCGTGATATAGCTGCCGGCCATCAGACGCCACGCCAGATTGAGGCGGATCAGCGCGCCGAGCAAAAACAGCAGCGCGGCCACCATCACGCCGAGGTTGCGCAGCTTCACCAGCTTCAGCCAGAGCGTCTGCACCTCCTGCATGTGCGTAAATTCGATATCAAATTGGTACATCTCGGTCACAACGCCGTTGATGGTCACGGTGGTTTGGATGGTATCCGCTTCGCCCTGCATGTAGGCGATCAGCTGTTTGGCCGCCTTGCAGATATCACCGTGGGTCATCCCGATTTCGGTGTAATTGCCGAGCTGGATAAATTCATTTTCAATGTATTCGTCGTCGCGCATTACAAGCTGAATGCAGGTGAATACAATGCAGAATATCAGAATCAGGGACGCAACGCCCATAAAAAAAGATGCCAGCGTCTTGCGCATTCGAATTACCTCCATCGTTGCTTCATAATCAGTTATATTATCATTCCGTCCCTGCCCTGTCAAACGCGCCGGCTGCTGCATCGGTAAAGAAAGTGCAAACAAAAATAAGGCGGCGCCTAAAATGACGCCGCCGATGTTGATTCGCTAAAGGGGCGGGACAACCGCCCGGGATGGGTCAGAGCCCCATTTCCTTCTTCACCTCTGCAAAGCAGCGGATGGCAAAATCCAGATCGGCCTTGGTATGCCCGGCCGATACCTGGGTGCGGATACGCGCCTTGCCCATCGGAACCACCGGATAGCAGAAGCCGACCACATACACGCCCTTTTCAAGCATGCGCGCGGCAAATTCCTGCGCGACGCGCGCGTCGTACAGCATGACAGGCACGATCGGATGCGCGCTTTCCGGCACGTCAAACCCAAGCTTGCCAAGCTCCCTGCGGAAATACACGGTGTTTTCATGCACCTTGTCCCTTAGTGCAGTGGAGGATTCGAGAAGCTCCAACGTGCGGATGCTGGCGGCGCAGATCGCCGGAGCCACCGTGTTGGAGAACAGATACGGCCGGGAACGCTGTCGAAGCAAATCGACGATTTCCTGCCTGGCCGCCGTATATCCGCCCGACGCGCCGCCCAGCGCTTTGCCGAGCGTGCCCGTGATGATGTCCACCCGACCCATCACGCCGCAGTATTCCGGCGTGCCGCGGCCGTGTTCGCCCATAAAGCCCACAGCATGACTGTCGTCGACCATGACAAGCGCGTCATATTCGTCGGCAAGATCGCAAACGCCCTTCAGATTGGCGATAAACCCGTCCATTGAGAACACGCCGTCGGTGGCGATCAGCTTCAGACGGCAATCCTTCGCGGCTTCCAGCTGCGCTCTGAGGTCGTCCATGCTGTTGTTCTTGTAGCGAAAGCGCTTGGCCTTGCAGAGCCGCACGCCGTCGATGATCGAGGCGTGGTTCAGCTCGTCGGAAATCACCGCGTCCGCATCGGTCAAAATCGTTTCGAACAGTCCGCCGTTGGCGTCAAAGCAGGAGCTGTACAGGATCGCGTCGTCCATGCCGACAAAATCGGCGATCTTGCGCTCAAGCTGCTTGTGAAGCTGCTGCGTGCCGCAGATGAACCGGACGCTCGACAGGCCAAAGCCCCAGCGGTCATACGACGCCTTTGCGGCGGCGATCAGTTCTGGATTGTCGGACAGCCCGAGATAGTTGTTGGCGCACATGTTGAGGACGCCGCTGCTCTTGGTGGTGTCAATCCGGGCGCGCTGCGGTGTGGTGATGATGCGCTCGTCCTTATAGGTGCCCGCCTCGCGGATTTTTTCCAGTTCGTTCCGATAGATCGCATATGCTTGCTTCATCGTCGTCCTCCTCTTATATCCAGTTGAGTATGACCTTGCCGGACTTGCCGCTGTTCATCGCGGCAAAGCCCTTTTCATAGTCCGTATAGTCAAAATGGTGCGTGATCACGGGATGCAGGTCAAGCCCCGCCTCCACCGTCGCCATCATCTTGTACCAGGTTTCGTACATCTTGCGGCCATAGATGCCCTGCATCGTCAGCCCCTTGAAGATCACGTCGTTCCAGTCGATCACGGTGCCGGGGCCGGTGATGCCCAACAGGGCGACCTTCCCGCCGTTGCGCATGTGCTTGAGCAGTTGGTTCAGCGCGGCGCCGTTGCCGCTCATCTCCATCCCCACGTCAAAGCCCTCAATGATGTTCTGCTGACGCATGGTGTCCTCAAGCGACTGGGTCTTGAGATCGACCGTGGCGGTCGCGCCCATTCTTTTGGCCAGATCCAGCCGGTATTCGTTCACGTCGGTAACCACGACGCGCCGAGCGCCGCTGTGCCGTGCAATCCCTGCAGCCATCACGCCGATGGGGCCTGCGCCTGTGATCAGAACGTCCTCTCCGATGACGTCGAACATGGTCGCCGTATGGAACGCGTTGCCGTAGGCGTCGAAGAACGATACGATGTCCTCGTCCATGCCATCCGGGATGACGATGAGGTTGGACGCCGGGATCACCAGATATTCCGCAAACGCGCCATCGCGCTGCACGCCCACGCCGTGGGTGAACTTGCACCATTGTCCGTTGCCCGCGCGACAGTTGCGGCATCTGCCGCAGACAATGTGCCCCTCGCCGGATACGATCTGTCCTACCTGATAGCCCTTTACCCCTTCGCCAAGCTCCGCAATCTCGCCAACGTACTCGTGGCCGATGATGCGCGGAGGCTGCACGTTCTGCTGGCTCCACATATCCCAGTTATAGATGTGGACATCCGTGCCGCAGATCGCGGTTTTGTGGGTTTTGATCAGCACCTCGCCGATGCCTGGGCGCGGAACGGGCATTTTCTTCAGTGTAAGGCCCTTGTCCGCTTCCGTCTTGACCAGCGCGTCCATCGTTGCAGGAATCATATGCATAACCTCCCAACATACCTTGCCTTATTCGTTGCTATTATACGTCAAAAAACATGCACATTTCAATGTATCGGGGATAATATACGGTTTTGCTTGCCGGCCTGCCCCCATTCGGGGTATGATATCATAAAGGAAAGGGGGCTGGAGCATGCTTTTGACGCCGGGACAGACGCTGGCGCTTTGCGCGGAACTGTCTGTTTTGATAGGTGCGCCCCTGCTTTTGGCGGCGCTGCTGTGCCGCCGCATGCGCGTGTCCTTTGCTTTTGTGCTGATTGGTGCCGCGACCTTCGTGCTGTTTGCGTTGGTTTTGGAGCGCGCGGCTCACACCCTGATTCTAGGCTCGGCCGCCGGTGCCTTTTTGCGGGCGGCGCCATGGCGTTTTGCCTGGTATGGAGGCCTTATGGCCGGACTGTTTGAGGAGGGCGGCCGCCTTGTCGCGTTTGCGGCGTTTCGGCGGCGGATCACCCGGAAGGAGGGCGCGCTCTGCGTCGGCGTGGGTCACGGCGGGGTGGAATGCCTGCTGCTCGGCCTGTCCGTGCTTCTTTCCTGGATCATATCCCCACTGTCGTTTCTCACGGTCGGCTGGACGGATTGTCTCATTGCCGTCTGGGAGCGGCTCTTTGCCCTTATTGCACACCTTTCTTTGTCCGTTCTGGTGTTTGCCGCCGTTCAATATAAAAAATGGCTCCTATTCCCGCTTGCCGTGCTGCTGCACGCCGCCTTGGATGTGCCCGTCGCGCTGTATCAGGCGGGCGGCCCCGTCTCCCTGATCGGGGCGGAGCTCATTGGCACAGCCGTTGCGCTTGTGGCCGCCGCAAGCGCCGCCGCCGTTTATCGCGCGTTGCCGCCGCCGGCACAAAAATACGCCGCGGAAGGCGGCGTGTAAGGCGGTATCAAAGCGGCGTATGCCGCAACGGCGTTAGATCGTTCCGTACAGAAAGCAGAATACGCAATAGAAGGCGTAGCCCGCAAGCAGCAGCGCCCCCACCAGCCGGCTGCCCTTTTTGCGGATCAGCATCGGGACAATCAGCAGCGACATCAGCGCGACGGCAAACGGCGCGTCCAGACAGACGGCCTGCCTCGACAGCGCAATCCGGCCGCCGATCGCAGAAGGAATGCCCATCACCAACAGCAGGTTGAACAGGTTTGCGCCGATGATGTTGCCAAGACCGACGTCCCCCTGCTTTTTGATGACCGAGGTCACGGTCGTCACCAGCTCGGGCAGGGACGTGCCAAGGGCGATCATCGTCACGGCCACGACGCGCTCCGGCACATGCAGATAGTCCAGCGCCAGAACCTGCCCGTTCTCCACCAGAAGCTTTGCACCGACAAAGAGGAAGAACGCGCAGACAATCAGGGTCACAATCGCCTTCCACAACGCGGGAATCGCGGCAAAATCGACGCTTTCGTCTGCGTCGCTCTGATCCGATTTTTTGATGGACAGATACGCATAGAGCAGAAACGCCGCGAGCGCGGCGATGCCGAATGCCCGCGGAAGCGCGCCCATCACGATGCCTGCCGCCAAAAAGACCGCCGCCGCCGTATAGAAGAAGAGCATGCGCCAGCCGACGGAGTCGCGCCGCACCTCCTTTGCGGGGGAAAGCAGCTGCAAAAGTCCCGCGATCAGGGCGGTGTTGCAGATGATGCTGCCCAGCGCGTTGCCCACCGCGATCTCCGCCATGCCGGAAAACGCAGCGGTTGTCGAAACCAGGATCTCCGGCAGCGTGGTCCCGAGGCTGACGATCGTCGCGCCGACAACCAGATGCGGGATGCGCAGGCGCGCGGCGATGGCAACCGCCGCATCAACAAATTTATCGCCGGCAAGACAGATCAAAAAGAGCCCGGCAGCGAATAGCACAATGGTAAAAAACAGCGAGCCCGGCACACAAAAACTCATCAAATGCCATGCCTTTCTGCATATATTTTCATACTGAAAACAAAAAAGAGACCTTTTTGGCAGTATCCTGCGCAAAAGTCTCGCAATTTCATTCCGAAGCGGATGCGGATGCATCGTGATGACGCCGCGGCAACGACAGTCGTCGTCTGCTACTCCCTCTTACCGACCCATTATAGAAAACGCAGGCAAACTTGTCAACGTTTGATTTTGCGAGTATACTATACTGTACGGATTCAGTTAAGGACAATCCTTTCTATTTTGGAGGTGTGCGATATTCATGGAGCCCATCTACGTCACCGGACACAAAAACCCGGACACGGACTCTATTCTGTCTGCAATCTGCTATGTCGCGCTCAAGCATGCGCTGGGCGAGCGGCATTATGTCGCTGCGCGCATTGGCGATATCACCGATGAGACACAGCACATGCTGGATCGCTTTGACGTGGAGCCGCCGATGCTGATCACCACGCTTCGCACTCAGGTACGGGATCTGTCCTTCGACCGTCCGCCGGTGTTGGGCAGCGCCGTGACCGTCTATCGCGCATGGGAGACCATGTGTCAGGATGAGGGACACGCCGTGTCCTCGCTGCCGGTTGCCGACGACGACGGCAAGCTGTACGGCATGCTGACGGCGGGCGATGTGGCAGAGTATGATTTGCAATTTGTGGATCAGTCGCGCCTGTCCGATGTGCCCTTGTTCAATGTTCTTTCCTGCCTGGACGGGCAGCTTTTGACCCCCGCTGACGCTGTGGCCACGCTTTCGGGCGAGCTGGTTCTCGCGCTTTCCAGAACGACGGAGAGCCACAGAAACTGGCCCCACGGCGGCATCGTGCTTACCGGCGACAATCCGGAGACCATCCGCGCCGCCATTGCAAACGGGGCAAACGGGATCATTGTCTGCGCGGCAGAGCTTGCGCCCGAGCTGGTGGAGGAGTGCCGCGGCATCTGCCTGATCTCCACACCGTTCGACGCATATCGCGCTTCGCGGCTGCTGATTCAGAGCGTGCCCGTGGCGCGTATCTGCACACGCGGCAGCATTGAGGCGTTTCATCTGGACGATTATGTGGACGATGTGCGCGAGCGTACGCTCAAAAGCCGCTTTCGCAGCTATCCGGTGCTCGACGCCCAGGATCGTGTGGTGGGCACGCTTTCGCGGTATCACCTTTTGCGGCCAAACCGCAAGCGCGTCGTCCTGGTCGATCACAACGAGCTGTCACAGTCTGTCGAGGGGCTGCAACAGTCCGAGATCGTGGGTATCATCGACCATCACCGGCTGGCCGACGTGCAGACCAGCGCGCCGGTCTATGTGCGTAATGAGCCGGTCGGAGCGACCTGCACCATCGTTGCGTCCATGTTTCAGGAGAACGGCATTGTGCCGTCCAGAAAGATCGCGTCGCTCCTGACCGCGGGCATCGTGGCCGATACCATCCTGTTCAAATCGCCAACCTGCACCGCGCGTGACCGCATCATGGCCGCGCGCATGGCGCGCATGGCGGAGTTGTCGCCCGAGGATCTTGGGCGTGATCTGTTCTCGACCACCGTCACCGGCGAGCATGATCTGGAAGCGCTGCTGTTCTCTGATTTTAAGCAGTTTCAGATTGCTGGTCATCCGCTTGGCATCGGCCAGCTGACCTGCATCAATTCGGTCGAGCTGTCCGACCGGCATGACGAGATTGTGCAGCTCATGGAAAAGGCGCGGAAGGAACGCCAGCTTGAGATTATGCTGATGATGCTGACCGACGTGCTGCGCGAAGGCACTCTGCTGTACGCCGTCGGCGACATCGAGACGGTCGAGCATGCGTTTAACAAGCGCATCGAGCACGGAACGGTGTTTTTGCCCGGGGTCATGTCCCGCAAAAAGCAGGTTGTTCCCGCGCTGTCGGTGCTCTGGGGGTAATTGGTTATGCAGCTTACGATTTCCGGCCGTCCGATCGAAGCCCGTCAGGGCGAATCGCTTCTGACCCTGGTTCGCCGTCTTGGCATGGACGATCCGCATTTGTCGCGGCGTCCGCTCGCGGCGGATCTGGCGGGCGAAATCTTTACTCTGAACTATGTTCCCGTCCGCGATGCGGAGATGGCCGCCACCAACGATCGGATGCGCAAGGCCGTCAAAAAGAGCGGCGGAACGGTCGATCTGATCTATTATGATGAGGATCGCGGCAAGCGCGTCTATGAGCGCACGCTGCTGTTTGTGTTTTTTCTTGCGGTCAGGCGCCTGTTTCCCGGTGCGCGCGTCAAGGTGCAGTATGCCATCGGCGCCGGGCTCTATCTCTCCATCGATAAGGACACACCCTGCACCGCGGCGGACGCCGCGCGCCTTCGCGACGCCTGCCGGGATATTGTGCGCGAGGACGTCGTGCTGGATCGCCGCCGCCTGCCAATCGGCGAGGCCATTGATTTCTTTTCCTACGACGGACAGCCCGACAAGGTGCGCCTGCTCAAATGGCGCCGCTTTACCTATTTTGATGTGTATCGTTACGGCGATTATATGGACTATTTTTACGGCGAGATGATGCCGTCCACGGGGTATGTCGATGTGTTTGACGTGACGGCGTATGAGGGCGGTGTTTTTTTGCTGCGCCCGGACAGCGCCGATTGCGACCGCGTGGCTACGTGGACGGAGCAGAAGAATCTGTCCTCCGTCTTTCATGAGAGCGAGCGGTGGGGCAAGCTCATGCATTGCACCACCATCGCCGATCTCAATGACCTTGTGCATACCGGCGGCATCCGTGAGCTGATCCGTGTAAACGAGGCGCTGCACGAACGGCGCTTTGCCGCCATCGCCTCCGACATTGCCGATCGTGGCGCGCGCGCCGTGCTGATTGCGGGGCCATCCAGCTCCGGCAAGACCACCAGCGCCAACCGCCTTTCCACCCAGCTTCGCGTGCTTGGCAAGACGCCCATTCTGCTGTCGCTCGACGATTACTATATCGATCGTGACAAGATCCTGCCCGGGCCCGACGGCACGGTGGATCTTGAGCATATCAACACCATCGACACCGCCCAGTTCAATCTCAATCTTGAGGCGCTGCTGGCGGGTGAGCGGGTGCAGATCCCCGTCTTTAACTTCAAGACCGGCCGGCGCGAATGGACGGAGCGCTATGTCACCATGACGCCGGACACCGTGCTGGTTATCGAGGGGCTGCATGGGCTGAACCCGGCACTTTTGACACCGGCTGTCGATCATCGCATGATCTACCGGCTGTATGTCTCCGCGCTCACCACCCTGAATGTGGACAATCACAACCGCATTCCCACGACGGATGTGCGCCTGCTCAGGCGTCTGGTGCGCGATTATGAGACGCGCGGCGCCACGATGGAGCGCACGCTCTCCATGTGGGACAGCGTCCGGGCGGGGGAGGAAAGGTGGATTTTTCCGTATCAGGAGGGTGCGGACGCGATTTTTAACAGCGCGCTTGTCTACGAACTGGCCGTGCTGAAAAAACACGTCTATCCGCTGCTGCGCGAGGTTGATCCCTCCAGCGCCTGCTATGACGAGGTGCTGAACATCATAAAGTTCCTCAATTATATTCAGGATTCCGATGCCGAGGATGAGATCCCGCCCACCAGCGTGCTGCGTGAGTTTATCGGCGGCAATTCCTTTTATCGCTGACGCAGGGACAGCGCGTGCTTTGACACACGTTTGCTTTCGGGTCGCAGCTTTTGCGGCCCGTTTTTTGATGTCAAACGACAGAGATATGCGGCTCGGGGCTGGCCTTCAGCCGCCGGCGGAAAAAGATGATCTGAAACGGGACGGAGATCAAAAACGTCATCAGGTCGGCTGTCGCCTGCGTCATCTGCACGCCCGACAGCCCGATGAGACGGGGCAGCAGCAGGATCAAGGGAACAAAGAAGATCCCCTGACGGCAGCAGGCCAGCAGCGTCGCTTCTTTGGCAAAGCCCAGACATTGATACAGCTGGTTGGTAAAGGTCGAATATGCCATCAGCGGCATGACCGCGCAGACATAATACAGCGTTTGCGTGCCGATGCGGATCACGTCCGCGTCGTCATGCCGGAAAAAGGCGAGAATGCCTGCCGCGTTTGCCGCAATCAGCGCCGCGGCCGCCACGCATACGCCGGTGCCTAGCACGCAGGCATACCGGAAGGCCTGTCTTACGCGCTTCCGGTTGCCCGCGCCGAAGTTGTAACCCGCGACCGGCTGAAAGCCCTGCCCGATGCCAATCACGATGTTGCGAACCAGCATGTAGATCTTGTTGGCGATGGTGATTGCGGCAACGGCCGCGTCGCCGTAGCCCGCCGCGCTGATGTTCAGAAGCGCGGATGCAATGCTTCCGCAGCCCTGGCGGAAGATTGTAGGCACGCCCGCGGCAAAGATATGGCCGTAATCTCCGATATGGCGGCTGACGAATCGAAAGCGGAGCTTGACAATGCTCTTGTTGCGCAGAAATACCGACAGGAGGATCAAGAAGCTCACAAGCTGGCTCAACACCGTAGCCAGCGCCGCACCGAAGATGCCCATGTCCATCACATAGATGAACAGCGGGTCCAGCGCAATGTTGATCAATCCGCCCGCACAGAGTCCCCACATCGCATAGAAGGATTCGCCCTCCGACCTTAGCACGCCACTCAGCACAAACGCGCTGCACATGATGGGCGCGCCGACGACGATACAGCCCGCGTAGCTCAGCGCGTAGGGCAGGATGGTATCGGTTGCCCCAAGCACGCGCATCAGGGGGTCAAGCAGTGGCAGACAGCAGCCGATCAGCAGAAGCCCAAACAGAATCGCGGCGGCATACGCGCTGCTTGCGTAGCGGTGTGCATCCTCGTCCTGCTTGGCGCCCAGGCAGCGGCTGATCAGACTGCTTGCGCCCATGCTGATGCCGTAGCCCACGGCCTGGATGATGGACATCAGCGAAAACACAACGCCGACCGCGGCGGCCGCGCTCGTCCCGATCTGCGAGACAAAGTAGGTATCCGCCGTGTTATACAGCACGGTAATGAGCTGGCTTGCCACCATCGGCAGCGCCAGCGAGGTCACAAGCTTTGGAATGGGCGTTTTGAGCATACGGTCATGCTGTTTGCCGCTGTCAATCATCATATTGTCGTATTATACGCCTTTGCGCGCAGGAAAGGAAGCAACAAAAGACGGCGCGCCGCATTTTTTGCGGCACGCCGTATCGTGCGGTAGGGACAGGTGCCGGCTTAAGGTTACTTCTCCTCCGCTTCGCCGTTTGCTTCCGTCTCCGGCTTGCTGCGCTTGGAGAGGATCAGGTTTGTGATGATGCCGAGGATCAGCGCGGCTGCGACCTCGGTCAGGGTCACCTTGCCAAAGTTCAGCGTCAGGCCGCCAACGCCCGCGATCAGGATGACGCTGACAACGAACAGGTTCCGGTTCTCGTCCAGATCGACGTCCTTGATCATCTTAAGGCCGCTGACTGCGATGAAGCCGTACAGCGCCATGCACACGCCGCCCATGACGCAGGAGGGGATGGAGTTGACAAATGCCACAAACGGGGAAATGAACGAGATAATGATCGCGCCCAGCGCCGCATAGATGATCGACCACACCGATGCGTTCTTGGTGATGGCGACACAGCCGATCGATTCGCCATAGGTGGTGTTCGGGCAGCCGCCGAAGATGGCGCCCGCGAACGAACCGATGCCGTCGCCGAGCAGCGTGCGCGTGAGGCCGGGGTTCTCAAGCAGGTCGCGCTCGATGATGGAGGAAAGGTTCTTGTGATCGGCCAGATGCTCGGCAAAGACCACAAAGGCGACCGGCACATAGGCCACAGCCAGCGTGGCCAGATAGCTGCCGCTGATGTTCTTGAGCCCTTCCGTGCCGCCCATGATGAAGGTGAAGTCCGGCACGGACAGGAAGGAGGACAGCTTGACGCCGTCGGCAAAGAGGGCGGTCAGGGGCGCATAGCTGACGACCTTCAGCGCATCCAGTTCTGCAAGGTCGCCGATGAGGGTCAGGATCGAGGCAAACGCATAGCCCGCCAGAATGCCGTAGATGAACGGGATGAGTTTGCCGGACTTTTTGCCATATACCGAGCAGACCATCGTTACAATCAGCGTGACAAGCCCGCAAAGCACCGCGATCAGCGGCGAGCAAGCCATCGTGCCCGCGGCGTTTAGGATATTGCCCGTGGCCAGATCGCCCACGGCGTTGCCCGCGAGGGACAGCCCGATGATGGCGACGGTCGGCCCGATGACGACCGGAGGCATGATCCGGGAGATCCATTTGACGCCCGCAAACTTGACGACGATTGCGATGATGACGTACACAAGCCCCGCAAACGCCGCGCCGATGATGAGGCCGATATAGCCAACCGCCATGGACGCCGCGCCGCCGAAGGCCGCGCACATCGACCCGATGAACGCGAACGACGAGCCGAGAAAGACCGGGCTGCTCTTTTTGGTAAAGAGGATATAGACCAGCGTGCCCACGCCTGCACCCATCAGCGCGGCGGCGGAGCTCATTGCGGCGCCCATCGCGTTGTTGATGATGACGGGGACGACCAGCGTTGCCGCCATGATCGCCAGCAGCTGCTGAATGGCGAACACGACCAGTTGACCGAACTTCGGCTTGTCTTCGACGTTGTAGATGAGTTTCATAGAATGCCCTCCCATTATTGAATCGTGATATGTTTCGCCCGCAGGCGGTTTCCCCTTGATCAGATCTCGCTTTGGTGCATCAGAAACACGCCGGTATCGCTGTCGATCGGCGGCAGATGCACCGCAACGCTCTCCTGCCGTGCGGTGGGGATGCTCTTCCCCACATAATCTGCGCGAATGGGCAGCTCCCGGTGTCCGCGATCGATCAGAATCGCAAGCTGAATGCCCGCGGGCCTTCCCGCGGTAAACAGCGCCTCAATGGCCGCGCGCGCCGTGCGCCCTGTGTACAGCACGTCGTCTACCAGCACGATGCGCTTGCCCTCGATCGAAAACGGCAGGTCAAGCCTGCGCAGCGTCGGATCCGGCGTGCGCTGGGATAAATCGTCCCGATAAAAATTGATGTCGATATTCCCACAGGGAACATCGACACCTTCGATCTTTTCCATATTCTCTTGCAGCAGCTCGGCAAGCGGCTTGCCCCGCCGCAGAATACCGACCAAAACAAGGTCCTCCGCGCCGCGGTTCTTTTCGAGGATCTCATGTGCCATGCGCATGACGCTGCGACGGAGCGTCTGCTCGTCCATAATCACCGCTTTGACCATACGTCCGTCCTCCGTCATAAAAAAAGATCCTGCGGCGTATGCCCGCAAGATCAGAGATAGCATGTCGGTATAGGCGCCTCGGCGCATGATCACACTGTCCATCTTGTCGGCATCACGGTACCGCTCTTAAAGATTTCCGTGGGATAATATATCATGTATGCCGCCGCTTGTAAAGCTTTTTTTGTTATTTTTTTGCGATTTTTGTCTTTGTTTTCCATCCCCACCGTGCGCATTGACATGCGTTCGGTTATGGTGCTATGATCTTCGTACTGTTTTGTGGTGTGAGGTGTTCCGTTGCGTTCTGGAAGCTACTATGGCTCGCGTATCGTTGTGCTCCTGCTTTCTCTGCTCCTTCTCTGCGCCTGCCGGCGTCAGGAGCAGGCGCAGGGCTCGGGCAGCGTGCTGATTTTGACGCCCACGCCCGTTGCCACCGCGGTGCCGACCCCCGCGCCAACCCCCGTTCCCACGGCCACGCCGTCCCCGACGCCGACGCCGGACGGGCTGCTGGGCGGCCGCTATGCCGATCTGCTGACCCATGATGCAGTAGGGACCGAGACCTCCTACGGCTGCCTCAGCCGCTATGTATCGATTCGCAAGGTGGAAAAGGACACCGCATACGCCGCGTCCGATTCGGACGTTGTGACGTATTTTGTCGCCGACGTCTATGTGCAGGATGTGACCGCGCTGCGCTGTGAGGCCGCCAAGGAAACCTTTTCCGCCAAGGCGGGCACCGCGGCGGTCAAGGCAATGGCCGAGCGCGTCAACGCCATCGTGGCCGTTTCGGGTGATTATTACACGCACGACAGCACCGGCATTGTTTTTCGCAACGGAGAGCTGTTTTGTGATACCCCCAGCCGGCGGGCGGATATCTGCGTCCTCTATGCGGACGGCACCATGCAGACCTATCTGCAGGGCGCGTTTTCTCTTGACGATATCCTTGCGCGGGATCCGTGGCAGATCTGGTCGTTCGGCCCCGCCCTGCTCGATGAGAACGGACAGCCCAAAGACAAGTTCAATTCTTCCTTGACGGAGGTGAATCCGCGCTGCGCCATCGGCTATTTTGAGCCGGGGCATTATTGCTTTGTCGTGGTGGACGGGCGGCGTCCCGGCTATTCAAACGGTGTAACCATGAAGATGCTTTCCAGGCTGATGTATGATCTGGGCTGCACCGTAGCATATAACCTTGACGGCGGCGCGTCCGCTCAGATGTATTGGAACGGGGATATCTACAACTACCCCAGCGGCAACGGCCGCACGATCTCGGACATTGTTTATATCGCCTTTCCCGCACAATGACCGCGCTGCGGTTTGGCCGGAGCATACGGGGTTTTGTCCGCGCATGCTGAAACAACGGCTTTTCACCGGCCGCGTTTCGTGCTAATATAATCGTGATTTTCCTATGCGGGCGGCGGGCGATATCTGCCCGGATGTCCGTGATTTGCATTGGGAAAGGGAGGGCTGGCTTTGAAAAAACTGATTTCGGAGTTTCGGGAGTTTGCCACACGCGGCAACGTGGTGGATCTGGCCGTTGGCGTGATGATCGGCGCGGCGTTCCGCGCGATTGTCGATTCGCTGGTCAATGACGTGCTGTCCCCGCTGATCGGGCTGTTTGTCCGGACGGATTTTTCGACGCTTTGCTGGCAGATCGGCGATGTGCGGATCGGCTACGGCGCGTTTTTGATGTCAATTCTTAATTTTGTGCTCCTGTCCGTGCTGCTGTTTGTCATCGTGCGCACCTGCAATCGCCTTGCACGGCTCGGAAAAAAGCAGGAGGCGCAGGAGCCGGCGCCTGTGCCGCGTCTCTGCCCGTTCTGCCGTCAGGAGATCGCGCCCGATGCGGTGCGTTGCCCGCATTGCACATCCGTGCTTGCTGACGGGGCGCGCCCCGCTGACCCGGCCTGATTCGCTGATCTGGCGCCCCCGCTGACCTTAGCCTGGCCTATTCTGCCGGGAGCGCCCAAAGCCCCTGTTCATACATATCCCGCGCGTGCAGGCGCAGCGTCCGGATCCAGACGTCCTCGCCGTCGGGGTTCAGGTGGCATACGCCGTCGGAGCACCATTCCTCCCGCAGACAGCCGTTCTCATCCAACAGCGCGGAGAAAAGATCGACATAGTATGCGCCCTCGTTCTCTGCGCAAAAATCGCGGATTTTGTCGCAAAACTGCCGCAGGCTTTGGTTATATTCCTTGCCGGTGTTGTTTCGGTAGGAAGCAAGCACGGGCGTAATCCCCTCAAACACGATCTCGATATCCGGATTTGCTGCCCGCAGATTGCGGTAGATAGTCACATACAGCTCATAACAGGTATCCACATTGTAGCCGATATAGCCGTTCAGCCCGGCCATGAAATAGACCCGGCGCGCTCCCGTCTTTTGGACGCCGTCACAGAGCGTCACCGCTCGTCCCTGATAGCTTAGGTTGACCATGGCGGAATCGAGGGTTTCCGACGCGGCGGTTTTCAGGGAATAGTTGTGCGCGCTGAGAAACTGTGCCGAGCCGAAACACGCGGGGTTCTCGTCCCGGAGCTTGAGGACATAGCTGTGCAGGTTCCGGGTCAGCGAATCGCCCACGAACACGGCGCCGTCAAACAGCCGGTCCAAAGCGCCGGCTTCCAACGCGTCGTCGGGAACGGGGGTGGGCGCGGGCTCCTCCGTCGGCGTGGGGACGGGGCTGGGCGTGGGTATGGGCGTGGCGTGCGCCACAAACACCTCAACGACGGTTGACGCGGGCGCCGGGGCCGTCACTGCCACCGCCGCCGGAACCTTGTCGGGCGCCGCGGGCGTTACGCAGCCGGCTGCCCAACCGGCCGCCGCCAGCATGAGCACGGGGATCAGGATCCGGAAAGCTTTTTTGTTCATGTCTTAAATTATAGCGTGGGCGGGGGCCGTTTGCAAGAGAGCATAAGCCGTTGTTCCGGTTGCGGAATCGGGGGATTCATGGTAAAATATTCCCGCATGAAAACGAGTGTATTTTCCCGTTGGCGGGATCGATACCGTTCGGGCGACGCCGCCGATCGACGGCGTATGATTGCAAGCGCGGCAGGCATCCTAATGTTTATCGCCGGCGTTGTTGTCCTGTGCGTTTTGATTGGTCGGCCGCTCATCCGCTTTTTTGGCGAACCGCAGGCCTTCCGCGACTGGGTGGACGGGCATGGCGTCTGGGGTAGGCTGTTGTTTGTCGGCATGATCGTGGTGCAGGTCATTATCGCGTTTATCCCGGGAGAGCCGTTTGAGATTGCGGCGGGTTACGCCTTCGGTTATATCGAGGGCACCCTGCTGTGCGTAATTGGCACAACCGTCGGCGGCATTCTGGTGTTCCTGTTTGTGCGCCGCTTCGGCGTGCGCGCCGTGGAGATGTTTTTTTCGCTGGATAAGCTCAATGAGCTGTCGTTTTTGAAGAACGCCAAAAAACGCAATGTTTTGACATTTTTGCTGTTCTTGATTCCCGGCACGCCGAAGGATCTGCTGACGTATTTTGTGGGGCTTACCAGGGTCCCACTCGGCACCTGGATCTTCATCACATCCGTGGCGCGCCTGCCGTCCATCATCACCTCTACGGTCGGCGGCAACGCGTTGGGGATCGAGCAGTATCAGTTTGCGATCATCGTGTTTGCCGTTACGCTCGCCTTGTCAGGCATCGGCATTCTGGTGTATCGCAGGATTGGCGGCCGGCATACGGACGGCGGAGAGGAGAACGCTGTGGAAGAAAAAACCAATGTCATGCGCACACTGGATCAGAAAAAGATCGCCTATTGCGCCCTGTATTACGACGGCGGCGCGCTGTCCGCCGTGCAGGTGGCCGACTGCTTGCGGCTTCCCGAGGATCGCGTGTTCAAAACGCTGGTCACGTCGGCCAAGTCAGGCCGGTATTACGTGTTCATGATCCCCGCGGCCGCCGAGCTGGATCTCAAAAAAGCCGCCGCCGCCGTCAGGGAGAAAGCGGTGGACATGCTAAAGGCAAAGGATCTGCTTCCGCTGACGGGGTATGTCCACGGCGGCTGTTCCCCCATCGGCATGAAGAAAAGGTTTCCCGTCGTGATCGATGCTTCCGCAAGCGATGGGGAGCGCATCTTTTGCTCCGCAGGCAGGATCGGCGCGCAGATTGACATTGCGGTAAAGGATCTTTTGCTCGTCACCGGCGCGGAGATGTCCGCGATCACGGTTTGTGACTGATTGTGCCGTGCCATTTGGATGCCGCGTTGCGGGCGCAGCCCGTTCGTGTTAGATACCGGTGAAGGGCGGCGCAAGGCCGCATCCCCACGCTTGGGGGTCTCTGCCCGCCTGTGTGTGACGGGCGCAAATGAAAGGAGTATATACCTTATATGTATTGTGTTAAAAAGATTTTGGACGACCTGTATTGGGTCGGCGGCTGCGACCGGCGGCTGGCGCTGTTTGAAAACGCGCATCCCGTGCCGCGCGGCGTGTCCTACAATTCCTATTTGCTTCTGGATGAAAAGACCGTGCTTTTTGACGGCGTGGACAAGTCCGTCCTGCTTACGCAGCGGGAGAATGTGGAGCATCTGCTCGCGGGACGGCCGCTCGACTATCTCATTGTCCAGCATGTCGAGCCGGATCATGCGGCAGCGATTGCAGATATTGCGGAGCGGCATCCGGAGACGGAGTTGGTTTTAAACGAAAAATCCGCCGCCATGCTCCGACAGTTTACCAAGTGTGATCTGTCCGCGCGCACGCGCATTGTGGCGGAGGGGGATACCCTGCGTACGGGCGCGCACACGCTGACGTTTGTCATGGCGCCGATGGTACATTGGCCGGAGGTCATGGTGACCTATGACAGCGCGTCTGGCACGCTGTTCTCCGCTGATGCATTCGGCACGTTCGGGGCGCTGTCCGGCAATCTGTTTGCCGATGAGGTAGATTTTGACCGCGACTGGCTGCCGGATGCACGCAGGTATTATGCCAATATCGTTGGCAAGTACGGCGTGCAGGTGCAACAGCTTCTCAAAAAGGCGTCGGTGCTCGATATCCGGCTGATCTGCCCGCTGCACGGCCCCGTCTGGCGGAAAAACATCGCATATTTTGTTGAAAAATATCAAAAGTGGAGCGCTTACGAGCCGGAAGAAAACGCGGTCATGATCGCCTATGCCTCGGTCTATGGCAATACGGAGACCGCCGCGCAGATCCTGGCCGGCATGCTGGCCGAGCGCGGACAAAGAAGCATCGCGTTGTACGATGTGTCCGCCGTGCATCCGTCTTATCTGGTGGCGGAGGCGTTCCGCTGCAGCCATTTGGTGTTTGCGTCCACGACGTACAACGCCGCGCTGTTTGTCACGATGGAAACGCTGCTGGCCGATTTGAAGGCGCATGCGCTGAAGAACCGCACTGTCGCCCTGATTGAGAACGGTTCCTGGGCGCCGCAGGCGGGACAGAAGATGGGCGAAGTGTTCGGCTACATGCAGAACATCCGGATTCTCAACAACACCGTCACCATCCGTTCCACGCTGGCGGAGGGTCAGCTTGCCGAGCTTGCGGCGCTGGCCGATGCGATCGTGGCCTCCATGCCGCAGCTCGCGCCCACCCTGCATACGCCGTCCACCGCTGTGGAGCCCGGCGCGCTGCACCGGCTCAGCTACGGTCTGTTTGTTTTGACCGCGCGCGAAGGCGACAAGGACAACGGCTGCATCATCAACACTGCGACGCAGCTGACCGATGATCCAAAGCGCATCTCGATTGCCGTAAACAAAAAGAACTATACGCACGATATGATTCTGCGCACCGGCGTGTTTAACGTGTCCATATTGACAGAGCAGACCCCGTTCGACGTGTTTCGTCATTTCGGGTTCCAAAGCGGCGCCGCCGTCAATAAGTTTGCCGGCTGCACGGAGGAGCATCGCGCCAAAAACGGCGTGATGTATGTGCCAAAGTATGCCAACGCGTTCCTTTCCGGCAAGGTCATACAGACGGTTGCGTTTGAGACGCATACCCTCTTTATCGCGGAGGTTTCAGAGGCGCAGGTGCTCCAAAGCACGCCGAGCGTGACCTATGCCTACTATTTCCAGCATATCAAGCCCGCGCCGAAGCCCGCGCCCGCAGCCGCGCCGGCGTCCGGCAAAAAGCGTTGGGTCTGTAAGATCTGCGGGTATGTCCATGAGGGCGACGAATTGCCTGCGGACTTTGTCTGCCCGTGGTGCAAGCACGGCGCGTCGGACTTTGAACCGGTGACGGAGCCTGCGCCAGCGCCAAAAAAGACTAAGTGGGTCTGCAAGATCTGCGGGTATGTCTATGAAGGCGACGAGCTGCCTGCGGACTTTGTCTGTCCATGGTGCAAGCATGGCGCGTCCGACTTTGAGCGGATGGAATAATCGGAATGAAACGCACCCGGCGCGCGGAAGCAAATACCGCGCGCCGGATCATAATTTTGATGAAAGGGTATCCGCACGGTTGCCGCGTGCATGCTGCTTGCGGCGTCGGATGGTAGGTGAAATCGCGCTAGACCATGCGTGCGGGGTCGCACAGCACGTCATACTCCGCTTCCGACAAAAGCCCGCTGTCCAGCGCGGCTTTTTTTAGTGTGACGCCGCGCTGCTGCGCGTCCTGCGCGATTTTTGCCGCATTTTCATAGCCGATGCGCGGCGACAGCGCCGTCACGAGCATCAGCGACGCGTCAAGATGCGCCCGGATGCGCTGCTCGTCGGGACGAATTCCCATCAGGCAAAACTTGGTAAACCCGGCAAGCGCACAGGCGGTCAGCGAGACGGACTGTATCATGCAGCGCCCGATGAGCGGCAGACAGGTGTTAAGCTCCAGCTGCCCCTGTGACGCAGCGATGCCCACGGCTGTGTCGTTGCCCATGACCTGCATGGCCGCCATCATAAGCTGCTCACACTGCGTTGGGTTCACCTTGCCCGGCATGATCGAGCTGCCCGGCTCGTTCGCGGGCAGGATCAGCTCGCCAAAACCGCCGCGCGGCCCGGAGGCCAGCAAACGGATGTCGGAAGCCATCTTCATCAGATCGCAGCAGAGCGCCTTGATTGCGCCGTGAAAGAACGCAAGCCCGTCCCTGCACGAAAGCGCGTAAAACCGATTTGGATCGGCGGAAAACGCCGTGCCGGTGTCCTCCGACAACAGCTCCGCCGTGCGCGCGCCGAGCAGCGGATGCGCGTTCAGCCCGGTGCCCACCGCCGTCCCGCCGAGCGCCAGCAGTCGCAGCGGCGCAAGCGTGACCGTGAGCATTTCCCGGCTGCGGCGAATCGCCGTTTCATAGCCCGAAAACTCCTGCCCGAGCGTGACGGGCGTCGCGTCCATCAGATGCGTACGGCCAAGCTTGATCAGGCCGGAAAACCTTTGCGAAAGCGCCGCCAGCGTTTCCGCCGCCTGATCCATCGCGGGAAACAGCAGCTGTTCCGCCGCCAGTACCGTAGATACATGGATGGCGGAGGGGAACACGTCGTTGGTGCTCTGTCCGCGGTTGACATCGTCGTTCGGATGCAGCAGGATGCCTTCCTTCTCCGCAAGGTGTGCGATGACCTCGTTTACGTTCATGTTTGTCTGCGTTCCGCTGCCAGTCTGATAGACGGAGAGCGGAAATTCCGCGTCGTAGCCGCCTTGTGTCAGCCGCTCTGCCGCGCGTCGGATTGCCGCCGCTTTTTCCGGCGCAAGTACGCCGAGCTCCGCGTTTGCCTGCGCCGCCGCCGCCTTGATGCGGATAAGCGCGGTTATGATCTCCATCGGCATGCGTTCGCCGATGGTAAAGTGTGTAAGCGAGCGCTGCGTCTGCGCGCCGTACAGCCTGTCCGCCGGCACGCGCACCTCGCCCATGCTGTCATGCTCAATCCGTTCTTCCATCGTGTCACCTCACTGTCTCTGACTGTATCACGCCGGCGCGCCGTCTGTCAATCGGCGGCAGAAAAACCCGAAAACGGCTTGTATTTGGCTGCCATGTGCGCTATAATACAATCTTCCGAAGGATATGTATGGGAGGCGGTTATTCTATGGCAAGCTGTGCAATCGTCGGCGTCAACTGGGGCGATGAAGGCAAGGGCAGGATGGTCGATCTGATCAGCCGTGATTATGACGTGGTTGTCCGTTATCAGGGTGGGAACAACGCCGGACATACGGTGATCAATGAGTATGGCAAGTTCGCCCTCAATCTGATCCCGTCTGGCATTTTTCGCCGTGACGTGGTCAACGTGCTCGGAAACGGGACCGTGATCGACCTCGAGCATCTGTGCGGTGAGATCGGGAAGCTTGCCGCGGCCGGCATCGATATCACGCCGGAGCATCTCAAGATCAGCGACCGCGCGATCATCGTGTTTCCGTTCCATCGCGCGCAGGATGCGCTGGAGGAGGCGCGCCTGAAGGATGCCAAATACGGCTCCACCAAACGCGGCATCGCGCCGGTTTACAGCGATAAATATCAAAAGAAAGCATTGATGATGGGCGAGCTGCTTTTGCCCGAATATGCGGCGGAGCATCTTCGGGGCGTGCTGGAATGGAAGAACCTGACCATCACGGGCGTGTATCATGAAAAGCCGTTCGACTATGCGGAGATGCTGAGCTGGATGAACACCTACGGCGGCATGCTCAAGCAATATGTATGCGACACGGCCGCCTTTTTGCGTGAGGCGAACCGGGCGGGGAAGAACATTCTCTTTGAGGCTCAGCTGGGCGCGTTGCGCGATATCGATCTGGGTATCTATCCGTATACGTCGTCCTCCACGCCGCTGGCCGCCTATGCGCCGATCGGCGCTGGCGTGCCGGATATCCGCGTGGATCAGACCATCGGCATCGTCAAAGCCTATTCAACCTGCGTGGGCGAGGGCCCGTTTGTGGCGGAATGGTTTGGCAAACCTGCGGAGGAGCTGCGTGAGGCCGGGTCGGAATACGGCGCCGCCACGGGTCGTCCGCGCCGCGTCGGCCCGTTTGACATCCCCGCTACGCTGTACGGGCTCAAGGCGCAGGGCGCCACCTGCATCGCGCTGACCAAGCTGGACACGCTGTCCTATCTCAAACGCATTCCCGTCTGCACCGCATACCGTCTGTCGGACGGAACCGTGACGACGGACTTTCCGTTTACGCCGTTGCAGGCCGGGGCTTCGCCGGTGGAGACGGATATGCCCGGCTGGGAGTGCCCGATCTCGCATATACGCGTCTTTTCCGAGCTGCCGCAGCAGGCGCAGGATTATGTTCTGTATCTGGAGCGCACGCTTGGCTGTCCGATCCGTTATGTCTCCGTCGGCGCCAACCGCGATGAGATCATTTTCCGATGAGCGGCGAACGTTACGAAAGCCCGCTGGCGTCCCGCTATGCGTCCGAATCGCTGCTGCGCCTGTTTTCCCCGCTGACCCGGGCGGTGAGCTGGCGTAGGCTCTGGGCGGTGCTTGCCCGCGCGGAGCACGCGCTTGGGCTTCCGGTTACGGCGGAGCAGGCGGAGGAACTTGCAGAGCATACGGAGGACGTTGATCTGACCGTCATTGCCGAACGGGAAAGGCTGGTGCGGCACGACGTCATGGCGCACATCTATGCCTACGGACAAAAAGCGCCCGGCGCGGCGGGGATCATTCATCTCGGCGCTACGAGCTGCTTTGTTACCGATAATGCCGATCTGATTCTGTATCGCGACGCGCTTTACGAGATCCGCGGCGCGCTTTTGGGCGTGATCGCCGCGCTTCGGGATTTTGCCAGGACCTATCGCACCCTGCCCATCCTCGGCATGACGCATCTGCAGCCCGCGCAGCCGGTCACGGTCGGCAAACGTGCGTGCCTGTATTTGCAGGATTTTTTGGCCGATCTTGACGAGCTTGATTTTGTCATCGACTCCATCCGCTTTCTGGGCTGCCGCGGCACGACCGGCACGGAGGCCAGCTTTTTGCAGCTCTTTGACGGCGATGGCGCAAAGGTCGATCGTCTGAACGCCATGCTTGCGGCGGAGTTCGGCTTCTCCGATTGCTTCCCCGTCTGTGGGCAGACCTATCCGCGCAAGCTGGACAGCCGCATTCAGAACGTGCTTTCCGCCATAGCGCAGAGCGCGTACCGCTTTGCCAACGACGTCCGCCTGTTGCAGCACGACGGGCTGATTGAGGAGCCGTTTGAGCAGGAGCAGGTGGGTTCCTCCGCCATGCCGTATAAGCGCAATCCCATGCGGTCGGAGCGGATCTGTTCGCTGGCGCGGTTTGTGATGGCAAACGCCGCAAACGCGCCCATGACCGCATCCGTCCAGTGGATGGAGCGCACGCTTGATGATTCGGCCAATCGCCGCATCTCGATGCCGGAGGCCTTTTTGGCCGTCAGCGGCATTCTGCGGCTGATGCAGAATGTGGCGGGCGGTTTGATCGTCAACACAAAAATGATCGAGGCACAGTTGAATCGCTATCTGCCGTTCCTCGCCACGGAGGCGCTGCTGATGGAGGCCGTGAAGAAGGGCGGCGACCGTCAGGCGCTGCATGAGATCATCCGCACGCATTCCATGCGCTCGACCCTTTCGATGCGTGACGGCGGGCAATGCACGCTGCTTGCGGATCTGGCTGCCGATCCCGCGTTCCCGCTCGATGCGGAGGATATCCGTGACCTTGCCCGTCCGGACGCCTTTATCGGCCGCTGTCCGGAGCAGGTGGATGCGTTCTTGTCCTCGCTTCCACGGCTGGACGGCGCCCTTGTCACCGAAGCGCCGACCGTATAACCCTCTGCGTTACAGCAACCATGTGAACCGCCTGTGATATTCCGCAGGCGGTTTTTGCTATTTGATGATCTGATCACCCGTTCCGTAGTGCGCGGCGACATATTCGAGATCCTTGTCACCCCTGCCCGACAGGTTGACAAGCACAGAGCCCGTCTCGTGCGTTCTGGCGTAGCGAATGCCGCCGGCCAGCGCGTGCGCACTCTCCAGCGCGGGGATGATGCCCTCCTTGCGGCACAGCAGGAAGAAGGCCTCCATCGCTTCCTCATCGGTCGCCGTTTCATAGCCGACACGGCCGAGATCGTGCAAAAAAGCGTGCTCCGGCCCGACGGACGGATAATCCAGGCCGCTGGCTACCGAATAGACCGGCAGCGGCGCGCCGGTGTCATCCTGCAACAGATAGCTTTCAAACCCGTGCAGCACGCCCTTTTTGCCATAGGTGATTGAGGCGGCGTTGTCGCCCGTGTCCGCGCCGCGGCCGAGGGGCTCCACACCCGTCAGCGTCACAGGATCGGCCAAAAACGGCAGGAAAAACCCGATCGCGTTCGAACCGCCGCCGACGCAGGCGTACAGCGCGTCGGGCAGCATGCCGGTCATGTCCAAAAACTGTTCGCGCGCCTCGATCCCCACCACCATCTGAAAATCCCGCACGATCTTGGGGAACGGATGCGGCCCAAGCGCCGAGCCGATGCAATAGATCGCCTCGCGGTATTCGCGCTGATAGGCAACAAATGCGGCGTCCACGGCCTCCTTGAGAGTCATCAGTCCGTCCCGCACGGGGATCACGCGCGCGCCAAGCATCTGCATGCGCAGCACGTTCGGCGCCTGCTTTTCGATGTCCACCTGCCCCATGTAAATGTCGCAGTCCAGACCAAAATAAGCCGCTGCTGTGGCCAGCGCCACGCCGTGCTGCCCTGCGCCGGTCTCCGCAATCAGCTTTTTCTTGCCCATGTACTGAGCCAGAAGCCCCTCGCCCATGCAATGGTTGAGCTTGTGCGCCCCAGTGTGGTTCAGATCCTCGCGCTTGAGGTAGATCTGGCATTTGCCCAGATGTCTGGACAGGCGTTCACAGTGATAGACCGGCGTCGGCCGACCCTGAAACTCACGCCGGATGCGCCGCAGCTCGGATATGAACTTTGCGCTGTGACAGATGGTTTCATAGGCGTTGTCGATCTCAACAAAGGCGGCCTCAAGCTCCGGCGGCAGATACTGACCGCCGTAAGGGCCGAAGCGGCCGTTCCGATCCGGGTATTCCTTCAGATATGTTTCGTAGCGTCGATTGGTTTCCATTCGGTTCATCCTCCCCTTTTCCAATAAAAAAAGCCCCGTCGTATCATCACAATCGATACGACAAGGGCGTTCTTCCTAAAAAAACGCGGTGCCACCTTGTTTCCCCCGGTCTGACGCGGGGCTTAAGCCGGATGCCTGCACATCCGCTGCGTCGATAACGGGCGCATCCCGTCGCGGCATACTGGACAAAAGCCGTTGTTCTGCCGCGCGCTCCGTGGTCCATTTGCAGATCCGTTTCCTGCGGGCTTTCACCGTTCCCGCTCGCTTTAAGGGCGTGTGTCTGTGTGATCTCCACATCGCTGCTTTACGTGGCAGTATACGCGCACCTTTTTCGCTTGTCAAGCAAAAATTGGTTGATCAAGCGTCGCTTCCATGCCATAATCGCTGTAAAGATAGCAACCCGCGTCAGGTTTTTTTGCGGTACATGAGGTATCATGGCATCATCGGAGAACGGAAACGGAGGCACCATGCAGAACACAGCCATTCAACGCATGCTCGATTGGACAGAGCAGCATCTTTCGGAGGAGATCAGCCTGGCGGAAATGTCGCGCGCGGTGGGATACTCCCCGTATTACTGCTCCAAGCGGTTTCACGAGGTCACCGGCGCGTCGTTCCGGCAGTATGTGGCCGGACGCCGACTGACCCGGGCGGCGCTGATGATTCGGGATACGGATTGCCGCATTCTCGACATTGCGCTTGCATGCGGCTATTCCTCGCAGGAGGCGCTGAATCATGCGTTTGCGGACGTCTTTGGCCTTACGCCTGCGGCCTACCGCCGCGCGCCGGGTCCGTTGCGGCTGTCCTATGCACGCACCGTGCTGTTCCCGATACAAACACAAAAAGGAGAACAGAGTATGAGTGAATTTGTCCTGACCGATGCGGGCGTCCGCATCACCTATCTGCCCGCGCACCGCTATGTAGGGATTTTTGAACCGCACGCCGACAGCTATCTTTCATTCTGGAACTATCATTCCTGTGACGACGTGGTGGGCGTGGTGGACAGTATGAGCCATGTCGCGCATCCGCTCGTTGTGCCGCATACGGCCGGTTGGTGCGGCCAAAAGGGTGCGGACGGCTATTGCTACGGGTTCGGCGTCGATGCCGATTACGACGGCACCATCCCGGAGGGCTTTCGGGTCTGGGATATCCCCGCAGGCTATTATCTCTGCTTCTACCATCCGCGGTTCGATTTTCTGAAGGATTGCGGCGAGGTCATGCAGCGTGTAGAGAATCTGGCGTGGAATTGCGACCCCGGTGCGTTCGGCTGCCGCTGGGACGAAAAGGAACGGCTCATCTATCAGCGCCATTTTCCGGAGGATGTCGGTTATGAGGTGCTGCGCCCCGTCACCCGAATTCGATAGATCGATTGCACCCAGACAGGCGGAAAACACGCCGGGCAGGCGGAAAACACACCGAACAGGCGCAATACCTGCCGGCGGCCGGCTCTGACTATTCGCGTTACATTATTTCCACAAAACCAACTTGACATACTGTTCGTCAGTGGTATAATAAGTATGATAAATCATACTTTGGAGGCGAACGGCATGGGCAAACGGCAGCAAGGTCCCGCTGGCAAATACATCTTCGGGACGGCCACAGTCGGCGAGAAGGGACAGATCGTCATCCCCAAGAAGGCACGGGATCAGTATGGAGTTAAGCCCGGTGACGACATGATCATTCTTGGGGATGAGCTCGGCATAGCCATGCTCAAGTCAGACCGGTTTCTGCATCTGGTGCAGCTGGCAACGTCCGCTTTTGACGGGGAGGATGAGGGAGAATGAACGCAATCGAAGTGTCGGGGCTGACCAAACGCTTTGGAGAGCGCACGGCGGTCGATCATCTGGATCTGACGATCGGGGACGGCGAGTTTTTTGCTCTGCTGGGACAGAACGGCGCGGGGAAGACCACGACCATCCGCATGCTGTGCTGTCTTTTGGAGCCCACGGAGGGCGACGCCGTTGTGTTCGGCGACAGCATCCGGAAAAACCCAACCGCGGTCAAACAGATGCTGAATGTGTCCCCGCAGGAGACCGCCGTTGCGCGGCTCTTAACCGTGCGGGAGAACCTTGAGATGATCGCAGGCGTGTACGGCGATGATCGCGCAACCGCCCGCAAAAAGGCGCAGGAGATGATGGACAGGTTCGGCCTTGCCGGCCGGGCGCGGGATCGCGCCAAGACGCTGTCAGGCGGGCTGCAGCGCCGTCTCAGCATCGCCATGGCGCTGATTTCGGAGCCGCGCGTCATCTTTCTCGACGAGCCCACGCTGGGACTGGATGTGCGGGCGCGCCGGGATCTTTGGAAGATTTTGACCGAGCTTAAGGGGAAAGTCACGCTGATTTTGACCACCCATTATCTGGAGGAGGCCGAGGCGCTGGCCGATCGCATAGCCATTATGAACCGGGGCGTGATCCGCGCGCTGGGCACGGCGGAATCGATCCGCGAATCGACGCATACCGCGACGCTCGAGGATGCGTTTTTGACCCTGACGGATGAGGAGGCGGAAGCATGAGACGTTGTTTGGCCTTTGCAAGAAGGAATTGGATGGAATGTATCCGCGATCCGTTGAGCGTGATTTTCGGCGTCGGATTTCCGGTCGTTATCCTGCTTTTAATCACGATGCTCAAGCGCAGCATTCCCGATATGCCGGACTCCTCGTTTCCGATCACGACGTTTGCGCCCGCCATGGCGGTGTTTGGCCTGTCCTTTCTCTCGCTGTTTTTAGGACAGCTGATTGCAAGCGATCGGGACACGTCCTTTTTGATGCGCGTATTTGCTTCCCCCATGACGGGGACGGAATACATACTGGGCTACACGCTTCCCATGCTGCCCCTCGCCATGATCCAGTGCGTGCTGGTGCTGGGCGTGGGCGTCGCGGTCGGGCTTCCGTTCGGCTGGGGGCTTGTCCGGGCGCTTCTTCTGCTGCTGCCTGTTGCGCTGCTGTTTATCTCGCTGGGGCTGTTGATCGGTTCTGTGTTTACCAGCAAGCAGGCGCCCGGCATCAGCTCCATCCTGGTCAACGTCGTGGCCTGGCTTAGCGGCACCTGGTTTGATCTGAACCTCATCGGCGGCGCGTTCCGCACAATCTGCTATTTACTGCCGTTTTCGCATGCGCTGGATATGGTCGTTGCGGCCATGACTGGCGACTGGGCAGGCATCTTCCCGCATCTGTTTGTGGTGCTTGGCTATACCGTTGCCTTTGCCGCCGCTGCCGTGGCTCTGTTTATGCGGCGCATGAAAGGAAAATAAGCGCGTTCTGACATTCGCATGCTGCACAGCCTCCGCTTTCGCGGGGGCTGTGTTTTGCTGTGCGGGGGATGTTTTTTGCGTGCCAGGCGCGCATCGCGGCAGAAAAAAGCGTGCATGCAGATTGCGTTCGGGGGGGCGATGTGCTAAACTAAAAATAATATTGCATTGTGATATGAGACGATGCATGCAGCACAGACGGCTGGGAAGGAGCGGATGGGGTGTATCTTTCCGAACAATGGCGGGATTATCAGATACTCGATGCCGGCAACGGTCAAAAGCTGGAACGTTGGGGCGGTGTTACGCTGCTTCGACCCGATCCGCAGGCCATCTGGACGATGGAGGAACGGAAGGCGGATGCGATCTATCTTCGTGCGCAGAGTGGCGGCGGGCATTGGGAGTTTTGCCGGGAGTTGCCCGAAAGCTGGCGGATTCACTATCGCGATCTGACGTTTGTTGTACGGCCGACCGGCTTTAAGCATACGGGGCTCTTTCCCGAGCAGGCGGTCAACTGGGATTTTATGCGCGATGCGCTTACGGGGCTTGCTGCCGGGGTTGGCCGCCGCCCGCGGGTGCTGAATCTGTTTGCCTATACCGGCGGAGCGACCTGCGCCTGCCTGAAGGCCGGGGCGGAGGTCGTGCATGTGGATGCTGCAAAGGGCATGGTCGCCTGGGCGAAGGAGAATGCGGCCGCCTGCGGCCTTTCGGATGCGCCGGCGCGCTATATCGTGGATGACTGTGTTAAGTTTGTCAAAAGGGAGCAGCGGCGCGGCAGCCGCTACGACGGCATTCTGATGGATCCGCCGAGCTATGGCCGCGGCCCGACCGGCGAAATGTGGAAGATGGAGGACAGCCTGTTTTCGCTTGTGCAGGATTGCGCGCAGCTGCTGTCGGATACGCCGTGTTTTTTCCTGATCAATTCGTATACGACCGGCCTTGCGCCGAGTGTGCTAAAGAATGTGTTATCGCTGACCATGCCCGCGGGCGTGAGCTGTGCCGACGAGATCGGGCTGCCGATCCTCCGTGACGGGCTCGTTTTGCCCTGCGGCACGACCGGCCGGTGGCAGCCGAAAACCGTATGAAGATCCTGTATGAGGACAATCACCTTCTGGTGGTCGAAAAGCCGGTCAACATGCCGGTGCAGGCGGACGCCTCGCACGATCCGGATCTGTTGACGGCGCTGAAGGCCTATGTGAAGGAGAAATATCAAAAGCCCGGCGACGTGTATCTCGGGCTTGTGCACCGGCTGGATCGCCCGGTAGGCGGCGTGATGGTGTTTGCGCGCACCTCCAAGGCGGCGCAGCGGCTTGCTTCGCAGTTTTCCGGGCATACGGCGGCAAAGCGTTATGCGGCGATCGTGCGTGGGACGCCGCTGCCGCAGGCGAAGCTGACGGACTATCTTGTTAAGGACGAGGCTGCCAACCAGACCGCGGTCGTTTCTGCCGACACGCCCGGCGCAAAGCTTGCGCGGCTGTCCTATCGCACGCTGGCTCGGGATGCGGATACCGCTTTGCTTGATGTGGAGCTATATACCGGCCGTCCGCATCAGATCCGTGTTCAGCTGTCGCATGCGGGGCTGCCGGTTGTGGGCGATATGCGCTACGGGACGGATGCGCCCGGCACGCAGATTCGGCTTTGGGCCTATGCGCTTTCCTTGCAACATCCCACGCTTGGGGAGACGATGATCTTTTATTCCATTCCCCCCTGGACGGAATATCCTGCGCAGCGTAAGCTTTTGCCGGCTTTTTCCAGCTGCACCGGCGTGTATGAGGATGATGAGCTGCTGGTGGTGGATAAGAACGCGGGCGTCGAGGTCGAGGACGGGCTGATGGCGGAGCTGTCGGCGTTCTATGACCCGCTGTACGCCGTTCACCGGCTGGACGCCAACACCGAGGGGCTTACCGTGTTTGCGCGCACCGACTCCATGCGGGATCGCCTGCTGGACGCCTTTCGTGCGCATGAAACAAAAAAGCAATACCACGCGCTTGTCGTGGGCAGCGCGCCCGACGCGGGACGGTTGGTGGATTATGCGATCAAGGATGCGCAGGCGGGGCTGATGCGTCTTTGCGACGCCGGTGAGCCGGGTGCGCTTAGGATGGAGCTTGCCTATCGCACGCTGGCGCGCCACGACGGGCTGAGTCTTCTTGAGATCGAGCTTTTGACCGGACGGACACATCAAATTCGCATACAGACGGCGCATGCGGGCTTTCCCGTGCTTGGCGACGACAAATACGGCGATCGCGATGCAAACAGGCGTTATCACGTGCGACGTCAGCAGCTTCTGTCCAAACGCCTCTCGGTGTTCGGCCTGTCGTGGGAGAGCTGCCGGGCGCTGTCGTTTGGTGCGCAGCAATGAACGGGGCGTACCTGTCGCGTACCGCCGCGCTGATCGGTGCGGATGCGCTTTCAACGCTCTGCCGCAGCACCGTAGCCGTGGTGGGGCTTGGCGGCGTCGGCGGCCATTGTGCCGAGGCGCTTGCACGCTCCGGCGTGGGCAAGCTGGTGCTTGTGGATTTTGACGTCGTAGTGGAAAGCAATCTCAACCGCCAGCAGTTTGCCCAAAAAAGTACGGTCGGCATGAAGAAGGTTGACGCCGCCCGGAACCGGCTGGAGGACGTCTCGGACGCGGCGATTGTTACGCTCGATCTGCGTATCGGGGAGGATACCGTTTCCACCCTGCCGGACGGGCTGGATTTTGTGGTCGACGCCATTGACCAGCTGTCGGGAAAGCTTGCCCTGGCCGAGTTTGCGCGTGCGCGCGGCATCCCGATGCTGTCATGCATGGGCGCGGCCAACCGGCTGGATCCGGCGTCGTTTTCGGTGACGGATGTGTTTTTGACTTCGGACTGTCCGCTTGCAAGGCGCATGCGGCACGAGCTGCGCCAGAGGGGCTTTTCCGCGCTGCCGGTCGTGTGTTCGGCCGAGACGCCGCAAAAACCCGTTTCGGAGACGCTGGGCAGCATCGCGCCGGCGACGGGCGCCGCGGGGCTTGTTGCGGCGGGGTATGTGATACGTTATCTGACGGAAAGGAGCGGTTATCATGACTGATCCCAAGGAACGCTTTTTGACATGGCTGTCCAGTCCGCTGGTGGATGAGGCAACAAAGGAGGAACTGCGGCAGATTGAAGGCGATGCGCAGGAGATCACCGAGCGGTTCTACCGCCGGCTGGACTTTGGTACCGCGGGTCTGCGCGGCATCCTGGGCGCCGGCGACAACCGGATGAACGTATATACCGTCAGGCAGGCGACCCACGGACTTGCCCGGCATCTGTGCAAGTCACAAGCAGAGCCGTCTGTCTGCATCGCTTACGATTCGCGCCGCTGTTCCGCGCTGTTTGCGCGGGAAACGGCCTGCGTCCTTTCCACCTACGGCATTCGCGTCTATCTGTATGAGACGCTTCATTCCGTGCCGCAGCTGTCGTTTACGATCCGGCATCTTGGCTGCTCGGCAGGCGTGGTCATCACCGCCAGCCATAACCCGGCCAAATACAACGGCTACAAGGTCTATGCCGCCCACGGCGGGCAGGTTCGGCCCGAAACCGCGGACGCCATCATGCATGAGATTTTGGACGTGGAGGATTTTTCTTCTGTCAGCCTTTCCTATGACGCGGCAGTCGCCGCGGGAAAGATCGTGCTGATCGGGCAGGATGTGGACGAGGCCTACTATGCGTCGATCCGCACGCTGCTGCTGCATCCCGATTTGCTTAAGACCGATGGCGGCGCCCTGTCCATCGTTTATACGCCGCTGCACGGTACAGGCTATGTGCCGGTGACGGAGATTCTTCGCAGGATCGGTGTGCAAAACGTTGCCGTTGTGCCGGAGCAGGCCATGCCGGACGGCGCGTTTCCGACCGTTCTTGCGCCGAATCCGGAGGATCCCAAGGCCTTTGCCCTCGCGATGCCGCTTGCGGAAAGCAGGCATGCCAACGTCATTCTGGCCTCCGACCCGGATGCCGACCGCCTGGGCGTCGCCGTGCTAGGGGGCGACGGCAGCTGGCGCGTTCTGACGGGCAATCAAATTGCTTGCCTGCTGCTTTACTATATCCTGAGCGAACGCGCGGCGATGGGCTCCTTGCCGGACAACGGGCTGGTCGTAAGATCGTTCGTTTCAACGCATCTGGCGGATGCCATCGCCGCTGCCTACGGGACAGAGATGGCAGAGGTCATGACCGGCTTCCGCTTTATTTCGGAGCAGATCGACCGCTGCGAGCAGACGGGGGAGCATACCTTCCTGTTTGGCTTTGAGGAGAGCTACGGCTATCTGGCCGGCGGTTTCTCCCGGGATAAGGATGCCATTTTGTCGGCGATGCTGCTTTCCGAGGCCTGCGTTGTGTATCATCTGCGCGGCCTGTCGTTTTTTGATGTGCTGGAGCAGATCGATCGCCGCTTCGGCAGCTATCGGGAGACAGGCATATCCTTTACGCTTGAAGGAAAAGCGGGGTTGGAACGGATCGCTTCGGTCATGTCCGATCTCCGTGCGGCGCCGCCTGCGGAGCTTGGCGGCATCTCGGTCGTTCGCGTGGAGGATTTTTCCGTTGCGGGGTCAACGGGTCTGCCGCGTGCCAACGCTTTAAGGTACACGCTGGAGGGCGGCGACTGGGTCACCGTCCGGCCGAGCGGGACGGAGCCCAAGCTCAAGCTCTATGTCGGTGTGCGCGGCGATTCGCCAGACGAGGCGGATGCAAGGCGCGGCAGGCTTTCGTCCGCGCTGCGCGCGTCAATCGGCGCGCTTTTGAAGGAATAATTTCGGTTCGGGGAAGGAACGGATGGAACAGATACGGGGCAATCGGCATTCCGGGCGATTCCGGGCGAGCAGGGGAACGCGGTATACCAAGATCGCGATTCTTCTGACCTGCCTGCTGTTTCTCCTGTTGATGCACCTCAACTGGATCACGCTTGATACGTCCGGCTATGACACGGCGTATGAATACTCCACCTGGTCGCTTGTTACGGCGGTTCTGGAGGGGGTGCTCGTGCCGATCGGGCTGCTGGCGCTGTACATCATCCGGCTGGTGGTGCGTTTGTTTGTGCTTGTGCTGCTGATCAGCACCCTGAGCCGGCTGATTCGCCGCGATATCAGCTACAAAAAGCGCTTTGTGCTGATGTGCCTTGCCATGATTCTGATGTTCGTGTTTACCGTCATCATCGTCGTGGTGTGGAACCGGCTTACCCTGTCCGTCGTGATTGCGGAGATGATAAACAAGCGTCCGTTCTCCGTCACGGCCGCGTCGGTCATCTGCTGCGTGCTGGCGGTACTTGTTCCGTTTGTGGGTATGCCGCTGTTTCGCCGCATGCGCTGACGGATCGATATTTAGCATTGTTGGCCTGCTTGCGACCGCCGTCGGAGCAGGCCAAATCTGATAATTGCAAATTTTGACGTATCCTGATATAGTGTGATACATCTTTTGAAACGAACGGGCGGAGGGGCAGCAAGTTGGTTTTTTCATCGATTACATTCCTGTGTTTGTTTTTACCCATTGTATTTTTGCTGCACACCCTGGTTCTCAATCTGCGCTTTCGCAACGCGGTGCTGCTGATCGCGTCGCTGCTGTTTTATGCATGGGGGGAACCGATCTGGATCGTCGCCATGCTTGTCGTTACCGGCGTCAACTATGTCTGCGCTAGGATTTTGGATCGCCAGCAGCAGCAGAGCAGACGCAAGCTCGCCCTGGTGCTCGGGCTCGTGGTCAGCCTGTCCTTTTTGGTTTTTTTTAAGTATTCCGCATTTCTGATCAACTCCTTCTGTGATCTGTTCGGCATCGGCTTTTCCATGCAGTCGCCAACGCTGCCTATCGGTATCTCGTTCTATACATTCCAGATCATTACCTATACCGTTGATGTGTACCGCCGCAAGGCGGCGCTGCAGAAGAACCCCTTGCGGCTGCTGATGTATGTCTGTCTGTTTCCACAGCTGATCGCGGGTCCGATTGTCCGCTACGGCGACGTGGCCGATATGCTGAGTGAGCGGCAGGTTACGCGTTCTGGGATCGGGCAGGGCTTTTTTC
This sequence comes from uncultured Oscillospiraceae bacterium, assembly GCA_964474405.1. Taxonomy (GTDB): domain Bacteria; phylum Bacillota; class Clostridia; order Christensenellales; family CAG-138; genus CAYYUV01. Next base: position 39,911 of record CAYYUV010000011.1, read on the forward strand.
GCTTTTCGCTTGGGCTTGCCAAAAAGGTGGTGCTGGCAAATTTGTGTGGCGAGGTGCTGTCCGGGCTGCCCGCGCCCGTAGGCATGTCCACGGCGTCCGCGTGGCTGGCCGCCGTGCTGTTCTGTTTGCAGCTGTATTTCGATTTCGCCGGGTATTCCGATATGGCCATCGGCCTGGGGCGCATGTTCGGCTTTCGGTTTTTGGAGAATTTTGACGCGCCCTACGCCTCACGCAGCATCTCGGAATACTGGCGCAGATGGCATATGTCGCTCGGCGCGTTCTTTCGCGAATATGTGTATATTCCGATGGGCGGCAACCGGGTCAGCACCGGCCGCTGGATTCTGAACATGGCGGTCGTATGGGGGCTGACGGGGCTGTGGCACGGCGCGTCGTGGAATTATCTCTTCTGGGGCGTCTACTTCGGTTTTTTGATGGTGCTGGAGCGCACGGTCTTCCAAAAGCTGCAGCGGCGCATGCCCGCGTTTTTTCAGCATCTGTTCACCCTGATTTTGATTGTCGTGGGCTATGTGACGTTCCGAAACGAAACGTTTGCGGATGTGTTTTTGCAGCTGCGCGGCATGTTTGCCCCATGGATCGTTGGCTGGACGGACGTATATGCCGTTTATGCGTTTCGGGACAATCTGGTGCTGATTCTGATCAGCATGATCTGCTGTTTGCCGCTGCGCAAGACGGTTGAGGCGTATTACGCAAAACGCAAAGCGGCGGGCAAGAGCAACGCCGCCCGTCCCTATATCAAGGCGGCGCTGACGGTTTCGCTGCTGCTGCTCAGCCTGATGTTTCTGGTCGGGCAGAGCTTCAATCCATTCCTCTATTTCCGGTTTTAGGAGGCGGTTTCGATGCGAAAGTATTTGATGCTTATTGTAACGCTTGCGTGCATCGTCTGCCTGCTGGGCGTCGGTGCGTATGAGCTGACACAGCCGGGAGGGGAGTATGCAGAGTATGAGAACCGCCTGCTGGCGGCAAAGCCGGTCTTTGGGCTGACCGCCTATTTTGACGGGACCTATGAGGATCAGCTGGAGAGCTTTCTTTTGGAGCATTTTCCGCTTCGCGAGGTGGGCATCACTGCCAGTCAGACGCTGAGAAAAAGCGTCAGCCTCGCGTCGTGGGAGGATTATGCGCGGGTTGACAGCGCCGTATCGGACGACCCGCTGACGGCCGCTGTGGAGGATACGGGGCTGACGGAGGACGTGCTGTCCGACGTGCTGCCGACCGCACGCCCCGTTGCTGCGTCCACGCCGGCGCCCACTGCGCCTGCCGCGCCGTCCGCAACACAGAACGAGCCCACGCCGCTTCCGATCGTCACGCCGCGGCCGGTCAAGCCCGAACCCGATATCCCTTCTTTCCCGTATACGCTGGGCGTCTATTCCCAGGCCGACGATCAGGTGTCGCGCATCCACGCCTATTCGCGCGCTGCCGTGCTTCAGCGGTCTGCCTTGTTTGATACCTACGCTGCGCTTTTGCCCGAGGACGGCACGTTGACACTGACCTTTGTGCCTTACAGCAGATCGGTGTCGCGCATGATGGCAAGCGCCAACCCGCAGGGCATGTTTTCCGATGTGGAGTCGTTTGTGCAGGCCGTCACGGCGGATAATGTCATGGCGGTTTCCGCTACGGATATCCTCAGTCCCTATGTCCTGAACGGGGACTATGTGTATTTCCGTACCGATATGCACTGGACGCCGCTCGGCGCTTACTATGTGTATTGCGAGATGGTGCGGCTTTCTGGCAAGATGCCCACGCCCTACGAGGCGTTTTCAGTTACGCAGGAATCTCCTTTTCTCGGCACGCTGTATCGGGAGAATCCGACCAAGCAGATGGAGCAAAACCCCGACACGCTGGACATCATGGTGCCGCCAGGCGCCGTGACCGTGCTGCGTGCGGAGAGCAGATCCTCGTTTGTCGAGATTCCGCTCATCGATCAAAACGCGGATGCACGCGACCGCTATACCGTCTATCTTGGCGGCAGCGCCGGTCCCTGGACAATCCTCAAAAGCGATGCGGATACGGAGGATCGCTGTCTTGTGCTGACCGATTCCTACGGGCTTTGCATTGTCCCCATGTTTACCGGTCAGTACAGCGAGGTGCATTATTGCGACGCGCGTTATTATTCCAAGGGCGAGATGGGCTGCGGGATAGCGGATATGATCCGTGAATATGGCATCAAGGATATTTATATCGTTCTGGGTACGCTGCATTCATTCGACAACGATTATCTTGCCCGGTGCAGCACGCAATTCTAGCTGCGCATACGGACGAAGGGTTTCTGGCGGTTCGCGGTTGCGAGCCGCCTTTTGTATAACCGTTTCCCGACGGGCGTAAACTACTCGTCATGGAAGACGTTGAACGCTATCGCGCCTATCTTGCGTATACTGCGCGGGCTGAACGGGAACCGGCGGCGGAGCGCGCCGTCTCCGGCTCCTGCCCGCTGATCTCCGTGATCGGCTGTACCGAGCCAGGTCATGTTCTTAATGATGCGCTGAAGGCACAGTCCAACACGCATTACGAACTGTTGTCCGACGCCGCGGATCCAAACGCTGCCGCCCGAGGCGCGCAGGGGGCGGCGCTGCTGTTTTTGCCGGGTGATTGCTTTCTTTCACCCGACGCGCTGTTCTTCATAGCTTCCGCGTTCGCGGACGGCGCGGATTTTGTCTATTTTGATGAGGATACCCGGCTTGCAGACGGGGGAAGGCGACTGCCCCGGTGGAAGCCCGATTTTTCGCCGGATACGCTCCTGTCCTATAACGATATCGGCATGGGGTTTGCCGTATCCGCCGCGCTGTATGCGCGCGCACGCGCACAGTACTCGCTTTTGCCCGATGCGCTGTATCGGTTTGTTTTGACGACCGCGTTCTCCGCGCAAAGCGTTGTTCATATCCCAAGGATTCTGGCCTCCTTCTCTGTGACGCTGCCCGCTACGGACTGTGCAAGCGTGGCCGCGGCGCTGCCACTGCTTGGCCGGCAGGGTGAGGTGTCGAACGGCCTCGTGCCGCATACGTTTGCGGTACGCTACGGCGTGCCGCGCCGGGCGAAAATCGCGATCGTTCTTGTCAATCATCTGGGCTATGAACCCTTGCGCGCCGCACTGGAGACGCTTGAGATGTCCAGCGTTTTTGACCGCTATCAGCTGACAATCGTCGATGCCGCTCCGCGTGAGGATCGGCTTTTGTGCTATTACGCGGCGCTCACACGCCGCAGGGCGGCCGAGATCGTGACCGCATCCGGAGCAACCGGTTATGCCGCGCTGCACAATCTCGGCGCCAAGGCCGCACACGCGCCGTATTTGCTGTTTCTCAGCTCCGCGCTTATGCCGGAGGGCTGCGACGATCTGGAGCGGCTTTTGGAGCTTGCGGTGCAGCAGGACATCGGCGCTGTCGGAGGGCTTTTGCTTGAGCCGGACGGCTCCATCCGTTCCTGCGGTACGGTGATCGGGCTTCACGGCGGTCTGGGCTCCCTATATGCGGGAAAACCCGTGCGCGGAGATGATCCCGAGCAGGCGCGCCGCTGCCGCTGCATCCGCAATGTCTCTGCCGTGCCCGCGGAGGCGATGATGGTCTCCCGCGATGCGTTCCTCGCGGCGGGCGGCTTTGACGAATCGCTGGGCGACGCATGCTTTGACGCGGCGCTTTGCCTGCGCCTAGCGGAAATGGGCCGCCGCTGCGTGTTCACCCCATATGCGGTGTTCCGGCGGCATGCCGCGATTCCCGCTAAAAAACCTCCGACCGAGCGCGAGGAGCAGCGGCGAATGGACGTGTTTCGCGAGGTTCTTGTGGCCGGCGATCCGTGCTTTTCGCCCGCGCTTGATTATGACCATGACGTCTGCCGCCCCGCAATTCCCCCCAAGAACGCGCTTGCCCTCCATCGCGCGAAAAAGTGGTAACCCCCTCTGTTTTGTGTACTTTCATTTTCTCACATCATTCGGTTTTTTTAGCGCTTTTTGGATCATAAAATTCACATTTGCCATTCTTTTATGCATCTGTCGCCGTTCTTAGCGGTTTCTTTATGAATACGCTGATATCATTAGGATATAGGCGAATTCTGTCCAAACCCATGCCTTTTCGCCTGCCTATCAAAATGAGAGGGGAACCATCATGAAAGGTATTATGCGAAAACCCTGGAAAACCATCCTCATCGTTGCTGTCTTACTGGCTGTCGTCCTTTGCTGCGTGTATGCAAGCGCGGACGACGGTGAGGGAACCGTAAGCAGCATGTACGGGACCTTCTGGTCTCTGTTGCCGCCGATCATCGCCATTGTGCTGGCGCTGATTACCAAGGAGGTCTACACCTCCCTGTTTATCGGTATTGTGGCCGGCTGCCTGTTCTATTTTAACTTCAATTTTGAGGGGACATATACCGGCATTTTTGCCGAGATGACCGCCAAAATCGGAGATGGATGGAACGTGGGCATCCTGATGTTTTTGATCATCTTGGGCATCATGGTATGTATGATCAACAAGGCGGGCGGCAGCGCCGCGTTTGGCCGTTGGGCACAGAAGCGGATCAAGACCCGCACCGGCGCCCAGCTTTCAACGGTTGCGCTCGGCTGCCTGATCTTTATCGATGACTATTTCAACTGCCTCACCGTCGGCTCCGTTATGCTGCCGGTGACCGACAGCCATAAGGTTTCGCGCGCAAAGCTGTCCTATATCATTGACGCTACGGCGGCGCCTGTCTGCATCATCGCGCCGATCAGCTCCTGGGCCGCGGCGGTCACGTCCTCGGTGCCGGAAGGCAGCTCCATCAACGGCTTTGTTATGTTCCTGGAAACCATTCCGTATAACTTCTACGCGCTTCTGACCATCACGATGATGATCGTGCTGGCCGTCGCCAAGTTCGATTTCGGCCCCATGAAGCTCCATGAGCGCAACGCGATGGAGAAGAACGATCTGTTCACCACCGCCGCGCGTCCCTACGGTGAAGCGATCAACGAGGACTCCAGTGATTCCAAGGGCATCGTTCTCGACCTGATCCTCCCCGTGATCGTGCTGATCATCGCCTGCATCGCCGGCATGGTCTACACCGGCGGCTTCTTCTCCGGCACCGATTTCATCTCCGCGTTTGCGTCCTCCGACGCTTCCGTCGGCCTCGTGCTGGGTTCGTTTGCAGCGCTGCTGTTCACCTTCATCTACTTCCTGATCCGCCGCGTACTGACCTTCCGTCAGATCACCGACAGCATTCCCGAGGGCTTCAAGGCAATGGTTCCGGCCATCCTGATCCTGACGTTTGCCTGGACGCTGTCCGGCGTCACCAACATGCTTGGCAGCGACGTGTTCGTCAACAATCTGGTTGGCAGCAGCTCCGCAAGCATCTTCCTGCCGGCGATCCTGTTCGTCATCGCCTGCGGCATCTCGTTTGCAACCGGCACCTCCTGGGGCACCTTCGGGATTTTGATTCCCATCGTGGTTTCGCTGTTCCCGGATAACCTCAGCCAGATGCTGATCATCACCATCTCCGCATGCCTGGGCGGCGCGGTCATGGGCGATCATTGCTCGCCGATTTCCGACACGACCATCATGGCCTCTACGGGCGGCAAGTGCGATCATATCAATCATGTCTCCACGCAGCTGCCCTATGCGCTGACGGTTGCCGCCGTGTGCGTTGTGTTCTACATCCTTGCCGCGCTGGTTCAGTCGCCGTTCATCTCCGTTGCGGCCATCGCCGTTATGGTAGGCGTCCTGCTGCTGATCAAGTACTTTGGCAAGAAGGCTGACGCGAGAAAAGCGATCAAGGCCAACAACTGATCGCGGATTTGACTGTTACATATCTCGGTTTATCGGACGCGGGGCGCTTGCCCCGCGTCTGTCTTTGTCAGGCCATAAAGGAAAGCAAAAAGACGAAGCTTTGGTTTGCATACTGTTTGACTGCTCTTACCCCAACTATTGACGAAGAGTCAAAAAAACCGCCTTTGTCCTAGTGGACAAAGGCGGCTTTTCATTGTCAGAAACGTCCCAAACGGTGCGTGGAGGTAGGTGAAAAACGCGAAAAGGTGCGCAGCTTCAACGACTGTGTATGCGGGTTATGCTCATAATCTCCCCGATAAACGGGAATTTAGCATGCGAGTCGATATACCGCCAATCCGTCACAAATACCGCAATAAGAGAATCCCTTTTTCCGCGCAATCCGATTTGTTGCCTCCTGTGCCGGAACGCATTCTATAACTACATCCTTTTGTTCCTGCCGCGCTTTGCAAATGAGCCGATCCGTTAGTGCCGACGCATATCCGCGCCCCCAGTATTCCGGTAAAAGCACCCATCCAATTTCTACGCTTCCTTCATCATATGCGTGATAGATCACATAGCCAATAAAGATTCCTTCTTCCTCGGCAGCAAACACAAGCGGATTA